>JAEDLP010000048.1 GCA_016295225.1 Oscillospiraceae bacterium | reverse complement strand
AAACTTTGTGAATGTGGAGGCTTATGGCAGAGAAACAGACCTGCCCTGGCGCATGGGGATCGAAGGGGCGGCAGACGGTGTGAAGCAATACATGGAAGTTCACCCCACTTTCCTTTATGAATCGTTGTGGAATCTGGTGGGCTTCTGCCTGCTTCTGCTGATCCTGTACAAAGGGCTGCGGAAGTTTGACGGTATGCTGTTTTTGCTCTATGTGGCCTGGTACGGCTTTGGCCGGGGGCTGATCGAAGGCCTTCGCACCGACAGTCTGTACTTTTTCTCCACAGGCATCCGCACGTCGCAGATGGTGGGCTTTGTGAGCTGCGCCGTGGCTGTCGTGCTGATTCTGTGGAAGCTTCGAAAGAACCCGGATCCGATGGATCTGTACGTGAATCAAATTAACAAAACAGGAGAGGAGACTGCGTAATATGGCAATCATCTTAGACGGCAAGGCACTGGCCAAAAAGTGCAAGGAAACGGTCAAGAAGGAAGCGGAATCTCTGAAGAGAACCCCCGGTCTGGCTGTGATCATCGTGGGAAACAACCCCGCCAGCCGCGTCTATGTCAACAGCAAACGGAAGGACTGCGAGGAATGCGGCTTCCTGAGCGAGGAGTACGCCCTGCCCGAGGAGACTACCGAGGCCGAACTGATCGCCCTGATTCATGAGCTGAACGCCCGGGAAGACATCGACGGCATCCTGTGCCAGCTGCCTCTGCCCAAGGGAATCAACGAGGAGGCCGTCCTCATGGCCATTGACCCCGAGAAGGATGTGGACGGATTCCACCCCATGAACATGGGCGCTCTGCTCATCGGCAAGGACGGCTTCCTGCCCTGCACCCCTTATGGCGTCATGGAGATCCTGGACGAGTACGGCATCGATCCCAAGGGCAAGCAGTGTGTGGTTGTCGGCCGCTCCAACATCGTGGGCAAGCCCATGGCCATCCTGCTGCTGCAGCGCCACGGAACGGTGACCATCTGCCATTCCCGGACCCCCAACCTGGCCGAGATCTGCCGCACCGCCGACATTCTGGTGGCCGCTGTGGGCAAGGTCAACATCGTGACCGCCGACATGATCAAGCCCGGCGCTGTGGTCATCGACGTGGCTATGAATCACAATGACGCAGGCAAGCTCTGCGGCGACGTGGACTACGAGGCGGCCAAGGAAGTGGCCTCGGCCATCACTCCCGTTCCCGGCGGCGTGGGTCCCATGACCCGGGCCATGCTGATGAAGAATACCCTCCTGTCCGCCCGGAAGCGTCAGGATTAAATGGGGCTTGCTCCTTTGAATGGGATATGCTATAATCAATGAGATTAATGCAAACCCAATCCTTACAGCAACGGAGGATATCACCATGAGTGAAAGCAGAGAATACTACTCCCGCAGTGAAGAGCACGGCGACGTTTATATTTCCGAAGAAGTTCTGGAAATGATCGCCGGTGCGGCAGCCCTGGAAGTGGAAGGCGTCTCCGGTCTGGCCGGAGGCAGCGTCAGCGATCAGATTCTGGGCCGCAAGAAGCTGTCCAAGGGGATCAGCATCCTTTGGGAGTCCGACAATATCACCATTGATGTAGCCATTCAGATCAACTATGGCAGCATCATTCCCGAGGTGGCAAAGAAGGTTCAGGAGGCCATCATTGCCAACGTGGAGGCCACCAGTGGGATGCAGGTTGCCGCTGTCAACGTTCGTGTGGGCGGCGTTACCTTTGATAAGTCTGAGGATTAAGGAACGGAACCGGCAAGGACCCGCGGTGGTTTTCACTGCGGGTTCTTCTTTTGGAAAAAAGGGGGAAAACTTCTCAGAAAAAGAGGAGGATAGGACTTCCTTTTTTGCATATTGGATTGTATAATAAGAATATACGAATATACAAAAGACTTGCATATTCTGGATTTGGAGGAACGAACATGACCAGATCAACTGCGAGAGAAATCGCCATTCACTGCTCTTATTCTTTGGGATTTTCCCATCAGACCCCCGACGAATTCCTGGAGGAACGGATGGATCGGGAGAACTTCCTTCGCTGGGGCGAGGAAAACGAGATGTATAAGGAATATCCCAACGAGAAGCAGATTCAATATATTCGAGAAGTGGTCCGCGGGGTGGCGGTCCACGGTCCCGAGTTGGACCAGTACATTGCCCAGCACTCCAAGAACTGGACCTTTGCCCGAATTCCCCGGACTGCCGCCGCAATTATGCGCGTGGCCATGTATGAGATTCTGTACATGCCCGCCATCCCCAAGGCGGCCGCTATCAACGACGCGGTGGAGATCACCAAGAAATATGAGGACGAGAAGGTCGTCTCTTTTGTGAACGGCATTCTCGGTGCCTTTGTCCGCACAGAGTTCCCTGAGGAATTTGCTGTCAAGGCAGAGACTCCTTCTGAGGAGGCTTAACTGTGGCTGCTGTACTGGGGCTGGATACCAGCAACTACACCACCTCTGCGGCCTGGTTTGACGGGGAGCGGGGGGACAACGCCGGAAAACTTCTGGATGTGCCTGAGGGGGCGCTTGGTCTGCGCCAGAGCGACGCTCTCTTTCAGCATGTCAAGCGGATGCCGGAAATCATGGCCAGGCTCAAGGAAACCGGCCTGCCCACTGAACTGACTGCCTTGGGCGCCAGCACCCGCCCCCGGGAGGTAGAGGGGTCCTATATGCCCTGTTTCCTGGCGGGAGAATCCCAGGCCAGGGGGATGGCGGCGGCCCTGGAGCTGCCCTTTTACGCCTGCTCCCATCAGCAGGGCCATATCGCGGCGGCGGCCTGGTCTGCCGGGCGCATGGATCTGCTGGACAAGCCCCATCTGGTGTGGCATCTGTCCGGCGGCACCACGGAACTGCTCCATGTGACCCCTGACGGGGTGATGGTGCGGGCCGAGTGCATCGGCGGCACCACGGATATCTCCGCCGGCCAGCTCATTGACCGGACGGGAAAAAAGCTGGGACTGGCCTTTCCTGCCGGTAAAGCGGTGGACGCCCTGTCCCTCCAGGCGGAGAAAAAGGAATGGTTCGCCGTGAAGGTGAAGGACTGCGCCTTTTCCTTCTCCGGGGTGGAGAATAAGATGAACGCTCTGGCGGAACAGGGCTGGGCTCCCGCTGACATCTGCTGGTATGTGCTGGCCTCCGTCATCCACGGGGTGGAGAAGGCCACCAAACAGGCTTTGAAGAAGTATCCCGGTCTGCCGGTTCTCTGTGCCGGCGGTGTGGCGTCCAATCAGCTGCTGCGGGAGATCATGGTAAAAACCTGCGGCGCAGTCTTTGCCGAACCCCGTTTTTCTACCGACAATGCCATGGGCGTTGCCATTTTGACCTGGCGGCGGCTCCATAGAGATGAATGTTATGACTGAACCGATTACTGTCACTGCCCTCAATCAGTATGTCAAGCAGCTCCTGGACCGGGATCGGGTTTTGGCCAACGTGCTGGTGCGCAGTGAAATTTCCAACTATAAAGTCTACCCCTCGGGCCACCACTATTTTTCCCTGAAGGACGCGGAGAGCAGCATCCGCTGCGTCATGTTCCGCCGGGAGGCCCTGTCCCTCCGGTTCCGGCCGGAGAACGGCATGAAGGTGGTGGTGTCGGGCCGCGTGTCCGTGTTTCCCCGGGACGGAGCCTATCAGCTCTACTGCAACCGGATGGTTCCGGACGGGATCGGAGAACTGGCCTTTGCCTTCGAGCAGCTGAAGAACCGGCTGCATCAGGAAGGACTCTTTGACCCCGTCCATAAAAAGTCCATCCCGGCCCATCCCAAGACCATCGCTTTGGTGACCTCTCCTGCCGGCGCGGCGGTGCGGGATATGATCCGTATTTTAGGCGCCCGCTATCCCATGGCCAAGGTTTTGGTGGTGCCGGTGCGGGTCCAGGGCGAAGAAGCTCCGGAGGAGATCGCCCAGGGGCTGGATCTGGTGAACGCCTGTCAGATGGCCGACCTCATCATCACAGGACGGGGCGGCGGCTCCATGGAGGACCTGTGGGCCTTCAACGATGAGCGGGTGGCCCGGGCCATTTATCGCTCTGAAATTCCCGTGATCTCCGCCGTGGGTCATGAGCCTGATGTGACCATTGCCGACTTTGTGGCCGACCTGCGGGCCTCCACGCCCTCCAACGCTGCGGAACTGGCGGTGCCCGATCAGTCCGACCTGCGGGATACCCTGGCCCATCTGGAGGCCAGACTGGAGAACGGTATGGACCGTAAGCTCCAGGCCCGTCGGGACGCCCTGCAGCGGTTGGGGAGCAGCCCCTTTTTGCAGTCGCCCCTGCGTACTATCCAGGAAAAACGTATGCTTCTTGACTATCAGCAGCAGCGGTTGGTTCACAGCATGGAGCTGCGGTTGGGGGAGAACCGGCAGCGGATGGGCCGCCTGGCGGCCTCGCTGGACGCGTTAAGCCCCTTTAAGGTCCTGAGCCGGGGCTATTCGATTACGCAAACTGACGACGGAACCGTCGTTTCGACCATAGGGCAGGTGAAGGCGGGGGACTCCCTCCGCATCCGCGTTTCCGACGGCACCATCACCTGCACTGCAGAGGGAAAGGAGAAAACCAAATGGCGGAAAAGAAGCTGACCTTTGAGCAGGCCATGGGCCGCTTGGAGGAGATCGTGGCACAACTGGAAACGGGCGACCATTCCCTGGAAAACGCCCTTTCTCTCTACGAAGAGGGGGCCAAGCTGATGAAGCAGTGCGCTGCCATGCTGGACAAGGCCGAGCAGAAGGTGCTGAAATTGCGCACAGACGCCAATGGTGAGCTTGTGGCCGAACCCTTTGTACCCAAGGAGTGAGAACCATGGATATGAAAAAACAGTTGACTGCGGATCAGGCCCTGGTGGAAGAGGCGCTGGCCCGTTACGCGGAGCAGTGGCCTGAACTGGGTGATCTGCAAAGAGCCATGGCATATAGTCTCCTTTCCGGCGGGAAGCGGATTCGTCCGGTGCTGACTCTGGCGGCCTGCCGTCTCTTTGGAGGCCAGGCGGAGAAGGCTCTGCCCTTTGCCTGTGGCCTGGAGATGATCCACACCTATTCGCTGATCCACGACGATCTGCCCTGCATGGACAATGACGACTTCCGACGGGGCAAACCCACCAACCATAAAGTATACGGGGAAGCCACGGCGGTTCTGGCCGGAGACAGCCTGCTGACCGCCGCCTTTGGCGTGCTGGCCCAGGCCGAGCTTTCTCCCGAGCAGATTGTCCGGGGGGTCGCCTGCCTGTCTCAAGCTGCCGGACCTGCCGGCATGGCAGGGGGACAGATCCTGGATCTTTTGGGGGAAGGGAAGACCCTGACCTATGACGAGATCGTTCAGATCCAGAATTTAAAAACCGGCTGTATGATCGAAGCGGCCGTCCGGCTGGGCGCCATCGCCGCCGGCAGTACGCCCGAAGAGGAGGAGGCCGTGGCGGAGTATGCCCGCAAGATCGGCCTTGCCTTCCAGATCCGGGACGATGTTCTGGATGTGCTGGGCGATGAGGCCGAGCTGGGCAAGCCCATTGGCTCGGACCAGGAGAATCAGAAATCCACCTTTGTGGGATTGAAGGGCATCGAGGGCTGTGAGGCTCTCATTGAGGAGCTGACGGAGGGGGCCATCGCATCGTTGGCGTCCTATCCCGGCAGTGAATTCCTCTGTGAGCTTGCCCGGATGCTGGCAGGACGAACCAAGTAATTTCCTGCCCACGTAACGTCCTAAGGAGGAATATTTTTTGAATGAATTTCCCTCCCTGCACAAGATCAGCGACCGTCAGGCGGAGGAACTCTGCCAGGAGCTGCGGGACCGGGTCATTGACGTGGTTTCCCAGACCGGCGGCCACCTGGCCTCCAATCTGGGGGCGGTGGAGCTGACGGTGGCCCTGCACCGGGTGTACGACACGGGCAGGGACCGCCTGGTCTTTGATGTGGGGCATCAATGCTATATCCATAAAATGCTCACTGGGCGCAATGGCCGGATGGAGACCCTCCGGACCTTCGGTGGGATCGCGGGTTTCCCCAAACCCTCGGAATCCAAGCACGACGCCTGTATTGCGGGACATGCCTCCACGGCGGTGTCTACGGCTCTCGGCATGGCGGTGGCCCGGACAAGAATGGGGGACGACTATAAAGTAGTTGCCCTTTTGGGCGACGGCTCCCTCACGGGCGGTCTGGCCTACGAGGGACTTTCTATGGCCGGACAGAGCGGCGAGCCGCTGGTTATTATCCTCAATGACAATGGCATGTCCATTGACGCCAGCATGGGCGGCGTAGCCCAGTATTTGGCGAAACAGCGCCTGAAGACGCCCTATTTACGGGGAAAAGAAATCTATCGTAAAATCATGCACGCTACCCCGCCAGGAAGAGGACTCTACCGCGGCATTCACCGGGTCAAGGAGGCTGTGAAGGCAACCCTGCTGCCCTGCAGCATGTTTGAGAACATGGGCTTCCAGTACATGGGGCCGGTGGATGGCCACGACGTGAAGGCTTTGACCCGGCAGCTGAGCTATGCGTCCCGGGTCAATGGTCCGGTCCTTCTGCATGTGAAGACTGTGAAGGGAAAGGGATACGGCCCGGCGGAGAAAAATCCCGACGCCTATCATGGTACGGGCCCGTTCCGAAAGGAAGACGGTGCGCCGCGCTATCCCAGCAAGGCGGAGTCCTTCTCCGGTCGATTCGGCAAAGAACTGTGCGCCCTGGCGCGGGAGGACAAGCGCGTTTGCGCCCTGACTGCGGCCATGACTTCGGGTACGGGACTTTCTGGATTTGCCGAAGAATTTCCGGATCGGTTCTTTGATGTGGGCATCGCCGAGGAGCATGCGGTCTCCATGACGGCAGGCATGGCCAAGCAGGGGCTGATCCCCGTGTTCGCGGTTTACTCCACCTTCTTTCAGCGCAGCTATGATATGCTCATCCACGACATTGCCATCGACAAACTCCATGCGGTGTTCTGTGTGGACCGGGCCGGTCTGGTCGGCGACGACGGCGAGACCCATCACGGCCTCTTTGATTTAGGCTTCTTAAAGACCGTCCCCGGCATCACCGTTCTGTGTCCTGCCAGCCTGGACGAGCTCTCTTCCATGCTGAAACGGGCAGTCCATAAAATTTCCGGTCCGGTGGCGGTTCGTTATCCCAGAGGCGGGGAAAACCATTATAGTGAGGACCACAGCCAGGCCCCTGCCTGCGTCCTGCGCCAAGGCAGTGATATCACCCTGGTGACCTTTGGTTCCTTGACCGGGAGCATACTCCTGGTTGCGGAGCGCTTGGCCCAGGCTGGTATCTCCGCGGAAGTTGTGAAGCTGAATCAAATCGTCCCGCTGCCTACAGAGAGTGTGCTGGAGTCCATGAAAAAGACCGGACGGATGCTGTTGGCCCAGGAGTGCGTCTCCATGGGTGGACCCGGCGAGGTCGTTATGGCGGCAGCTGCGGCAGAAGGGATTGTCCTGAAGGGAGCCGCACTTTGTTCCTGCGGTGAGAACTTTGTCCCCCACGGGACGATCCCCCAGCTGCGCAGTCTCTGCGGGCTGGATGTGGAATCTTTGTACAAAAAAGCCTTGGAGGTTATGCGCGATGGCAACTAAAAAACGGCTGGATGTTCTGCTGACAGAGCGCGGAATGGCGGAAAGCCGCCAAAAGGCCCAGGCCATCATCATGGCCGGCCAGGTGTTCTGGGATGGAAAGCGCATGGACAAAGCCGGTGCTTCGGTTCCCGAGGACGCCAACCTGGAGATCCATGGTCAGACCCTGAAGTATGTAAGCCGCGGCGGGCTCAAGCTGGAAAAAGCTATGGAGACCTTTGACCTCCCCTCCTTGGAAGGGGCTGTGGCCATCGATGCGGGAGCGTCCACCGGCGGTTTTACGGACTGTATGCTCCAGAACGGGGCTGCCAAGGTTTACGCGGTAGACGTGGGCTACGGCCAGCTGGCATGGAGCCTGCGCAACGACCCCCGCGTGGTGTGCATGGAGCGTACCAACGTCCGGTATCTCACCAATGAGACCATTCCGGAACCCTTGGATTTCGGCAGCGTAGATGTATCCTTCATCTCCCTGCGCCTAATCCTGCCCGCCCTGCGCCCTCTGATGAAGGAGAGCGGTCAGCTGGTTTGCCTCATCAAGCCCCAGTTTGAGGCCGGCAAGGAAAAGGTGGGGAAGAAGGGCGTGGTTCGGGACAAGAAGGTCCATCTGGAGGTTCTGGAACAGTTCCTCCGCCATGCCAGCGAGTGTAACTTCTATGTGAAAGATATTACCTTCTCGCCCATCCGTGGGCCGGAGGGCAACATAGAGTATTTGGGACAGCTGACGGCGGCAGAGCAGCCTCCCTATGGGGGTGATCTGGCCGCTTTGGTGGAAGAGTCCCATGCGCGACTGGAGGGAGCGTCTCATTGAAAATCATTCTCTGTCCCAATCCTTTCCGTGATAAAGGATTAAATGCAGCTAAAAGTACCGAGCGTCTTTTGAGCGCAGCAGGCGTGAAAACGGAATATTGTTTTCCGTTCCCGGTGGATAAGTCTGTTTTGGGAGATTTGGATCCCAGCATCCAGATCAGGGATTTGAAGACCGAGCTGGCTGACGCGGATTTCCTGGTTTGCTTTGGCGGTGACGGGACCATCCTCCATGCGGCCAAAGACGCCAGCGCCTTTGGCGTTCCCATCATTGGGGTCAATATGGGCAGCGTCGGTTTTATGGCAGAACTGGAGCAGAGTGAACTGCTTCAGTTGACGCGCCTGATCAGTGGGGAGTATACCCTGGAGAACCGGATGCTTTTGGACGTGCGGGTCATCCGCGACGGCCGCACCCTCTTCCGCAGCACCGCCCTTAACGACGCGGTGGTGACCAAGGGCGCTGTGGCCCGGGTAATTGACCTGCAGGTGTTCAGCGACAAAGTTCTGGTGGCCAATATCTTTGGCGACGGCGTTATCATGGCAACGCCCACGGGCTCTACTGCCTACTCCTTGTCTGCGGGCGGACCCATTGTGGAGCCTACGGCGGAAAACATCATTATGACCCCCATCAGCGCCCACACCATCCAGGCCAAGGCTATGGTGCTGGACAAGAGCCGTCTTATCGATGTGACGGTACCCAAACAGAGCCGAAAAATGGCCTATCTCTCTGTGGATGGCGGAAAGGCGTTTAAATTGTTTTCCGGCGACACAGTGCAGGTCAGCCGTTCCCGGCGGTCCCTGTGCCTGGTGAAGTTTTTTGAAAAAAGCTTCTACGAGTTGATTAACCACAAGCTGGAAAGGAGAAACCACCTATGAAGGCCAGAAGACAGGCGGAGATCCTCGCAATCATCCAGGAGTACGACATTGAAACCCAAGACCAGCTGCTGGAAAAATTGCGGGAAAAAGGGATGAAATCCACCCAGGCGACCATTTCCCGGGACATCAAGGAACTTCATCTGGTGAAAGAACTCACTGGCCACAGCACCTATAAGTACGCAGTCAGTGAACGAAAGACCTCTTTGAATGTAGCCGGCCGCCTAAATAATATTTTCCGGGAAAGCGTGACGTCCTTTGACAGCGCCCAGAATATTGTGGTTCTCAAGACCATGCCCGGGTTGGCCTCCGCGGCCTGCTCTGCCATTGACGGCATGCACCTGCCCAACATGGTGGGCAGCCTGGCGGGCGACGACACGGCTATCCTCATCATGCGTACCGTCCAGGATGCCGAGGAGCTCTGCCTGGAGATCGTCAAGATGCTGGACAAAAAATGATACAAAACGATTTGATTGGAAGGGAGGGCTGAACCTTGCTTTCTCTGCTCCATATTGAGAATATTGCCCTGATCGACCAGGCGGATATCTCCTTCGGTCCGGGCTTCAATGTCCTGACCGGCGAGACCGGCGCGGGCAAATCCATCATCATCGACTCCATCAGTGCGGTGATGGGAGAGCGCACCAGCCGGGATCTCATCCGCACGGGGGAAAAGTCGGCTCTGGTGACCGCCATCTTCCAGGATCTGCCCGACTTGCCCTGGTTTCAGGAAAATGGCGTCGGACCCGATGAAAATGGGGAACTGATTCTCTCCCGAAAAATCCAGGCCGATGGAAAGAATATCTGCCGGGTGGCCGGCAAGCCCTGTACGGTGGTCCAGTTGAAGGCCCTGGGTGGCCAGCTCATCGACATCCACGGGCAGCACGACGGCCAGCAGCTTTTGGATGAGACCTGCCACTTGGGATACTTAGATAGCTTTGGCCTGTTGGGGGCCGACGGGGAGGAATATCGGGCAGAGTACCAAAAACTGGCCGAGCTCCGCCGTCAGATTGCGGCCCTGCAAATGAACGAGGCGGAGAAGGCCCGGCGAATCGACACCCTGCAGTACCAGATCGCGGAGCTGGAGCGGGCCGAGCTGCGTCCCGGGGAAGAGGAAGAGCTGGACGAGCGAAAGAAGATTCTCCGCAGCGCGGATCAGCTTATGGCGGCGGTGGAAGGAGCCTACGGCGCGGTCTTTGGGGACGAGGACCGGGACGGTGCCGCCAGCCTTTTGGCCGAGGCGGAGAGCGCGGTGGCCCGGGTAGCGGATTTTTCCGGCGAACTGTCCCAGTTGTCCGAGTCTCTGGCCGACCTTCGGTACGCAGCGGAGGACGCTGCCGAGCGCCTGCGGGATCTGCGGGACAGCTTTGAATTCTCCCCCCATGAGCTGGACGAGGTGGAAAGCCGCCTGGACTTGCTCTATCGACTGAAAAAGAAGTACGGCTCCACCACCCAAGAAATGCTGGAGTATTTGGAGCGCAGCAGGGCCGAGCTGGACCGGATTGAGATGGCGGAGGACACCATCCTGAAGCTGGAGAAGAAGCGGGTCAAGCTCTTGGAGAAGGTGAAGAAAAAGGCCGAGGATCTGTCGAAAAAGCGTCGGGCGGCGGCTCAGACCTTGAAGGAACGCATCGAAGGGGAACTGCGGCAGCTGGACATGCCCAAGGTGCGGTTTGAAACGGAGTTCTTGCTCAAGTCCGGCGAGCTGGGACTGGATGAGACCGGCATGGACGAGGTGCGTTTTCTCATGTCCGCCAATGTGGGCGAAAATTTGAAGCCCATCGCCAAGGTGGCTTCCGGCGGCGAGCTGAGCCGCATCATGCTGGCCCTAAAAAACGTCCTGGCGGAAAACGACAGCATTATGACCCTGATTTTTGACGAGGTGGACACGGGGGTCAGCGGTCGGGCCGCCGGCAAGGTGGCGGAGAAAATGAGCCGCCTGTCCCAGTCCTGCCAGGTGCTGTGCGTGACCCACCTGGCCCAGATCGCCGCCATGTCCGACAGCCATTATTCCGTACAAAAGGAGGAAAAGGACGGCCGGACCTATACCAATGTGAGGACTCTGGATCGGGAAGGGCGGAAGCAGGAGCTGGCCCGTCTCACCGGCGGCGTCCACACCTCTGCCGCCATTCTGGAAGGGGCGGAGGAGCTTCTCCGGGAGGCTGAGGATTATAAGTCGCGCTTGCGTTGATTCCACGGTTGACAACCGATGGGAAATGGTGTAGAATTCAGCTAATTGCAATACAGTTACTGTGATGAAGGGAAGAAGTAGCCCGCGCAGCCCTGTGCAGAGAACCCCCGGTTGGTGAAAGGAGGAGAGGGACGTGGGTGAAGCTACCTCCCGGAGCAGCTGCCTGAACCTCTGGCCACTTGGGAGCAGTAGGGTATGTCGGGTGCGCCCGTTATCGCGCATAGGGTTAGAATGTCTGACCCGCTGAGGCTCCTTTCGTGAGGAAGGGGTAAATAGAGGTGGTACCACGATTTTATCGTCCTCTGTCATTTCGGTGACAGAGGACGTTTTTCATTTCCTCTGTCGAACAACAAACGAAAAAAGGAGACAACACAATGGGTATTTATGAAGAACTGGTTGCCCGTGGGCTCATCGCCCAGGTGACCAACGAGGAAGAGATCCGCGACATGG
Organism: Oscillospiraceae bacterium; assembly: GCA_016295225.1. Classification (GTDB taxonomy): domain Bacteria; phylum Bacillota; class Clostridia; order Oscillospirales; family Oscillospiraceae; genus Evtepia. Next base: position 1,146 of record JAEDLP010000048.1, on the reverse strand, counting down.
TCAACAATGGCAAGGCGACCTTCTACATTGGCTTTGACCCCACTGCCGACTCCCTCCACGTGGGCCACTTCATGGCTCTGTGCCTGATGAAGCGCCTGCAGCAGGCCGGCAACCGCCCCATCGCCTTGATCGGCGGTGGCACCGCCATGATCGGCGATCCCTCCGGCCGCACCGACATGCGTTCCATGATGACCCCTGAGACCATTCAGCACAACTGCGACTGCTTCAAGAAGCAAATGGAGCGCTTCATCGAGTTCGGCGAGGGCAAGGCCATGATGGTCAACAACGCCGACTGGCTGATGGACCTGAACTATGTGGACATCCTCCGTGAGGTGGGCGCCTGTTTCTCTGTCAACAACATGCTGCGGGCTGAGTGCTACAAGCAGCGCATGGAGAAGGGGCTGTCCTTCCTGGAATTCAACTACATGATCATGCAGTCCTACGACTTCTATCACCTGTACCAGCACTACGGCTGCAACATGCAGTTCGGTGGCAACGACCAGTGGTCTAACATGCTGGGCGGCACCGAGCTCATCCGCCGCAAGCTGGGCAAGGACGCTCACGCCATGACCATCACCCTGCTGCTGAACTCCGAGGGCAAGAAGATGGGCAAGACCGCATCCGGCGCGGTGTGGCTGGACCCCAACAAGACCTCCCCCTATGAGTTCTATCAGTACTGGCGGAACGTGGGCGACGAGGATGTTCTGAAGTGCATCCGGATGCTGACCTTCCTGCCCCTGGAAGAGATCGACAAGATGGATGCCTGGGAGGGCGCACAGCTGAACACCGCCAAGGAGATCCTGGCTTATGAGCTGACCAAGCTGGTTCACGGCGAGGCAGAGGCCGTCAAGGCCCAGGAGACCGCCCGGGGTCTGTTCTCCAAGGGCGGAGACATTGCCAACATGCCCGCCACCGGCCTGACCGCCGGCGACCTGAATGACGGCGTCATCGCCATCATGGACATGATGCTCAAGTGCGGCATCGTCCCCTCCAAGGGCGAAGCCCGCCGCCTCATCCAGCAGGGAGGCGTGGAAGTGGCCGGTGAGAAGGTCAAGGACATCGGTGCCACCTTCACCGCTGAACAACTCTCCGGCGAAGGCCTGGTCATCAAGAAGGGGAAAAAGGTCTTCCACCGGGCTTACCTGG
>JAEDLP010000047.1 GCA_016295225.1 Oscillospiraceae bacterium | reverse complement strand
GCCACCAGGTAGAAGTGAAGCCCGACGATCTCATCGCCCTGGTGGGCGGCGAGATTGCCGATCTGGTGGTCGGATAATTTGATACCCATTTGGAGTACAACTACTATGCAATCTCACATTTTCGTCAAAGGCGCACGCGCCAACAACTTAAAGAATATCGACATTTCCATCCCCCGGGACAAGCTGGTGGTGGTTACCGGCCTCTCCGGCTCCGGCAAGTCCTCCCTGGCCTTCGACACCATCTACGCCGAGGGTCAGCGGCGGTATGTAGAGTCCCTGTCCTCCTACGCCCGGATGTTTCTGGGCCAGATGGAGAAGCCCGACGTGGACTACATTGACGGCCTCTCCCCCGCCATCTCCATCGACCAGAAGACCACCAGCAAGAATCCCCGGTCCACGGTGGGCACGGTGACGGAGATTTATGACTACCTCCGTCTTCTCTGGGCCAGGGTGGGAACCCCCCACTGCCCCAAGTGCGGTAAGGAGATCCGCCAGCAGTCCATCGACCAGATCATCGACCAGATCATGGCCCTACCCGAAGGAACCCGCATCCAGGTGATGGCCCCCATTATCCGGGGCAAGAAGGGGGAGCACGTAAAGGCCCTGGAAAACGCCCGGAAGTCGGGCTTCGTCCGCTGCCGCATCGACGGCGCCCTCTACGAGCTGGCCGAGGAGATCACCCTGGAGAAGAACAAGAAGCACAGCATCGAGATCGTGGTGGATCGTCTGGTCATCCGGCCAGACATCACCCGCCGCCTCACCGACTCCGTGGAGACCGCCGCCTCCCTGGCCGGAGGGCTGATCCTCATCAATCTGGTGAAGGAAGACCGGGATCTTTCCTTCTCCCAGAACTATGCCTGCGAGGACTGCGGCATCTCCATCGAGGAGCTGGCCCCCCGGATGTTCTCCTTCAACAGCCCCTTCGGCGCCTGCCCCACCTGCACCGGCCTGGGCAGCCAGATGAAGGCCGACCCCCACCTGGTCATTCCAAACCCCGCCCTGTCCATCCTGGAGGGGGCCATCGCCGTCTCCGGCTGGCAGAACGTAAAGGCCGACTCCATCTCCCGGATGTACTTCGAGGCCCTGGGAAAAAAATACGGCTTCAAGCTCACCACCCCCTTCCAGGACCTGTCCCCGGAGGCCCAGGATATCATCCTCAACGGCACCCGGGGCGAAAAACTCACCCTGACCTATGAGCGGGCCGACGGCAGGGGGACCTTCAACCAGGCCTTTGAGGGCATCCTCAACAACGTGGAGCGCCGCTTCACCGAGACTCAGTCCGACGCCTCCCGGAAGGAATTGGAGGAGTGCATGAGCCAGTGTCCCTGTCCCACCTGTCAGGGCCGCCGTCTGAAAAAGGAGGCCCTGGCTGTCACCGTGGGCGGGCTGAACATCGACGAATTCTGCCGCAAGTCGGTCACCGACGCCCTGGACTTCGTAGACGGTCTGACCCTCACTGAGACCCAGGCCCAGATCGCTCAGCAGATTTTAAAAGAGGTCAAGGCCCGCCTGGGCTTCCTGCGGAGCGTAGGCCTGTCCTACCTGACCCTAAGCCGTCAGGCGGGGACCCTCTCCGGCGGCGAGAGCCAGCGCATCCGCCTGGCCACCCAGATCGGCTCCTCCCTCATGGGGGTGCTGTACATCCTGGACGAGCCCTCCATCGGCCTCCACCAGCGGGACAACGACATGCTGCTGGAGACCTTAAAACACCTCCGGGACCTGGGCAACACCCTCATCGTGGTGGAACACGACGAGGACACCATGAGAGCCGCCGACTATATCGTGGATATCGGCCCCATGGCCGGAGTCCACGGAGGCGAGGTTATCGCCGCCGGGTCTTTGGAGGACATCATGGCGGAGCCCAGATCCCTCACTGGCCAGTACCTCTCCGGCTCGAAGCAGATTCCCATCCCTTCCCGGCGGCGCACCGGTAACGGCCATGAGCTGGTGATCCGGGGGGCTTCCGAGAACAACCTGGACAACATCGACGTGACCTTCCCCCTGGGAACCTTCACCTGTGTCACCGGGGTATCCGGCTCGGGCAAGTCCTCCCTGGTAAACGAGATCCTCTTCAAACGCCTGGGGGCCGACCTGAACCGCATGAAGACCCGCCCCGGCAAGCACAAGGAACTGGAGGGGGAGGAATTCCTGGACAAGGTCATTGCCATTGACCAGTCCCCCATCGGCCGGACCCCCCGGTCCAACCCCGCCACCTACACGGGGCTCTTCAACGACATCCGGGAGCTCTTCGCCTCCACCCCCGATGCCAAATCCAGGGGCTACGGCCCCGGCCGGTTCTCCTTCAACGTGAAGGGGGGCCGCTGCGAGTCCTGCTCCGGCGACGGTCTTTTGAAGATCGAAATGCACTTCCTGCCCGATATCTACGTCCCCTGCGAGGTCTGCAAGGGCAAGCGGTACAACCGGGAGACCCTGGAAGTGAAATACAAGGGCAAGAACATCCACGATGTGCTGGACATGACCGTGGACGAGGGGGTGGAATTTTTCGCCAACCTGCCCAAGCTCCGGCGGAAGCTGGAGACCCTGTCCTCCGTGGGCCTGGGGTATATCAAGATCGGCCAGTCCTCTACCACTCTGTCCGGCGGCGAGGCCCAGCGGGTGAAGCTGGCCACAGAGCTGGCCCGCCGTTCCACCGGCAAGACCATCTATATCCTGGACGAGCCCACCACCGGCCTGCACACCTACGACGTCCACAACCTCCTGGAGGTTCTGGACCGGCTGGTGGAGGGGGGCAACACCGTGGTGGTCATCGAGCACAACCTGGACGTGATCAAGTGGGCCGACCACGTCATCGACCTGGGCCCCGAGGGAGGCGCCGGCGGTGGGCACATCGTCTGTACTGGCACCCCCGAGGAAGTGGCTCAGTGCGAGGTCTCCTACACCGGCCGCTATTTGAAGAAACTGCTGAAATGAAGCGCCCCCCCTTGCCTCCCCCTCTGGGGGAGGTGGATTCGGGCCCACAGGCCCGAAGACGGAGAGGGCGCGCAGTTGCCTCTCAATCCTTCCGGTCGTGCGGCCCTGCCAGAGTGTTCACCCTCTCAGTCACGGCTTTGCCGTGCCAGCTCTCCCAGAGGGAGAGCCAAGAGAGACGGGGAACCCTTCCTCCGCCAACCGCATAGAATGGGCTGGAGGTGCTTCCTATGACACTGGCCATTGAATTCATTCTTGCATTCCTGTGCGCGGCCCTGCTGCTGAGCCTGAGCCGGGTGGTTTTCTCCCGACTGGTGTCTCCCTGTCAGCAGGGGGCGGTTCCCGTCTTCGCGGTGGTTCCGGCGGTGGGGGACGGCGAAGGGCTGGAACAGACCCTCCGGCATCTCCACTGGCTGCGGGAGGAAAAGCTCTCCTGCTTCACCGTCCTGGTGGTCAACGGGGGCCTGACCCCCGCCGGACTGGAGACCGTCCAGGCCCTGGCCCGAAAATACCCCTCCCTCCTCTTCTGCCCCGCCGAGGAGGCAACCCTTATCCTGAATCTGGATGAGAGTTTTTCTGTCAAACCGTAGTATCATCCCGCAAAGGAAGGACCGACATGGCTGCTTCACCCTCTGAACTGATTTTTCTGGAAGGAACCGTCTCCGCGGTGGTCTACCGCAACGAGGAGAACGGCTATACCATCCTGCGCCTGGACACCCCCGACGGGGACGAGGTCACCGTGGTTGGCATCATGCCCGGGGTCAGCCCCGGCGAAGGTCTTTCCGTCCACGGCCAGTGGACCCGCCACAGTACATACGGCGAACAGTTCAAGGCGGAGATCGTGGAGCGGCGGATGCCCGTGGGAGAAAAGGCCGTGCTGGAATACCTGGCCTCCGGGGCCATCAAGGGGGTGGGCATAGCCACCGCCCGGCGGCTGGTAGACGCCTTCGGGGAAGACGTCCTCACCGTCATCGAGGAGCACCCGGAGAAGCTCACCAGGATCAAGGGCATCTCCCCCAAGCGTGCGGAGACCATCCGCCAATCCCTGTGCATGCAGCTCTCCATGCGGCGGCTGCTGGACTTTCTCTCCGCCCACGACCTGCCCCTGCAGATCGGCATGCCCCTCTACCGCCAGTACGGGGATATGGCCCTGACCGTGATGAAGGCCGACCCCTATCTGCTGGTGGGTGAGCCCCTCTTCGTCCCCTTCCCCACGGCGGACAAACTGGCCCTGGAAGTGGGCATCGAGGCCGACGACCCCCTGCGGCTGGAGGCGGGCATCCTCTACACCCTCGCCCACAATCTGGACAACGGCCACGTGTTCCTGCCCTACGCCAAGCTGCTGGCCGCCGCCGGGCGGCTGCTGGGCGCCCAGCCGGAACACTTGGAACCCTGTCTGGACAGTCTCATCGACCGGTTCAAGATCGTCCGGGAGGACATTGCCGGCCAGGACGCCTGCTACCTGACCAAGCTCCACCACTGCGAGACCTATGTGGCCAACCAGCTCCTGCAGATGGATGGCGAGGAGCTCTGTCCCCCGGAGGACTTAGACAAGCTCATCGCCCGCATCCAGAAGGAGCAGGGCATCACCTACGCTCCCCTCCAGGCGGAGGCCGTGAAGACCGCCGCCCGTCAGCAGGTGATGCTCCTCACCGGCGGTCCCGGCACCGGCAAGACCACCTCTCTCCGGGGCATTCTGGCCCTCTTTGACCATTTACATCTGCGCACCTCCCTCACCGCCCCCACGGGACGGGCCGCCAAGCGGCTGTCAGAGGCCTGCGGGGCAGAGGCCTCCACCATCCACCGGCTCCTGGAAACAAGATACGACAACACCACCGGCGGGCTGTCCTTCGCCCACAATGAGCGGGACCCCCTGGACACCGACGCGGTCATTCTGGATGAGGCCTCCATGGTGGACATCATCCTCATGCAGGCATTGCTGGCCGCCCTCCCCGGCGGCTGCCGCCTGGTGCTGGTAGGAGACCCCCATCAGCTCCCCTCGGTGGGGCCGGGCAACCTGCTCTCCGACCTGCTGCGGTCCCAGCGGCTGCCCACCCTGCGGCTGACCGAAATTTTCCGCCAGGCTGCCGCCTCGGCCATCATCCGGGGCGCCCGGGCCGTAGATCAGGGGGACTGCCCGGTGCTGGTCAACGACCCCGCCGGGGACTTCTTCTTCCTCCGGCGGCTCAACCCGGAGTCCGCCGTGGAGACCATTGTGGAGCTCTGCCGGACCCGGCTGCCCAAAAATATGGGCATCTCCCCCGACCAGATCCAGGTCCTCTCCCCCACCCGGAAGGGAACCGCCGGCACCACCGCTCTGAACCGGGCCTTGCAGGCTGCGGTGAACCCCCCGGCCCCCGGTAAGACCGAAAAGGCCTACGGCCCCGCCCTTTACCGGGTGGGCGACCGGGTGATGCAGGTGAAGAACAATTACGACGTCATGTGGGAGGTGCCCGACGGCAGCGGCATAGGCATGGGTATCTTCAACGGCGACATCGGCCGGGTGGAGGCCATCGACTCCCACAGCGGTATCGTCACCGTGGATTTCGACGGCCACCGGGCGGAATACACCCCCGACATGATGAACCAGCTGGAGCCGGCCTACGCCATCACCGTCCACAAGGCCCAGGGCAGCGAGTACCGGGCGGTCATCCTCTCCGCCGTGGACGCCGCCCCCATGCTGCTGACCCGGGGGGTGCTCTACACCGCCATGACCCGGGCCAAGGAGCTATTGATCTTGGTGGGCGACGATCAGGTTGTGGCCCGCATGGCCGCCAACGACCGCCAGCAGCGGCGGTACAGCGGCCTCCGAGCCCGGCTGGCCAAAGGAGAAGGGAGGTAGCCGATGTCTCTCCTGGACCGTATTCTGGATCTGATCTACCCGCCCAAGTGCAAGTTCTGCGGCGCGCTGGTGGACCGGTCCTCCCTGGACCCCTGTCCGAAGTGTCCCCCCGATCTCTGGCTGAAAGGCCCCCAGGCCGTGATCCCCGGGGACCACTTTGCCCGGTGCGTCTGCGCCGCCTGGTACACAGGAGCGCTGCGGGAGGAAGTGAAACGCTTCAAATTCCGAAATCAGCCTGGCCACGCCAAGGCCTACGGCCCCATGCTGGCCAGGACCATCCGGCTCTATCTCCCCGGGGCCTACGACCTCATCACCTGGGTTCCCGTCTCCCCGGAGACCTTAAAAAGCCGGGGCTACGACCAGGCCCGGCTCCTGGCGGAGGAGACCGCCAAGTCCCTGGGCACAGAGGCCCTTCCCCTGCTGGAGAAAGGCAAAAACAACAAGCCCCAGTCCTCTCTGGAGGGGGTGAACCTGCGGTGGAAAAACGTAAAAGGGGTCTATGCCGTGCCTGACCCCGCCGCCCTGGCGGGAAAGCGGGTGCTGGTCATCGACGATATCCTCACCACCGGGGCCACCCTGGAGGAAGCAGCCCGCACTCTGCGTCAGGCCGGAGCCGCCCAGGTGGTGGCCGCCGCCTTCTGCCGAACGCCGAAAGACTAAAAAACGGGAGAGTTTCCCCACCGTTCGTGGGAAACTCTCCCGTTGTTTGTACTATTCTTCTTACAGCAATCTCGAAGAGAAAGGGCGAAGGCACAATGAGCAAGATGTTTCAGAGCAGCGGTTTGGGCCGGGATGTGGCCATGGATCTGGGCACTGCCTGGGTTCGGGTGGCGGTGAAGGGCAAGGGACTGGTCCTGCAGGAGCCCGCCGTGGCGGCAGTGGACCGGCAGACAGGACAAGTCCTCCAGGTGGGACACGCCGCCCATGAGATGCTGGGCCGCACCCCCGGGCAGCTTCTGGCCGTCCGTCCCCTGGCCAAGGGTGTCATTTCCGACTTCACCATCGCCCAGGCCATGATCCAGTCCTTTCTGAAACAGGCCCTGTCCGGGCGGCTGGTGAAGCCCCGGCTCCTCATCGGGGTCCCCTCGGAAATCTCCGAGGTGGAGGAACGGGCCGTAGTGGAGGCCGGACTCCAGGCAGGGGCGAGACGGGTCTATCTGATGGAGTCCCCCCTGGCCGCCGCCTTGGGGGCCGGGATCGACGCCGCCCGGCCCGAAGGCGCCCTGGTGGTGGACCTGGGCGCCGGAGTCACCGACGCCGCCGTGCTCTCCCTGGAGGGCGTGGTGGCTGCCGCCTGCCTGCCTGTGGGCGGAGACGCACTGAATGAAGCCCTCATCCAATCTGTCCGGCAGAAGCACAATCTTCTGCTGGGCCTGCGCACCGCCGAGAAGATCAAGGAAACCATCGGCCGGGTGGGCCCTGCGGAAGAAACCCAAACCATGGAGATCAAGGGGCGGTGTTTGGACACCGGGCTCCCCCGGGACGTCACCATCACTTCGGAGGAAACCGCCGAGGCCTTTGCCCCCACGGCGGACAAGATCCTTGCCGGGGTCCAAAGGGCGCTGGAACACACCCCGCCGGAGTTGGCCACAGACGTGGCCAAGGGCGGCATCCTCCTCACCGGGGGCGGCAGCCTCCTGCGGGGCCTGGACAGGCTCCTGGCAGAGGCCACCGGCATTCCGGTGACCGTGGCGGAAGATCCCGCCCTTTGCACCGTGCTGGGGTTGGAAAAAACCTTGTCCCAGCTGCACAGGCGGCAGGAGGGCCCCATGCAGTTCGCCCGCCGCCGTCAGGTGGGCGCCGGGTAAGGTCATTCCCCCCGCAGAATGCAGGGCAGTCTGCGAGACATTGACAGTAGAATACCGGAACAGACAGCAACGCGGGCGGCTCTTTGGGCCGCCCGCATCACGCTACAACGATTTATCGCAAGGCCGCCTGCGGTGGTCACGCGTCTGCCCGCTTGGCTTCCTCGTCCAGGGCGATGCGCAGGGCCTTGGCCAGCTGGTCGGGGCAGGAGGTGGCCTTGTATCCGCACTTGATGCCCGCCATGCGCTGGATGGCGTCCTCCGCCTTCATGCCGGGCAGCAGCTTGGAGATGCCCTGGAGGTTGCCGCTGCAGCCGCCCAGAACCTGGATCTCCCGGACCACGCCTTCCTCAATTTTCACGTTCATCAGCTGGGAACACACGCCCTTGGGTTTATACTGAATGGTCAATGGAGTTCTTCCTTTCTATCTATACGTTATGTGATATGATAACAAACCATTCGTCAAAAAGCAAGGGAAGCTCCGATTCAATCGACGTACGCAGATTTATTCAGAGGTTCCCAAACAGACTCTTCCAAGGAAAGACTGTGTATCATTGCCGGGGCTTTTTCTCGAAAAAACGGCCATAACTAATCGTGCGCCATTTGGGCGCGCAATATGAAACCCATTTTTATGAAAAACGGGGGTGATTTCTTGCAGGACACCAAAGAGCGCCATGGGCCGGCCCCCTTGGCGTGGCTTTTTCGCTCCCTTCTCCTGCTGCTGGCCGCCGTGGTAACCGCTCTCTCCCTGGCGCCCGGGGCCAGGGCCGCAGAAATAAACCGGGACAATGACACGCGCTATGTGATCCCGCTGGGCCAGGCAGTGGGCATCAAACTCTTTTCCCAAGGCGTGCTGGTCATCGGCCTGTCCGATATCTCCACCAACCAGGGTCTGGCCTCCCCGGCCAAGGCCTGCGGTCTTCAGGAAGGGGACGTCATCACCCATATCAATGAAGAAAAGGTAGACTCCATCGAGGAGGTCCAGACCATCCTCCAGGAGCTGGACGGACAGGAGATGGAGCTCTCCGTCCTCCGGGATGAGAAAAACCTGGAGATGACCACCAAGGCCGCCCAGTGCTCCACCGACGGAGCCTATAAGCTGGGGGCCTGGATTCGGGACTCCATGGCCGGAATCGGCACCCTAACCTTTGTAGAGCCCTCCACCGGGCTCTTCGGCACCCTGGGCCACGGCATCAACGACGTGGACACCTCGGTGCTTATGACCCTCCAGTCCGGGGGCGTCACCTCAGCCACCATCGCAGGGGTGGTCAAGGGGATGGACGGCCGGCCCGGAGAACTCCGGGGGGCCTTTTCTTCCGAGGCTGACCTGGGGACCCTCTATGCCAACACCAAAAGCGGTGTGTTCGGCCATTTGACCAATCCCAGGGCCCTCTCCGGCCGGGCCGTACCCGTGGCCAAGCCCAAGGAAGTCCATGAAGGGCCCGCCACCATTCTGGCCAACGTGGAAGGGAACACCGTGGAGGAGTATACCGTGGAGATCCTGAAAGTCTTCCACGACGCCTCCGACACCCGGGACCTGATGCTGAAGGTCACCGACCAGCGTCTGCTGGACCGGACCGGCGGTATCGTCCAGGGCATGAGCGGCTCGCCCATCCTCCAGGGCGGAAAAATGGTGGGGGCCGTGACCCATGTGCTCATCGACCACGCCGACCGGGGCTATGGCATCTTTGCCCAGCACATGCTGGAAGCCGCAGAAGAGACCTGACCGAAACAGCCCGCCAACGCGGGCTGTTTCTTTCTTTCCCCGCTTGTGGTATACTATGCAAAAAAACATGGAAGTCGAGGAATCCGCTATGCCCGAAACACGCATGGAAATCGAACGAAAATTTTTGATCGACCGCCCCGATCCTGCCTGGCTGGCCGCCTGGCCCGGCAGCAGGGAGGCCGAGATCGTCCAGACCTATCTCACTGCCCGGCCCGGCGAGGAAGTCCGGGTCCGCCACTGGTCGGAGAACGGACGCTCTCTCTATTATCATACCACCAAGCGGAGTGTTTCCGCCGTCTCACGGGAGGAGATCGAGCGCATCGTCACGCCGGAGGAATACGAAGCCTTCCTTTCCCAAGCCGACCCCGCCAAAGTCCCCCTACACAAAAAACGCTGGCTCCTGCCCTACCGGGGACAGCTGCTGGAGATCGACCTCTATCCCTTCTGGCAGGACCAGGCCATTCTGGAAATCGAATTGGACGCGGAAGATACCCCCATCGATCTTCCTCCCCAGATCAAGGTCCGGAAAGAGGTCACCGACGACGAGTCCTATAAAAACGCCGCCCTGGCAGACAGGAGGTATCCCCATGATTAACTGGAAAAAATTCGGACAGTTTCTTCTGGCCGCATCCCTTCTCTGCGCCCTGATCGTTCTCCCCGCTTCGGCTGCAGAGCCTGTGCGGGTCACCATCGACGGGGAGGCCGTGGTCTTTGACAGCACCTATGGCTATCCCTTCATCGACAGCGCCAACCGCACCCAGGTTCCCTTCCGCAAGACCCTGGAAACCTTCGGCTGTACCGTCTCCTGGGAGGACGCCACCCGCACCGCCATCGCGGAAAAGGATGGCGTCACCGTCCGGGTCCCCATTGGACAGTCCTACATCCAGGTAGACGGTGAAACAGTGACCATTGACACCACCTCCATCATCGTGAACAACCGCACTTACCTGCCCATCCGCGCCGTGCTGGAAGCCTTCGGCGCTCAGGTCTCTTGGAACAACAGCACCCGCTGTGTGATAGTGACCACCGGCGATCCCGTGCTCCGGGTCCACTTCATCGACGTGGGCCAGGGGGACGCCACTCTCATCGACTACGGCCAGATGGAAATCCTCATTGACGGCGGGGACAACAAGGCTGGGAACACGGTGGTATCCTACCTGTCGTCCTATGTGGACGGCCCTCTGGACTACCTCATTGCCACCCATCCCGACGCGGACCACGTGGGCGGACTGGACGACGTACTGGCCGCCTTCCAGGTCAACGAGATCATAGACAGCGGCTACCCAGCCACCACCAAAACCTATCAAAAATATTGGACCGCCGCCCAGGCAGAGCCCGACAGTATCCTCACCTTCGATGAGGATCGGGTGATCTCTCTGGGGCCTGACACGGTTCTGTCGGTGATCGAAACCGGCGACGCCTGGACCACCCCCAACGACAGCAGCGTGGTCTGTCAGCTTATCTGCGGGAATGTGACCGTCCTCTTCACCGGCGACATGTCCCAGACCGTGGAACAGGCCTCCCTGTCCCTCTTCGGGGACGTCGACGTACTGAAAGTGGGCCACCACGGCTCCACCTCCTCCACCTGCAAAGAGTTTTTGCAGGTGGTGAATCCCGAATACGCGGTGGTCTCTTACCTGGTGGGAAATTCTTACCATCACCCTACCCTCAAAGCTCTCCAGCGGCTCTTTGACCAGGGAACCACCGTCTACGGCACCGGCAAGAGCGGCTCCATCATCCTCACCACGGATGGACAAACCTACGCCTTCAACACCGATCTGGCCCTCACCCTGGCAGACGCAGGCACATAATCGACCTTTTTCACACTTTTCTTCTTTTGTAAAAACTGGAAGGAAATTAAAGAAAATGTTGATATTTGGAAGTTTTAGGCCTATAATGATCTTATCATTGGAAGCACCTTCTCTTTGCATCTCCCCAAGAAAAGAGGTGGCTGTATGGCCTATCAGTATCTTTTGGATCTGGCCCTGATCCTGCTCTGCACCAAGGTCCTGGGGCTCTTCTCCCAGCGGTTCCGCATGCCTCAGGTGGTGGGTTCCCTGGTGGCCGGCCTGATGCTGGGTCCCGCTGTGTTCGGGATCATCCAGGAAACAGAATTCCTGAAAACCACAGCCAGCCTGGGCGTCATCGTTCTGATGTTCACCTCCGGCATGGAAACTGATATCAACGAACTCAAGCGCAGCGGCAAAGCCTCCTTCCTCATCGCTTTTGCCGGTGTCCTCGTCCCTCTGGCAGGCGGCTTCCTGGTTGGCGTCTACTTCAACAATCCGGAATTGCTGGTAAACAACGCCGCCGGCCCGGAAGGTTCCCTGATGCTCCAGAACATTTTCCTGGGCATTATACTCACCGCCACCTCGGTGAGCATCACCGTAGAGACCTTGCGGGAAATGGGCAAGCTGCGCGGCCCCGTGGGCAGCGCCATCCTGGGCGCCGCCATCATCGACGACGTGCTGGGCATCATCGCCCTGACCATCGTCACCAGCTTTGCCGATTCTTCCGTGAACGTGGTCTGGGTTCTGGTGAAAATCCTGCTCTTCTTCGTCTTCGCCATTACAGCGGGGTTGGCTTTTGCCCGTCTTTACCGACGGTGGACCTGCAAGACGGAGGAAAACCGCACCCAGCACGTGATCGTAGCCTTTGTCTTCTGTCTGCTTCTGTCCTACATCGCGGAGGAGATCTTTGGCGTCACCGACATCACCGGCGCTTTCATGGCCGGTCTGGTCCTTGCCAACAGCACCTCGGAAAAGCGCACCGCCTATCTGGCGGCCAACTTCGAGTCTATCTCCTTCCTGTACCTCTCCCCTGTATTTTTTGCCAGCATCGGCCTCCAGGTGGAGCTGAAACGCATGAACGCCCACATCCTGCTCTTTGCCGTGGTTCTGACCTTGGTGGCCGTCCTGTCCAAGATGATCGGCTGCGGCCTGGGAGCCAAGTTCTGTAAATACAGCAATCGGGAATCCCTGCAGATCGGCGTGGGCATGGTCTCCCGGGGAGAGGTGGCCCTCATCGTCGCCACCAAGGGCGCGGACCTGGGTCTGATCAACACCGAGCTCTTCGGCCCGGTGGTGGTCGTGGTGGTGGTCACCACCATCTTCACCCCCATCCTTCTGAAGCTGGTTTTCAAAGACAGGCACCACACCAGTCCCCCGGTGTCACCCCAACAGAACGCCCAGCCCTAAAAACAGAAATCCTGACAGCCTCCCCTGGGAAGGTCCCAAACCGTTTTCCGAATGGTTTGGCCCCGCCCGGGGGAGGTTTTTGGTTTGCATAGCCGCCCGCACTCATTCTCTTCCATGGTCCGGCGTATCATGAATGTATGAAAATGAAAGGAGCGTGGGATCTCGTGACAGCCACCCAAATCCTCGCGACAGCGATCTTCGCCCTCACCATGCTGGTTATCATGACAGAGAAAATACACCGGACCCTGGCTGCGGTCACCGGCGCGATCCTCCTGATCCTCACCGGCGTTCTCAACGTGAAGTCCGCCTTTTCCTATGTGGATATCAACACGCTGGGCGTTCTCGTCGGCATGATGCTCTTCGTGACCATCGTGAAAAGCTCCGGCATCTTTGAGTACATCGCCATCCGGGCCGCCAAGATCGCCAAAGGCCGGCCCTGGGCCATCATGGCCATGTTTATGGTCATCATCCTATGGGTCTCGGCCATCGTGTCCTCCTTCCTGGACAACATCCC
>JAEDLP010000179.1 GCA_016295225.1 Oscillospiraceae bacterium | reverse complement strand
ACCCCTTGGCTCTCCCAAAGGGAGAGCCAAGGGGTGCGTCAATTCCTGCCCGCCAAATTACAATTGATCAACTGATGAAATCAGCGCAAAAAAGCAGCCCGTTTCCGGGCTGCTCTTTATTTACATATGGAATCAGGCTTCCAGGTTGACGCCGGTCTCCTTGGAGAAGACATGGCACACGTGGCCGGCGAAGTTGAACTTCACGCTGGCGCCGGTGCTCAGAGCGGCAACCTCAGCGCCGGTCATGTTCATGGTGGAGACCACCAGAACCACGTCACGGCCCATGGCGGTGACATGCAGGTGCACGGAGGAGCCCATCATTTCGGACACGTCCACAGTGGCGGCGATGCCGTCCTTGGCCAGCTCGATGTGCTCGGGACGGACGCCCAGGACGACCTTCTGAGGAGCAACGTTGTTCTTGGCCAGGGCGGCCTGCTTCTCAGCGGACAGCTCCACGGTCAGGTTATCCAGCTTGACGGCGTACTTGCCGTTCTCTTTCACCAGCTCGGCGTTCTCGAACAGGTTCATCTGAGGAGTGCCGATGAAGGTAGCCACGAACAGGTTGTAGGGATGGTTGAACACTTCCTGAGGAGTGCCGATCTGCTGGATGAAGCCGTCCTTCATGATGACGATCCGATCGCCCAGGGTCATAGCCTCGGTCTGGTCGTGGGTAACGTAGATGAAGGTGGTGTTGATGCGCTGACGCAGCTTGATGATCTCAGCACGCATCTGGTTACGCAGCTTGGCGTCCAGGTTGGACAGAGGCTCGTCCATCAGCATAACCTGGGGGTTACGAACGATGGCGCGGCCGATGGCCACACGCTGACGCTGACCGCCGGACAGAGCCTTGGGCTTACGGCCCAGGTACTGGGTGATGTCCAGGATCTCAGCGGCTTCCTTAACCTTGCGGTCAATTTCTTCCTTGGACTCATGGCGCAGCTTCAGAGCAAAGGCCATGTTATCATAAACGGTCATGTGGGGGTACAGCGCATAGTTCTGGAAAACCATGGCAATGTCGCGGTCCTTGGGGGCCACATCGTTCACCAGGCGGTCGCCGATGTACAGTTCGCCGTCGGTGATGTCTTCCAGACCGGCGATCATACGCAGGGTGGTGGACTTACCGCAGCCGGAGGGGCCGACCAGCACGATGAATTCCTTGTCCGCAACTTCCAGGTTGAACTCCTGAACCGCCACAACGCCCTCATCGGTGATCTGAAGGTTGCTCTTCTTCTCGGGCTCCTCACCCTTTTTCTTCTTCTTTTTCTGCTTGGCATCGTCGCCGTTGAAGGGGTAGACTTTTTTGATGTTCTTCAGGGTTAAGCTTGCCATACTTTTACGACTCCAGGCATACCGAATCCTCGATGTATGCCCTCGCGATCGCCGGGTAAAACGGCGAGCGCATTACGACAGGTCTCCACACTGCCGCACCGCGAGTCAACGGATGTTTATCCTCCTTTATTTTAGTGAACGGCGCCTATTATGTGGAGTAGACACAATTCACCTGGATACATACATACTACCATACTTTCACGCCTGGGACAATTGGAGATTCTATACAATTATTTTGAAACTAATTGGTGATTCTGCTCAGAACTCCGGGCACAGGGTCAGAAAGTCTCCCCGGCGGGTCAGGGCAGTCATACATCCGGAGCAGGTGTAGTCCGTCAGCAGCAGGCCCTGGGGAGCGGTCTGCCCGCCGCAGCGGCTGCAGGCGGGAATCCGGGTGATTTTGTTCTGGAACACCCAGTACTGCACGCCGCTTCCCGAGATCTGATCCCAGGTGAAGCTGTCGGTCTTGTGGGGGCGGAGCTTGCCGTAGTTGTAGAGGTTGGAATCCCGGATGCTCACGGTGCCGTCCTCGTTGATTTGCCGCAGCACCAGGTAGTGGCCGCCCCGGGTGAAATAGCCCTTGTGCTGCAGGCAGATGACCATGTAGCCCTCCTCCATACCGTCCCGGGCATCGTGCCAGTCGAAGGACATACTCTTCACATAGTAGCCCAGCTCCGGGGCACTGTCGGTAATCAGCATCGCGTCGGTTCCGCTCCTGTAGCAGTAGGAGCCGTAGCGGGCCGCGAGAGCCGGCGGGGTCAGGTATTCATCCGCCATGTAGCTGGCGAACATGGCAAGGGTGGTAATGCCGCAGCCGTAGGATACCAGGGGAAAGGCTCCGTATTTCGCCTCGGTATAGTCCTGCTGGATGTACAAAGGAACGTCGGGAATCTGCTCGTGGGCAATGTCCGGGTAGAGAGCCTGGGCATAGCCAACGTCCCCCTGGGGCTCTTCCAGGGTAATGGCGCTGTAGTTGACGGTCATGGGCATGGCCTCCCGGGAGGAGCGAACCACGTCCCCATCCTTGCTCAGC
>JAEDLP010000178.1 GCA_016295225.1 Oscillospiraceae bacterium | reverse complement strand
CCATCTACTATCCCTCGGACAAGCTCCACATCGGCCACGCCTACTGCACCGTGGCAACGGACACCATGGCCCGGTTCAAGCGGCTCCAGGGCTACAACGTGATGTTCCTCACCGGCACCGACGAGCACGGCCAGAAAATCGAGGACAAGGCCAAGGCCGCCGGGGTCACCCCCCAGCAGTTCGTGGACAACATCGTCCTGGGAGAGCGGGGTGTGCTGGATCTGTGGAAGCTGATGAACATCAGCTATGACCGCTTCATCCGCACCACCGATGACTACCATGTGGCCGCCATCCAGAAGATCTTCAAGCGGATGTATGACAACGGCGACATCTACAAGGGCAAGTATGTGGGCAAATACTGCAAGCCCTGCGAGTCCTTCTGGACCGACAGCCAGCTGGTAAACGGCAAGTGCCCCGACTGCGGCGGCGAGGTCCAGGAGGCCGAGGAGGAGGCCTACTTCTTCCGCCTTTCCAAGTACGCGGACCGGGTGCAGGACCTGCTGGAGAATACCGACTTCCTGGAGCCCCGGAGCCGGGCCAACGAGATGGTCAACAACTTCATCAAACCCGGCCTGGAGGATCTGTGCGTGTCCCGCACCAGCTTCAGCTGGGGAATCCCCGTGGACTTTGACCCGGGCCATGTGGTCTACGTCTGGATTGACGCCCTCTTTAACTACATGACCGCCCTGGGCTTTGAGAACGACAAGTATCACGATCTGGATGCCTTCTGGCCCGCCGATGTCCACTTCATCGGCAAGGAGATCGTCCGTTTCCACTCCATCATCTGGCCCGCCATGCTGATGAGCCTGGATCTGCCCCTGCCGAAAAAGGTCTACGGTCACGGCTGGCTGCTGCTGGACGGCGGCAAGATGTCGAAGTCCAAGGGCAACGTGGTGGACCCCTATGTGCTGGCCCAGCGCTTCGGCGTGGATGCTCTGCGGTTCTTCCTGCTGCGCTCCTTCCCCTTCGGCTCCGACGGCAATTTCTCCAATGAGCTGCTGATCTCCACCATCAATACCGACCTGGCCAACGACCTGGGCAACCTGGTCTCCCGCACCGTGGCCATGGCCCAGAAGTATTTCGGAGAGCACCTGCCCGCCCAGCAGCAGGCAGACGAGGAGAAGGATGCCGAGCTGATTGCCATGGCTTCCTCCCTGCGGGCAAAGTACGAGGAGCAGATGGAGAAGTATGCCTTCCAGAATGCCCTGGCCGAGGTCTTCAAGGTCATCTCCCGGGCCAATAAGTATATCGACGAGAACGCACCCTGGGTGCTGGCCAAGAGCGAGGAGAACAAGCCCCGGCTGGCAAGAGTGCTGTATAACCTGCTGGAGTCTGTCCGCATCTGCGGCGGCCTGCTGTCTCCCTTCATGCCCGATACCGCCGCGGAAATCGGCAGGCGGCTGGGCGGCGCTCCCATGGACTGGGACAGCCTGGGTGTCTGGGGCCTGCTGAACGCCGAGACCGCCACCGTCACCGGCCCTGCCCTGTTCCCCAGAATCGACATGGAGAAGGAGCTGGCTGCTCTGGAGGCCCTCCGCGCTCCCGCTCCCGCCCCGGTGGAGGACCCGCTGCCCGAACCCAAGGAGGAGATCACCTTTGATGTGTTCGAAAAGGTGGAAATGACCGTTGTCAAGGTTCTCACCTGTGAGAAGGTGAAAAAGAGCGACAAGCTGCTGAAATTCACCCTGAACGACGGCACCGATACCCCCCGTCAGATCCTCTCCGGCATCGCCAAGTACTATCAGCCCGAGGAGCTGGTGGGCAAGACCCTGGTGGCCGTCACCAATCTGGCGCCCCGGAAAATGATGGGCCAGATGAGCTGCGGTATGCTGCTGTCTGCCGAGCGCGGCGATAAACTGAACCTGGTTATGCTGGATGACAGCATTCCCGCCGGCGCAAGACTCGTTTGATACAATTTTACCCCCGACCTGACGGTCGGGGGTAAGTTTTTGGGATGTATTGTGTTATGCGGTTACTTCAGGCTCGGGGATTTCCTCGGGAGTGAGGGGCGCTTCCGGCTCTGCGGGAGCTGTCACAGGCTCCGTGGGAGTGGTTTCCGGTTCCGTGGGGGTTGTCTCAGGTTCCGTAGGAGTCTCGGGTTCCGTGGGAGTGGTTTCCGGCTCCGTGGGGGTCTCGGGCTCGATGGGAGTGGTGGGAGTCTCAGGCTCGGTGGGAACCTCAGGCTCCTGAATGATCTGGATGCAGTTGGCCATGATCCAGCCCTTTTGGGTCAGCGCCCAGGAGACGCCCTGATTCTCGGCAATCATCAGAACGGGGACGATATCTCCCTTTTTCAGCGTGCCGATGACGGGATGGGGCTCCGTGGGGGAGAGGATGTCCGCCTCGTCCACGATGACCACGCCGTAGCCGACGAAGGT
>JAEDLP010000177.1 GCA_016295225.1 Oscillospiraceae bacterium | reverse complement strand
TGAACACCGTGTGCACCCACACCGTGGACATCGACTACGGCAAGATCAAGATGTACGTGGGCAACTACGACTTCTGGTATGAATCCTCTCAGATGGTTCAGGCCATGATCCGCAACAAGAACAAGAAGAACCAGGAGAAGATCGAAGAGCTGCAGCTGTTCATCCAGCGCTTCTCCGCCAACAAGGCCAAGGCCAAGCAGGCCACCGCACGGCGCAAGCTCCTGGACAAGCTCAGCGTGGAGGAAATGCCCTGCTCCACCCGGCGCTACCCCTTCGTGGGCTTCCAGCCCGAGCGGGAGCTGGGCAAGGACGTGCTCACCGTCAAGGACGTGTCCGTCACCGTGGACGGCGTGAAGCTGCTGGACAAGGTCTACTTCTCCGTGGGCCGCACCGACAAGATCGCCTTCGTGGGCGAAAACGAGCTGGCACAGACGGCTCTGTTTCAGATTCTCATGGGGGAGCTGGAGCCGGACGAGGGCTCCGTCAAGTGGGGCGTGTCCACCATGCGCAGCTACCTGCCCAAGGACAACAGCGACTACTTTGAGGGCAACTCCGAGACGCTCGTGGACTGGCTCCGGGGCTACTCCCTGAAAAAGGACGATGTGTACCTCCGGGGCTTCCTGGGCCGGATGCTGTTCTCCGGCGAGGACGCCTTCAAGAGCGTGGAGGTTCTGTCCGGCGGCGAGAAGGTACGCTGCATGCTAAGCCGCATGATGCTCTCCGGCGCCAACGTCGTATTGCTGGATCAGCCCACCAACCACCTGGATATGGAGTCCATTCAGGCCGTGAACAAGGGCCTGGAGGCCTTCCCCGGGGTGGTGCTGCTGGCCTCCCACGACCACGAGATGCTCTCCTCTGTCTGTAACCGTGTCATCGCCTTCCAGCCCGACGGAACCATCATTGACAAGTACGGCAACTACGACGACTACCTGAACTGGATGGCCGAGCAGAAGGCGGAAAAGTAAGCGTTTAGATGCGAGATACAAGATATCTCTGATTCTTTGGAGTTTGAATTATGGAAAAAGTTTTGGATTTGATTACCGCGAAGATGCGGCAGGCTTTTGCGGACGCAGGGTATGATCCCGGCTACGGCATGGTGGTGGTGTCCAACCGGCCCGACCTGTGCGAATATCAGTGCAACGGTGCTCTGGCGGCTGCCAAGCAGTACCACTGCGCCCCCATCCAGATTGCCAGGGCTGTGGCCGAAAAGCTGGACAGTGGGGATTTCAGCAAGGTGGACGTGGCAGGCCCCGGCTTTCTGAACCTGAGCCTCAGCGGCTCCTTCCTCGCCTCCTACCTGGAGCAGATGCGCACCGCCGACAACTTTGGCCTGGAGCGTACGGGTCTCGGCAAGACCATCGTGGTGGACTACGGCGGAGCCAATGTGGCCAAGCCCCTGCACATCGGCCATCTGCGCCCGGCCATCATCGGCGAGGCGCTGAAGCGGCTGTATGCATTCTTCGGCTGGAATGCCATCGGCGACGTGCACCTGGGGGACTGGGGACTGCAGATGGGCCTCATCATCGCGGAGCTGGGTGAGCGCCAGCCGGAGCTTCCCTACTTTGACCCCGATTTCACCGGGGAATATCCTGCCCAGGCTCCCTTCACCGTGGACGAGCTGGAGGAGATCTACCCCACCGCCTCCGCCAAGAAGAAGGACCCGGAATTCTCCCACAAGGCCCACCAGGCAACCCTGGAGCTGCAGCAGGGCCGCCGGGGCTACCGGGCACTGTGGCAGCACATTATGAACGTGTCCGTTGCAGACCTGAAGAAAAACTACGACAACCTGGATGTCCACTTTGAGAAATGGCTGGGTGAAAGCGATGCCGACCCCTACATTCCCGCCATGGTGGAGGACATGAAGGCCCGGGGCATCGCCGTGCAGTCTGAGGGCGCCTGGGTGATCCCCGTGACCCAGGAGGGGGACAAGAAGGAAGTGCCCCCCTGCATTCTGGTCAAGTCCGACGGCTCCTCCATTTACGCCACCACCGACCTTGCCACCCTGGTGCAGCGCACCCAGGACTGGAACCCCGAAAAGGTGCTCTACGTCACCGACAAGCGGCAGAACCTCCATTTCGAGCAGGTGTTCCGGGCCGCCAGGAAGGCCGGCATTGTGAAGGAGACCACGGAGCTTGAGCACGTGGGCTTTGGCACCATGAACGGAAGCGACGGCAAGCCCTTCAAGACAAGAGACGGCGGCGTCCTGCGGCTGGAAACGCTCATTTCCGACATGACCGACTTCGTCCGGGCCAAGGTGGTGGAGAATCAGATCGTGGAGGGCAGCGAGGTGGAGGCCACCACCGCCAAGATCGCCATGGCGGCTCTCAAGTACGGCGACCTGTCCAACCAGCCCACCAAGGACTACAACTTCGACATGGAGCGCTTTGCCGCCTTCGAG
>JAEDLP010000046.1 GCA_016295225.1 Oscillospiraceae bacterium | reverse complement strand
CGTAATGCACACTAGAACCTGAATCTAGCGAGTCTGCCAATTCCACCACTCGCGCATGTCTTGCACCAAGCTGTATCGCTCAGCGCAGGACTTATATTAGCATCCGGGAGAGGAAAAGTCAAGCACTTTTTTCGTCTTTTTTCAAAAAAGTTTTTGGTCCCTTATTTGGTGCCGAAAATGCGGTCGCCGGCGTCTCCCAGGCCGGGGACAATGTAGCCGTGGTCGTTGAGCTTTTCATCCATGGCGGCGATGTAGATCTCCACGTCGGGGTGGTCGGCCCGGACCCGGGCGACGCCCTCGGGGGCGGCCAGGATATTCATCAGCTTGATATGGGTCACGCCGTACTCCTTCAGGAAGGTGATGGCGGCGGAGGCGGAACCGCCGGTGGCCAGCATGGGGTCCAGGACAATGACGTCCCGCTGGGCGATGTCCGTGGGCATCTTGCAGTAGTACTTCACGGGCTCCAGGGTCTCGGGGTCCCGGAAGAGGCCGATGTGGCCCACCTTGGCCCCGGGAATCAGGGTGAGGATGCCGTCCACCATGCCCAGGCCCGCCCGGAGGATGGGGACGATGGCCAGCTTTTTGCCGGAAATCTGGTGGGTGACCGCCTTGGCCACAGGGGTCTGAACCTCCACCTCTTTCAGAGGGAGATCCCGGGTGGCCTCGTAGCACATGAGGGTGGCCACTTCGCTGACGATTTCACGGAAATCCTTGACGCTGGTGTTTTCATCCCGCAGGATGGACAGCTTGTGCTGAAGGAGGGGGTGGTCTAAAAGATGTACGTGTTCCATGGTTCAGTCTCCTTTCGTTTGGGCGGCCTGTTCCCGCTCCAGCCGCTCCCGCTCGGCCTGGGACAGGCGGTGATAGACGGGGACCAGCTCCCCGGGGGTGAGGGTGTATCCGGCCCGGGCCTGCTCCAGGGCCAGCCGGGCCACCCCCCAGGCACTCTGCATCCGCAGGTTGGGGGGAGCCAGCCGGGCGGGAATCCCGGCGGCGGTGAGGGCGTCATAACACAGCTTTGCGCCGTCGCCCACCACAATCTGGGTGGTTTCGGTGCCCTTCAGTTCATTCACCAGGTCCTCCAGGGAGATGGCCCGGTCGGGGGTGATCCGGTGGGGCCGGAGGCCGTCCACCCGGAAGCGGGCGTTGTAGACCTGCTTTCTCCGGGCGTCCATGGCGGCGCAGACCTCCCCCTCCAGTCCGGCCAGGTTCCAGGCCATGGACTCTAGGGTGGAGCAGCCGGCGCAGGGCAGCTCGGCGGCCCAAGCCAAACCCTTGGCGGCGGCCACGCCGATGCGCAGGCCGGTGAAGGAGCCGGGGCCTTCGGCCACGGCCACCAGGTCCACGTCCTCCATGGTGAGGCCGCAGCCGCTCAGAAGCTGCTCGGCCATGGGCAGCAGGGTCTGGCTGTGGGTGAGGCCGGTGTTTCGGAAGGTCTGGCCCATGAGGGCCTCATCCTCGCACAGAGCCACGGAGGCGGCCACGGCGGAGGACTCCAGGGCTAAAATTTTCATGGTTCCATCCCCTTTATGGTAATGATCCGCTGGTCGTCCCTTTGGCCCCGGCGAATGTCGATATAAATGGTGTCGGCCTCCAGGGCGTCCTGGATGTTCTCGCTCCACTCCACGGCGCAGATGCCCTTGCGGCTGAGGAAGTCCTCCCAGCCGATGTCAAAGAGCTCCTCGGAGGAGAGCAGGCGGTACATGTCAAAGTGGAACAGAGGGAGGGTTCCCCCCTCGTACTCGTTGACGATGGTGAAGGTGGGGCTGGTGACCCGCTGGGTGATCCCCAGTCCCCGGGCCATGCCACGGACAAAGGCGGTCTTACCCGCCCCCAGGTCGCCGGTGAAGGCCACCACCGTGCCGGGAGCCATCTTCCGAACCAGCTCCTGGCCCAGGGCTTCGGTTTCCTCCACGCTTGCAGAATATCTTTCCATAGGATCTGAGTTCCTTTATCTTCGATTTGATTGCAATGCCCGTGGGCATATATATAAATATTTTATCATAAACGGCGATGGGTTGCACCCCTTCCTGACAAATTTTATGCACAAATTCCGGTAGGATATAGAATAAAAGGAAAAGGAGAGGGGGAGGACCATGAGATACGGACGGAACAGGCGCAAGGGGACGTGGGGGCTGTTTGTCCTCTGCCTGCTGGCCTCCCTGTATGGGCTGGCCCTGATCTTCTCCGCCACCCGATACGATGAGGATCTCTACAGCGCGGCTCTGAAACAGGCGGTGGCCCTGGCGGTGGGGGTGGGACTGTGCCTGCTCCTGGCGGTGCTGCCCCTTCGGACCCTGCTGGACAAGCTCTGGTGGCTGCTGCCCCTTGTCAGCGTGGGGCTGCTCCTGCTGCTGGTCCCCCTGGGCAACGACGATGGCACCGGGAACAAAAGCTGGATCGCCCTGCCCGGCGGCTTCTTCAACCTCCAGCCGGCGGAGGTGGTGAAGATCCTGTTCATCCTCCTGCTGGCCCTCCAGTTGATTGCCCTGGAGAAAAAGGGGCTGGACCGGCCTGTGGCCGTCCTCCTGTTGGGGCTGCACGTCCTGGCCCTGTGCGGTCTTTTGTACGGGGTTTCCGGGGACATCGGCATGGTGGCGGTCTACCTGGCCATCTACCTGGTGATGCTCTGGTCGGCGGGGGTCCACCCCCTGTGGCTGCTGGGGGAGCTGGCCCTGGGGATCGGAGCGGTCTTCCTGCTGTGGTCCCGGCTGCCGGAGTATGTCCGCATGCGGTTTCTGGTGGTTCTGGATCACGATTTGGACCCCTTGGGGAAGGGGTTTCAGCAGGAGCGAAGTCTGCTGGCCATCGGCTCCGGGCAGATCACCGGGCAGGGCTACCTCCAGGGGACCCAGACCCAGAGCCTGTCCGCCTCGGCCCTGCCCGCCCGGCACACGGACTTTATCTTTTCCGTGGCGGGGGAGGAGCTGGGCCTGGTGGGCTGTCTGTTGATTTTGCTCCTGCTGGGGGCCATCGTCCTGGGCTGCATCCTGCTGGCCCGGCGGGAGGACAAGCTGCTGTCCTACACCGCCATGGGCGTGGCCGGGATGCTGGGGGCCCAGACCATCCTGAACGTGGCCATGTGTCTGTACGCCGCCCCGGTGGTGGGGGTGACCCTGCCCTTTTTTAGCTATGGCGGGTCCTCCCTCATCGCCAGCTTCGGGGCGGTGGGGGCAGTCCTGTCCCTGGCCAGGGACAGGATTCCAGGAAGCGGCAGCTGGTTCCGCGCATAAGGAAATGCGGCGGTGGCAGACTAGGAATACTTTGAAGAATGAGGAGGTATTTCCATGTCGCATCCATCCTTTTTTCGGCGGGGCGGGTTTCTGTTGCTGCTCACCGTCCTTTTGTTTTCCCTGACCCTGCCTGCCCAGGCGCTCTTCAACCATGATGACCGGGCCTCCGGCGACAGCCCGCTGCCCATCGCGGAAAACCTGAGCCTGACCACCTACAAAAACGTGGCGGTTACCGGCACACTGTCCGCCGTGGACCCGGAGGGGGACCCGGTGACCTTCCGGGTCACCAAGAACCCCGCCCGGGGCGAGCTGACCTTTGGGGAGGAGGGGGGCGCCAAGTTCACCTACACCCCCTATGAGAACAAGCTGGGCAAGGATTCCTTCGAATACGTGGCGGAGGACAGCCAGGGCAATGTGTCCCAGCCTGCCATTGTCTCCATCCGCATCTCCAAGGCCGACACCAAGGTGACCTATTCCGACATGGCGGATCACCCCTCCCAGAAAGCCGCTATCGTCCTGGCGGAGGAGGAGATCTTCGTGGGGGAGAAGATGGGCGAGACCTGGTTCTTCCGGCCTGACGCCACCGTGACCCGGGAGGAATTCTTAGCCATGGCCATGGATCTGGTGGGCATGGACACCCTGCCGGATGCCACCATGACGGGCTTTTCCGACGATGACAGTATTTCCGTCTGGGCCAAGCCCTATGTGGCCTCCGCTCTGCGCTCCGGCATGATCCAGGGTTCCGCCGCTGAGGCCGACGGCGTGGCCTTTTCCCCCGACCGGGCTATCACCCAGACCGAGGCGGCGGTAATGCTGAACCGTCTGCTGCGGATCTCCGACGTGGTAGCCTCCGGTGATCTGGACGAGGACGCCGCCCCCGTGTGGGCCTACCAGTCGGTGGTGAACCTGGAGGCTGTGGGGGTTCTGGAGGAGACCACCGGCCTGAATGAGGACCTGACCCGGGCCCAGGCCGCCGACCTGCTCCTGGCCACCATGGAAATGCTGGAATTCCGGGAGAACAACCGATAATCGAAAAAACGTCATCGGACCCTCTTTGGGGACCCGATGACGTTTTTTGCTTGCCAAGAAAACTTAACCGAAGGCCAGCATGGCGTCGATGCTCCGCTGAGCTTCACTGCGAACTTCGTTAGAGAGCACGATCTCCTCGCCGCCTGCGCCCCGGACGCAGTTGTACACATCCAGGAGGGTGGTCAGGCGCATATCCTCGCAGACGCAGGACTTGGACAGGGGGTAGAAGGTTTTGTCGGGCAGCTCGAACTGCAGGTGCTGGACGATGCTGTTCTCGGTGCCGATAATGTAAGAGCTGGCGTCGTTCTCCCGGACGTAGGCCATGATGCCGGTGGTGCTGCCTACATAGTCCGCCTGGGCGGAGACCTCGGGCAGACATTCCGGGTGGACCAGAAGCTTGGCCTCAGGGTGGGCGGCCCTGGCGGTGGCCACATCCCCGGCGGTGATGCGGGTGTGGATGGGACATCCTCCACGAATGAAGTGAAAGGTCTTCTCCGGTACCTGGCTTGCCACCCACTGGCCCAGGTTGCAGTCGGGGATGAAGAGAATCTCCTTCTGGGGCAGGGCCCGGAGAATCTTCAGGGCGGAGGCCGAGGTGACGCAGACGTCGCACAGGGTCTTCAGGGCAGAGGTGGTGTTGATGTAGGCTACCACGGCGCTGTCAGGGTGCTGCTTCTTCAGCTCTGCCAGCTCCTCCACCGTCAGCTGCTCGGCCATGGGGCAGCCGGCCTGGGGGTGGGAGAGCAGCACGGTCTTCTCCGGGGAGAGAATCTTGGCGGTCTCCGCCATGAAGCGGACGCCGCACATGAGCACGGTCTTCTGGGGAGCCGAGGCGGCCTGCTTGCTCAGGCCGAAGGAGTCGCCGATGTAGTCGGCTACCTCCAGGATGTCTTGGGTCTGGTATGCGTGAGCCAGGATGCAGACGTCGTTCTCTTTCTTGAGTCTGCGGATCTCCTGCTGTAGTGTTTCCGTTGTAAACATAATATCCTCCCAGCATTTGCTGTTGTGTCGTGTAAAGTAGGCGTCCAGTGCATTATAGGAAAGAATGGCGAAGATGTCAAGACAAATGTTAACATAAAGAATAACAAGTGTCTTGACATATGACCGGTGTGTGGTATAATAATCCGGATTTGTGCTTAAACTTGCGATTTTTCACAATATTTGGAGGATTTATGGAAACGGATATTCTGATTGCGGGCAGCGGCTGCTCCGGGCTGTACTGCGCCCTGCATCTGCCCCGGGACAAAAAAATCACAGTGGTGACCAAGTCCGACGCGGAGAGCAGCGATTCCTACCTGGCTCAGGGGGGCATCTGCTGCCTGAAGGACTCGGAGGACTACGACGCCTTTTTCGAGGACACCCTTCGGGCGGGACACTATGAAAACGACCGGAGGAGCGTGGACATTATGATCAGCTCCTCCCAGGCGGTCATCGGGGACCTCATCGACCTGGGGGTGGACTTCCAGCGGGAGGCCGACGGCAGCCTGGCCTTCACCAAGGAGGGGGCCCACTCCGACAAGCGTATCCTCTTCCATGAGGATATCACCGGCCAGGAGATCACCAGCAAGCTGCTGGCCCGGGCCAGAGAGCGGGAGAACATCACCATCCTGGAGCACACCACCCTGATCGACATCGTGGAGGGGGACGGGGTCTGCCGGGGCGGCGTGCTCCGCCGGGAGGACGGCAGCCTGGAGGCGGTGGCGGCGGAGTACACGGTTCTGGCCACCGGCGGCGTGGGGGGCCTGTACCGGTTCTCCACCAACTTCCGCCATCTCACCGGGGACGCCCTGGCCATCGCCATCCGCCACGGGATCGAGCTGCAGAACGCCGACTACGTGCAGATTCACCCCACCACCTTGTACAGCGAGAACCGGGAGGACCGCCGGTTCCTGATCTCCGAGTCCGTCCGGGGCGAGGGGGCCAAGCTCTACAACAAGAATATGGAGCGGTTCGTGGACGAGCTCCAGCCCCGGGACGTGGTCTCCCAGGCCATCTACCGCCAGATGGAGGCCGACGGGTCGGAGTTTGTGTGGGAGGATTTGAGACCCATCCCGGAAAAGGAGCTTCAGGAGCACTTCCCCAACATTGTGGAGCACTGCCGGGAGATGGGGTACGATGTGACCAGGGAGTGCATCCCTGTGGTCCCCGCCCAGCACTATTTCATGGGGGGCGTGAAGGTGGACCACAACAGCCGGACCTCCCTGCCCCGGCTCTATGCCGTGGGGGAGACCGCCTGCAACGGCGTCCACGGCAAAAACCGCCTGGCCAGTAATTCCCTGCTGGAGAGCCTGGTCTTTGCCAAGCGGGCGGCGGAGGAGATGACCGCCAATCCATGCGACCCGATTACAGAGGAGGGGCTGACAGCCTTGGCAGACCTGTCCGCCTATGCCGACCAGGAAGCCTATGAACGGAGCTGCCGTCAAGCTGTGCGCCAGGCCATCCGCCAGGCAGAAGCCCAGTAAAAAAGGAGCGTTTTACTATGTTTGATCAAGTGACCATGAAGCTGAACGTGGAGCCCCTGCTCCTCAGCGCCCTGCGGGAGGATATCACCAGCGAGGACGTCTCCACCAACAGTGTCATGCCTTGTGCCCGGATGGGAGAGGTGGACCTCATCTGCAAGCAGGACGGGGTTCTGTGCGGCATGGATGTCTTCGCGCGGGTCTTTACCCTGCTGGATGAGGATACCCAGGTGACCGCCTATGCCACTGACGGGGAGAAGATCAAGGCCGGCCAGAAAATCGCCACGGTGCGGGGAGATATCCGGGTGTTGCTCTCCGGCGAGCGGACCGCCCTGAACTACCTCCAGCGGATGAGCGGCATCGCCACCCACACCCGGGCGGTGGCCAGCCTGCTGGAAGGGACCGGGACCAAGCTGCTGGATACCAGAAAGACTACCCCCAACAACCGTATCTTTGAGAAATACGCGGTACGCACCGGCAGCGGAAACAACCACCGGTACAACCTGTCCGACGGGGTCATGCTGAAGGACAACCACATCGGCGCGGCCGGCGGCGTGAAGGAGGCTGTCCGCCGGGCCAGGGAGTACGCCCCCTTCGTTCGGAAGATCGAGGTGGAGGTGGAAACCCTGGATATGGTCCGGGAGGCCGTGGAAGCCGGGGCGGACATCATCATGCTGGATAACATGAGCCATGAGGAGATGGCCCAGGCCCTGGCCATCATCGGCGGACGGGCGGAGGTGGAGGTCTCCGGCAACGTGACTAGAGAGAACATCGCCCGGCTCACCGACCTGGGGGTGGATTACATCTCCAGCGGCGCGCTGACCCACTCCTCTCCCATTCTGGACCTGTCCCTGAAGAACCTTCACCCCGTGGAGTGACGAGGAGGGTCTATGAAAGGAGAAGAAAGGCGACAGGAAATTCTAAAACGCCTCTCCCAGGAGGAAACGCCGGTTTCCGCCGCAGTGCTGGCGGCGGCGTATGGGGTCAGCCGACAGATCATCGTCCAGGACATCGCCCTTCTGCGGGCCCAGGGGGCAGCCATCGTGTCCCTCTCCCGGGGGTACCGGATGGAGGAACCGGCGGCCTGCCGGCGGGTCTACAAGGTGGTCCACACCGACGAGGAGGTAGAGCGGGAGCTGAACGCCATCGTGGACCTGGGCGGGATCGTGGAGGACGTGTTCGTCTCCCACCGGATTTACGGCACCATTCGGGCGCCCATGGGCATCCGGTCCCGGATGGACGTGAAAAGGTTTGTGGAGGGAATCGCGGCGGGCAAATCCAGCCTGCTGAAAAACGTGACCTCCAACTACCACTACCATACCGTCCGGGCGGACAGCCAGGAGCTTTTGGATCTGATTGAAAAGCGGCTGGAAGAGGAGGGATTTCTGGCTCCCCTCCAGGATTTTGAGCCTGTGGAGTGCTCTGGCTGCGGCTGAGAGGTTGGACTTTTGGCGTTCCTTCTGGTAAACTGATCCCAAACCACGCGGGAAGGAGTGTTTACCATGGAGCAAGCAGTGATTTTCACCCCCATGGGGCCGCTGACCCTCTTTGCCCAGGAGAACTGCCTGGCCGCCCTGGTCTTTGGAGACTATGGCGGCTATGACCACCTGCCCCTCTTTGAGGAGGCCCGCCGGCAGTTGGAGGAGTATTTTGCCGGCAGCCGTCAGAACTTTGACCTGCCTTTGAACCCCGGGGGTACAGACTTCCAGCGGCGGGTCTGGCGGACCCTGCTGGATATCCCCTACGGCACGGCCATCTCCTACCGGGAGCTGGCCCGCCGGGCGGACTGTCCCAGAGGGTATCAGGCGGTGGGCCAGGCCAACGGCAGGAATCCCCTGCCCATCCTTATCCCCTGCCACCGGGTCATCGGGGCGGACGGGACCCTGGGGGGTTACTCCGGTGGCCTGGATCGAAAGCGGTTCTTGCTGGACCTGGAGGGGATTGCTTATCGGGAGAAATGAATCCCACAGAGGATAAAACAAACAACGGACGAGGCGGGATGCCTCGTCCGTTGTTTGTTTTACTTCATGAGCAGGTACATAACTGCCTTCTGGGCGTGGAGACGATTTTCTGCCTCGTCGAAGATCTCGTCGGCGTGGGCCTCGAAGACCTCGGCGGTGATCTCCTCACCCCGGTGGGCGGGCAGGCAGTGCTGGACCATGGCCCCCTCGTGGGCCACCGCCATGACGGCGTCGTTGATCTGGTAGCCCTCAAAGACCAGCTTGCGCTCGTTGAACTCGCCCTCCTGGCCCATGGAGGCCCACACGTCGGTGTAGAGCACGTCGGCGTCCCTGGCGGCCGCCAGAATGTCGGGGGTGCACTGGAACATGCCGGGGTAGTCCTTGGCGAATTCCAGGATGACGGGGTCGGGCATGTAGGTCTCGGGGCAGGCGATGGCTACTTTCATGCCCACTTTCAGGCAGCCAACGATGAGGGAGTTGGCCATGTTGTTGCCGTCGCCGATGTAGCACAGCTTCAGGCCCTCCAGCTTGCCCTTGTGCTCCCGGATGGTCATCAGGTCGGCCAGGACCTGGCAGGGGTGGCAGAAGTCGGTGAGGCCGTTGATGACGGGGATGGTGGCGTATTTGGCCAGGGTCTCCACCTCCTCCTGGGCGAAGGTGCGGATCATGATGCCGTCGCAGAACCGGGACAGGACCCGGGCGGTGTCCTCCACCGGCTCGTTGCGGCCGATCTGGCTGTCCTTGTCGGACAGGTAGATGCCGTTGCCGCCCAGCTGGTAGATGCCGGTCTCAAAGGAGACACGGGTGCGGGTGGAGCTCTTTTCAAAAATCATGGCCAGGGTCTTACCGGCCAGGAAGGGGTGCTGGATGCCCTTCTTCCGCATTTCCTTCAGCTGGTCGGCGGTGTCCAGGATCTCCAGAATGTCTTCGCTGCTCAGGTCCAGCAGCTTCAGCAGGTCTTTTTTCATGGGGGATTGCCTCCTTCTATCTCTCATTGGGCCAGGGTCTGCTTCAAAATCGCAAGACCCTTGTCCATTTCGTCCTTGGTGATGGTCAGGGGGGGCAGCAGGCGCAGGCGGCTGCCGGCGGTGAGGATGAGAAGACCGTTCTCCGCCAGCAGGGCGGCCAGCTCCTTGTTGGTGCGGGGGCCCTTTACATCCACGCCCAGCATGAGGCCCATGCCTACGATGTCGCCCAGCTCCGGGCTGCCGATGGACCGGATGCCGGCCCGCAGGTACTCACCCTTTTCCTTGACCTCGGCCATCATCCCGTCGTCCAGAATGTCCAGAACGGTCAAAGCGGCGGCGGCAGACATGGGGTTGGCCCCGAAGGTGGAGCCGTGGGTGCCGAAGGAGAGGACCTTGGCGCACTTATCGCCGGTGAGGATGCCGCCCATGGGCATGCCCCCGGCGATCCCCTTGGCGAAGGAGACCACGTCGGGCTGAACCCCGAACTGCTGGTAGGCGAAGAGGGAGCCGGTGCGGCCGATGCCCGTCTGAACCTCATCTATCAGCAGGAGCCAGTCCTTTTCCTGGCAGAGTCCGGCCAGTTTTTGGACAAATTCCCGGTCCAGGGGGTTCACGCCGCCCTCTCCCTGGATGAGCTCCACCATGACGCCGCAGACATCGTCGCCGGCCTGCTCCAGCACGCTCTCCCAGGTGGGGTCGGCGTACCGGAAAGCCTCGTTCAGGGGGAAGAAGTAGTTGTGATAGGCGGGCTGGCCGGTGGCGGTGAGGGTGGCGATGGTGCGGCCGTGGAAGGACCGGTTCAGGGTGAGGATGGTGCTGCGGCCCTTGCCGTACTTGTCGAAGCTGTACTTCCGGGCGGTCTTGATCATGGCCTCGTTGGCCTCCGCGCCGGAGTTGCCAAAGAAGGCGCAGGTCATGCCGGCCCGCTGGCAGAGGGTCTTGGCCAGCTGGGCGCCGGGCTGGGTGTAGTACAGGTTGGAGATATGACCCAGCTTGCCCGCCTGATCGGCGATGGCCTGGATCCATCGGGGATGGGCGCAGCCCAGGGAGTTGACGCCGATGCCGCTGGTAAAGTCGATGTACTCCTTGCCGGAGAGACTGTACAGGGTGGCGTTCACGCCGTGGTCGATGTCCACGGGGAACCGGGCGTAGGTTTGCATGACGTAGGTGTCGTCCATGGTCTTGAGTTCGTCAAAAGTCATGGTCATACCTCCTTTTCTTGGGGAAGATTATGAAGTTGTGTCCACTTCGGGACGCTGGGGAAATCGTTTGATGTAATCAAGGTTTTGTTACCGGGTCAAGAATCTAAGATACGCACAGCGTTGGAAGCGCAATTAAAGTTCTTTTTGCTGACTTTTCGCTCATTTGAATCCGCGCGGCGGAGATAAATGATAGTGGGTTACGGCCTTTTTCAAGAAAAAGTTAGGCCCAGATCATGGTGCCGACGCCCTGGTGGGAGAGCATCTCGGTGAGGATGGAGTGGGGGATACGGCCGTCCAGGATGTGGGTGCGGAGGACGCCGTTTTCGATGGCGTTGACGCAGCACTCGATCTTTGGGATCATGCCGCCGCCGATGACCCCGCTGGCCATGAGGCCGGGGACCTCGTGGGCGCGGATCTGGCGGATGAGGGTGGTGTCGTCCTTGGGGTCCTGGAGGACGCCCCGGACGTCGGTGAGCAGGATGAGCTTTTCCGCCCCCAGGGCGATGGCCAGCTCGGCGGCGGCAGTGTCGGCGTTGATGTTGTAGGAGGTGTCGTTGTCAATGCCCAGGGCCACGGTGGAGATCACGGGGATGTAGCCGTCGGCCAGGCAGTCGTTGACCACCTGGGGGCAGACCTTGACGATCTTGCCCACCAGGCCGTACTTCTCGTCCAGCTTCTTGGCCTGGAAGAGAGCGCCGTCCAGGCCGCACAGGCCGATGGCCTTGCCGCCCAGGTTGTTGATGATGGAGACCAGGTTCTTGTTCACCTTGCCGCAGAGAACCTGCTGGACGATGTCCATGGTCTCCTCGTCGGTGTAGCGCAGGCCGTCCACGAAGTGGGACTGCTTGCCGATTTTCTTCAGCATATCCGCGATCTCCGGGCCGCCGCCGTGGACCATGACCACCCGGACGCCGACCAGGTTCAGCAGGATGATGTCGCTGATGACGGCGCTGCGGAGCTCTTCGGAGATCATGGCGTTGCCGCCGTATTTGATGACCACGGTCTTGCCGTAGTATTTCTGAATGTAGGGCAGGGCTTCCACCAGGGCGGTGGAGCGCTCCATATAGTTGTTCATGTTCATGGGATCTGCCTTCCTTCTCTTTCGGAATGGGGATTAACTGCGATAGTCGCCGTTGATCTTCACGTAGTCGTAGGTCAGGTCGCAGCCCCAGCAGGAGCAGGAGGCATCGCCCTCGGTCATGGTCACCAGGATGATGACCTCCTCCTCGGACAGAACCTTCTTGGCCAGGTCCTCATCGAAGGCAACGCCCTGGCCGCCGGCGCAGACCAGCAGCTCGCCGGCCTTGGACTGGAACTTCACTTCTACGGCCTTGGGGTCGAACTCAGCGCCGGAGTAGCCGATGGCGCACAGGACCCGGCCCCAGTTGGCGTCGGCGCCGTAGACAGCGCACTTGACCAGGGGAGAGCGGACCACGGCCTTGGCCATGAACTCGGCCTTCTCCTCGGAGGCGGCGCCCTGGACGGTGCAGGTCAGCAGGTGGCTGGCCCCTTCGCCGTCGCCGGCGATCATCTTGGCCTCGTACTGGCAGACCTCCCGGAGAGCGGCGAAGAGCGTGTCATACTCCGCGCCGGGGCCGGTGATGGTCTCGTTGCCGGCCAGGCCGTTGGCCAGGACCACGCAGGTGTCGTTGGTGGAGGTGTCACCGTCCACGGTGACCCGGTTGAAGGTCTTGTTCACCACGTCCTTCAGCATGGACTGGAGGACGGCGCTTTCGATGGCGCAGTCGGTGGTGACGAAGCACAGCATGGTGCCCATGTTGGGGTGGATCATGCCGGAACCCTTGGCGATGGCTCCCACGGTGACGGTCTTGCCGCCGATCTCCACCTGGACGGCGATCTCCTTCTTCTTCAGGTCAGTGGTCATGATGGCGTGGGCGGCGTCGTCGGAGCTCTGGGCGTCGTCAGACAGCTTGGCCACCAGACTGGGGATGCCCTTCTCGATGGCGTCGATGTTCAGCTCCACACCGATGATGCCGGTGGAGCAGACGGCGAAGTCCTCGGGCTGCAGGCCGGTGGCGGCGGCGGCGGCGTTGGCCATGCGGACGGCGTTTTCCATGCCCTTGGGGGCGCAGGCGTTGGCGTTGCCGCTGTCTGCGATGATGCCCTGGGCCTTGCCGTCGGCCAGATGCTTCATGGAGAGGATGACGGGGTCAGCCTTGACCACGTTGCGGGTGTAAGTGCCGGCCGCGGCGCAGGGAACCTCAGAGAGGACCATGGCCAGGTCCAGCTTATCGGGCTGGGGGGTGGTGAAATTGTCCTTTACGCCGCAGTGTACGCCTGCGGTCTTGAAACCCTTGGGGGCGGTGATGCCGCCGGGAATGGTAATCATATTGGTATCCTCCTTATCAGTAGGAATGGGTGTGTTTTTTGCAAAGAGCCTCCCCT
>JAEDLP010000045.1 GCA_016295225.1 Oscillospiraceae bacterium | reverse complement strand
CCCTGCTGGGGGCGGGGCTGAACATCTTCCTGGACTGGCTCTTCCTCTTCCCCCTGGGCATGGGGATCCGGGGGGCGGCCATCGCCACGGTCATCAGCCAGGTGGTCTCCTGCCTGGTGTGCCTGGCCTACTTCCCCAGGTTCAAGGCCTTCCCCCTCCGGTGGTCCATCCTGGGCCTGCGGGGGCGGTACGTGGCCGACATCGCGAAGCTGGGGACCGCCAGCTTCGCCAACCACATGGTCATGACCCTGGTGAACGTGGTGATGAACAACACCCTCACCCACTACGGCGCTCTGTCGGTCTACGGCAGCGACATCCCGCTGGCGGTGGCCGGCGTGGTGACCAAGGTCAACATGATCATGGTCTCCTTCGCGGTGGGTCTGGCCCACGGCTGTCAGCCCATTCTCAGCTTCAATATGGGAGCGAAAAACTACGGCCGGGTGAAATCCACATTCAAAAAGGCCGCGGTGGTGGGCCTGGCCTTCAGCCTGTGCGCCTTCGTGCTCTTCCAGTGCTTCCCCCGGCAGATCACCTCCCTCTTCGGCGCGGGGAATCCCCTGTACTTCGACTTCGCCGAGTCCTACCTGCGGATCTACATGTTTATGGTCTGCCTCTTCGGTATCCAGCCCCTGTCGGTGAACTTTTTCACCAGCATCGGCGCGGTGAAGCAGGGAATCTTCCTGTCGGTGTCCCGGCAGGGCTTCCTGCTGCTCCCCCTGCTGATCATCCTGCCCCTCTTCCTGGGCTTGGACGGCGTCCTTTACGCCGGCCCCATCGCGGACTTTTTGGCGGTGGTGCTGTCGGTGACCATGATAACGCGGTGTTTCCAGAGGCTGGACCGGCTGGCGGCAGAGAAGGAAGCAAGCCTGGAATGACAGAAATAAAAAAAGCCTCCCTTGTCAAAAGGGAGAGCCACGAGAAAAGCCAAGACCGCTCTGTGCTTTGCGCACAGGGCGGTCTTTTCATCAAAACAGCGGGGAGAACAGCCGGTAGAGGGAGGTCAGCAGGCGTTTCAGTGGCCGCTGGGTCCGGCAGTCCTCCAGGGTGATCTCCTGACACAGAGGGATGGTCTCCAGGAAGTCGTCCCGCACCGCCTCCACCGAGTCGGTGCCGCACAGCCACACGCCGTTTTCAAACTGCAGGTAGAAGCTGCGGTAGTCCAGGTTGCAGCTTCCCACCGAGGCGTAGAGGTCGTCGGCCACCACGGTCTTACTGTGGAGGAAGCCGGGGGTGAACTCGAAGATCCGCACGCCGGCTTCCAGCAGGGCGGGGTAGTTGGACTGGGTGACGGCAAAGACCGTCTTCTTGTCCGGGATGTGGGGGGTCATCACCCGCACATCCACCCCGGACCGGGCGGCGGTGCACAGAGCGGAGAAAAGAGTCTCGTCCAGGACCAGGTAGGGGGTGGTCAGGAAGAGGTAGCTCTTGGCCTTGGTGATCATCTGCAGGTGGAGGTCGGCGCAGATGGTATCCTCGGGGAAGGGGGTGTCGGCATAGGGAGCCACCACGCCCCGGACGTTCTCCAGGTCTGGCAGCTCCCTGGGGCGGAACCGGTCGTAGTCCGACCGGGTGTGGTGGTCGTCCCACATGGTCAGGAAAAAGACCGTCAGGCTCCACACGGCCTCCCCCCGGAGCAGCAGGGCGTTGTCCTTCCAGTAGCCGAAGCGATTCAGCCGGTCGATGTACTCGTCGGCGATGTTCAGGCCGCTGACAAAGCCCGTAACCCCGTCGATGACGCAGAGCTTCCGGTGGTCCCGGTTGTTCTGGTGGATGGACAGGATGGGCAGGAAGGGGTGGAAGGGGCGGCAGTGGATGCCCATTTCCTCCAGCGTCTCCTCGTAGTCCTCGTCCAGGGTTCCGGCGGAGCCGATGCCGTCGTAGATGACGCGAATCTCCACCCCCTGGGCCACCTTCTCTTCCAGGATGGCCAGGATATCCCGCCACATGGAGCCGTCGGCGATGATGAAGTACTCCAGGAAGATATACCGCTGGGCCTTCCGCAGCTCCTCCAGGAAGACCGGGAAAAAGGCCTTGCCCGAGGAGAAGTATTGGGTCTCGGTATTGCTGTAGGCGGGGCAGAGGCCGGCGTTTTGCAGGTAGAGGGCCTGCTGGGCGGCGTCGGGCCCGTACCGCAGCAGGTCCAGGTTGTCCAGCCCCGGGGTGAGCTGCTTGCGGTAGGTCCGCTGGGCGTCTCCCCGCTGGAAGTTCAGCTTCCGTCCGCCCCCCAGGAAGATATACAGGATGCCCCCCACCACGGGAACCAGGAGGATGGGGATGATCCAGGCCACCTTGTAGGCCAGCTTGGTGTTCCGGGTGGAGATGTGCAGGGCCACCGCCACGCTCACCAGGATGGAGAACCAGTAAAAGTAAACGAAGTATTGGTTGAAGAAGAAGAGGACCACCAGGACCAGCCCCAGCTGCAGCAGAATACTGAGGATCACCCAGAACATCCGCTGGCGGCGGGGGGAGAACGCGGTTTTGATGGGGTTCATGGGAGATCCGTCCTTTCTTTCTTTTGGTTTGGGGTGGTCACTTCACCACCACGTTTTCCTTGCCCATCCGCTCCTCCAGCTCCTGGATCAGCGCGTCGTGGAGGACGCAGCGGGCCCCCAGCTTTCGCTGGGTGTCAGTGAAGTAGAGGACGGCCTGACTTTCCCCGGGAAATAAGGTGAGCAGGGCCTTCACCCGCCGGAACAGGGGGGAGTCCTGGGACGCAAACCGCAGGTAGAGCCTGCCGCTGCGGGTCTTGGCCCGGGGCCGGGGCCAGAGCTCCGGCTGGCCCGCCGGGGTCTGGGACAGAGGGGTCACCCGGTCGCACATGAGCTGGGGGGCCTTCTCGTCCCGGACGGAGATCCGCCCGGCGGCGAAGATGGGCACGTTGGCCTGGAGGTAGCTGCCGCTCTCCTCCAGCACCCGGGAGAAGGCCAGCAGCTCCACCGAGCCGGTGTCGTCCTCCAGGGTCACGTAGGACATGAGGGAGTTGTTTCGGGTGGTCTTGGTCTTGGCGCTGGCCACGATGCCCGCCAGGAGGATCTTATCCCCATCCTGGAACCGGGTGGGGCCGTCGGGCTGGGCGAAGTCCTCCATCATGATGCCGATGGGGACCGCCCCAGCGGCCTGGGCGGCCTCCCGGTAGGCGTCCATGGGGTGGCCGGAGAGGTAGAGGCCGGTGATCTCCTTCTCCATGGCCATCAGGTCCTGGGGGGAGAACTCCGGGATGTTTTTCAGCCGCAGCTCCACCACCTCGGACTCCCCGGCGCCGGTGGAGAAGAGGTCGAACTGCCCCTCCAGGTTCTTTCGCTTGTTGCGGATGAGGGCGTCCAGGAACTGCTCATAGGCGTCCAGGAGCTGGGCCCGGCGGAGGCCCATGGAATCGAAGGCCCCGGACCGGATGAGGCTCTCCAGCACCCGCTTGTTCAGGTCGGTGTCCAGCATCCGCTGGCAGAAGTCGGGGAAGGAGCGGAAGAGGCCGCCCCGGTCCCGCTGGGCCATGATCTCGTTGGTGATCCCCCGGCCCACCCCCTTCAGGGCGGCCAGGCCGAAGCGGATGTTGTCCCCGTCCACGGTGAAGTGGGGGCCGGACTGGTTCACGTCGGGGGGCAGGAGCTTGATGCCCATGGCCCGGCACTCGGTGATATACTCGGCGATCTTGCCCTGGGAGTCCAGCACGGAGGTCAGCAGGGCGGCCATGTACTCCCGGGGGTAGTGGCACTTGAACCAGGCGGTCTGGTAGGCCACGATGGCGTAGCACACGGCGTGGGCCTTGTTGAAGGCGTAGTTGGCAAAGTCGGTGATCTCGTCGTAGATGCTCATGGCCACATCCTCCGGGATGCCGTTGGCGGCGCAGCCGGTGATGTTCCGGTCCGGGTCCCCGTGGAGGAAGGCGGAACGCTCCCGCTCGATGTCCTTGAGCTTCTTCTTGGACATGGCCCGGCGGACCATGTCTGCCTGGCCCAGAGAGTACCCGGCCAGGCGGCGGAAGATCTCGATGACCTGCTCCTGGTAGACGATGCACCCGTAGGTGTTGGACAGGATGGGCATCAGGGAGGGGTGCTTGTAGGTCACGGCGGCGGGGTTGTGCTTGGAGGCGATGAACCGGGGGATGGAGTCCATGGGGCCGGGACGGTAGAGGGCGATAATAGCCGTGATGTCCTCGATATCCTTGGGCTTCAGGCCCACGCACACCCCGGTCATGCCGGCAGATTCCATCTGGAACACGCCGCAGGTCTTGCCGTCGGAGAGCATCTGGAAGGTGGCCGGGTCGTCCTCGGGGATGGTTTTCAGGTCGAAGTCGGGGGTGTGGGCCTTCACCAGCTGGACGGCGTCGTCCAGGACGGTGAGGTTCCGCAGGGCCAAAAAGTCCATCTTTAACAGGCCCAGCTCCTCCAGGGTGGTCATGGGGTACTGGGTGACGATGGCCTCGTCGTTTTTGGCCAGGGGGACGTAGGTGTCCGCCGGGTTCCGGGTGATGACCACCCCGGCGGCGTGGGTGGAGGCATGGCGGGGCATGCCCTCCAGACCCTTGGCGGTGTCGATGATCTTTTTCACCGTGGGGTCGGACTCGTACATCTCCCGTAACGGCTTGGAGACGGCCAACGCCTGATCCAAGGTGATGTGGAGGGCGTTGGGGACCTGCTTGGAGATGGCGTCCACCTCGGCGTAGGGGACGTTCAGCGCCCGGCCCACGTCCCGGATGGCCCCCTTGGCGGCCATGGTGCCAAAGGTGACGATCTGGGCCACGTGGTCGGCGCCGTACTTCCGGTTCACGTAGTCGATGACCTCTCCCCGGCGGCGGTAGCAGAAGTCCACGTCGATATCGGGCATGGACACCCGCTCGGGGTTCAGAAACCGCTCGAAGTACAGGGAGTACTTCATGGGGTCCACGTCGGTGATGTCCAGGCAGTAGGCCACCATGGACCCGGCGGCAGAGCCGCGGCCCGGGCCCACGGGGATATTTTTGCTCTTTGCGTAGCCGATGAAGTCGGAGACGATGAGGAAGTACTCCACAAAGCCCATCCGGCGGATCATGGCCATCTCATATTCCAACTGTTTCTCGTACTCCTCGCTGCCGTTGGGGTAGCGGCGGGCAAACCCCTGGCGGCAGAGGGTCTCGAAGTAAGCGTCCCCGTCGGTGTAGCCCTGGGGGAGCTTGAACTCAGGTAAGTGGTAGGTGCCGAACTGGAAGTCCATATTGCACAGGTCGGCGATTTTTGCAGTGTTGGTCAGGGCCTCGGGCCACTGGGGGAAGAGGGCGGCCATTTCCTCCTGGGATTTCAGATAGAACTCGTCGGTCTCGAAGCGCATCCGCTGGGGGTCCTCCACGGTCTTGCCCATCTGGACGCACATGAGCACGTCCTGGATGGGGGCGTCCTCCCGGGTGAGGTAGTGGGCGTCGTTGGTGACCACCAGGGGGATGCCGGTCTCCTGGTGGATTTTCAAAATCCCCCGGGCGGCCTCCTTCTGCTCCTTGATCTTGTGGTCCTGGAGCTCTAAGTAGTAGCCGTCCGGGCCGAAGATCTCCCGCATTTCCAGGGCGTGGGCCTTGGCCCCCTGGTAGTCCCCGGCCAGGATGCGCTGGGGAACCTCCCCGGCCAGACAGGCGGACAGGGCGATGAGGCCCTCTCCATACCGGCGGATCAGGTCCATGTCCACCCGGGGCTTGCCATAAAAGCCCTCGGTGAAGGACCGGCTCACCATGGCGCAGAGATTCCGGTAGCCGGTCTCGTTCCGGCAGAGGAGAACCAGGTGGCGGGGGTTGTTGTCCAGGTTGTGCTCCTTGTCGAAGCGGGTCCGGGGGGCCACGTAGACCTCACAGCCGATGATGGGTTTCACCCCGGCGGCCTTGGCGGCCTTGTAGAAGTCCACCGCCCCGTACATGACGCCGTGGTCGGTGAGGGCGATGGCGGTCTGCCCCAGCTCCTTGGCGCGCTGAACAAGCCCCTGGATGCGGCAGGCGCCATCCAGGAGGCTGTATTCCGAGTGGACGTGGAGGTGGACGAAAGAGGTCATGGCAGTCTCCTTTTTTCCGTGGAGCGTCAGCCCCGGGCAGCCAGCATGTCCTCCACGATCTCCATGGCGGAGAGAATGAGGATCTCACAGCGGTTGGTGGTGCCGATGGCCTGGGCGGCAGGGGACTGCTCGGGGGCGATCTCGGTCTTCAGCAGGGGGGCGCAGCGGAGGTTGCCGAACTTCTCCTCAAAGCGCTTCTGGAATTCCTTGGCCAGGGCCCCGGTGCGGCGCTTGCTGGCCACGGGGTCGTCCTGGTCCACAGGGGTGGCCCGGCCCAGAACCATCACGGCGCTGGAAATGGCGCCGCAGATCTCGCCGGTGAACATGCCGGCGCCGAAGCCGGCGCCCAGGTCGAAGCTGGTCTGCTCGTCCAGACCGGTGACGTCGGTGAATGCGGCCAGGAGGGACTGGTTGCAATTGTAGCCCTGCTTGTGGTAGGCCATAGCTTTTTCGTAACGGTTCATAGTGTGTTTCTCCTTTTTCTTATAAATGATTGTCTTCTTTACCGCCATTTTCTCTAAGAGAAAACGGCGGCCCAAAAGAGTCTTTGGGAGGGTAGTGCGGCCCTTCGCGTTGGGATTCTGGATTGGGGTGCGTGCCTGCGGCAATTTTTCGGCAGGCCGGCCAGTGCGCGCCACCGGTTGGCGCGCGGCATCGTGAGAAGAATATCGGAAAGGGCACCTCCCCAGCGATTTCCCCCTATCGTCCCCTCGCGCCAAGCTGGTGGCGCGAATTGCCAGCGTCACAAATCTCATGCCGCCAGGCTCGACCGCAAAAACAGAACGCTCAACCCAGAGGATTCCCCCGGCCTCAACGGGTCCAGGGCAGAGCCCTGGCCCTCTTTGGGCCGCCGTTTCTCGGGAGAAATGGCGGTAGGGAAAAGCCTCACCCCTCCGCCTCCAGCTTTTTGCTCAGGTCGATGAGTTTTCTCAGGCGGTGGCTCAGGGAGGACTTGGTCACCGGGGGATCGCACAGCCCGGCCAGCTGGGACAGGGAGAGCTCGGGGTTAGCCTCCCGCAGCCGGGCGGCCTCCCGGAGCTTGGGGGTCAGCTCGTCCAGGACCCCCGCTGCCCGCAGGGCCTGGATGGCCTGCCGCTGCTCCATGGCGGCGTCCACGGTCTTGTCCACGTTGGCGGCCTCGCAGTTCACCCGGCGGTTGACCCCGTTGCGCAGGAGTTTCTCCGCCTTGGCGTTCATGAGCTCCATGGCGGACACCGGCGCGCCGATGGCGGTGAGGAGGTCCTCCACCGCCTCGCTCTGCTTGAAGTAGGTGATGTAGTTGGCCTTCCGGGTGACCTCCTTGGGGGCGTAGCCCAGCTCCAGGAGGAGGGTGGTCATCTCCCGACTCACCGACCGGTGGGTGGTGGACAGCTCCAGGTGGTAGCCCTTCAGGGGGTCGGTCACCGAGCCGCCGGCCAGAAAGGCCCCCCGCAGGAAGGCCTGGCGGCAGTGGGGCTCCTCCAGCATGCCGAAGTTGATGTGGTGGGCGGGGCCTGTGGGGTCGAAGGCGCACAGATCCCACAGAAGCTCCAGCTTGTGGGGATCGGTGATGGAGAAGACCTGCTTGGGGCTGTCCGGGTCCCCCTTCTCGTCGAAGGACAGGCCGAAGGCCTTGTGGAAGAGGGCGGAGAGCCGGTGGCCGAAGGGCTGCGACTCGGTGACGATCTTCACCTCGCCGGGGGAGAAGCGGTTGCAGTAGAGCAGCACGCCGCAGGCCTCGGCCTGGGCGCAGCATTTGCGGGAGAGCTTGGACCGGCAGAGCTCGGCCTTGACATCGCTGGCAAATGACATGGCGGTTCCTCCCTTTCAAAAATTTACCGGGATATGTCTCTGTGCTGTTCCTCCACGCTGTAGCCCTTTTGGCGGATGAAGTCGGTGACGGCGTGGGCCATAGCCACGGAGCGGTGGTGTCCGCCGGTGCAGCCGATGGCGATGACCAGGGAGGCCTTGCCCTCCTCGGCGTACTGGGGCAGCAGGAAGGCCAGAAGCTCCTCCAGATGCCGCAGGAACTCGTGAGTCTGCCGGTAGCCGAAGAGGAAGGCCCAGACGTCCTCCTCCAGGCCGGTGCACTCCTTCAGCTCGGGGATGTAGTAGGGATTGGGGAGGAAGCGCACGTCGAAGACCAGGTCGGCGTCGATGGGGATGCCGTACTTGAAGCCGAAGGAGGTCACCGACACGGTGATGGCCTCGTTGGGGGCCCCCATGCCGAAGAGCCGCAGCAGCTCCCCCCGGAACTTGGAGAGGTTCAGGCCGGTGGAGTTCAGGATGTGGCTGGCCCGGCGGCGGACGGGCTCCAGGGCGGTCCGCTCGAACTGGACGGCCTCGGGCAGAGAATAGCCCTGGCGGCAAAGGGGATGGTTGTGGCGGGTCTCCTTGTAGCGCTTGATGATAACCTCGTCGGAGGCCTCCACGAAGAGGAGCTGGTAGTCCAGCTTCATGGCGGTCAGCTCGTCCAGGGCCTGGAAGAGCTCGTCGAAGGTCTGGCCGCCGCGAATGTCCGTCACCAGGGCCACCCGGCTGTATTTCCCGGTGCCGGCCCCGGCCATGCAGAGGCCGGCAAAGCTGGTGATGAGGGCCACGGGGAGGTTATCCACGCAGTAGAACCCCAGGTCTTCCAGGAAGGAGGCAGCGGAGGATTTGCCCGCGCCGGACAGGCCGGAGATGATGATGAATTCCATAGAGATCCCCCCAACGGTTGCACGATTGATATATCATATTATTATACCACGGAGATAAGGGCGGGGCAAGCATTTACGCCGGACAAGCAAGGGGCGCTGTCCACGTTTTGGAAAAAAAGAAAGACGTTCCTCTGGGTAGACTAGACCAGGAGGAACGCCTTTGTGGGCTGGAGTTACGGCGGGACAGAGCAATCGGCTTTGTCAGCCGAGGGCCG
Organism: Oscillospiraceae bacterium; assembly: GCA_016295225.1. Taxonomy (GTDB): domain Bacteria; phylum Bacillota; class Clostridia; order Oscillospirales; family Oscillospiraceae; genus Evtepia. The sequence continues at coordinate 4,509 of JAEDLP010000045.1, read as the reverse complement.
TCCGGTCAGACTGTCCCGGGTTCAATCACTTTGCAGTGGTTCCGTTGTTGGTGGTTCTGTTGGTGTTGTTCACAGGAGGATTGACGCTGTTGCCCGCGTTGATGCCGCTGTTGGCGGCAGGGTTGGTGTTGTTATTGTTATTGTTGTTGGTGCCGGTCATCCCGTCCAGCGCGTCTTCCACGGCGTCGCCCACACCCTGGGCGGCGGCCCCGGCCCCCCGGGCCAGGTCCTCGCCGGCGTTGGTCAGGCCGTTGCCCAGGCTGGTCCGGCTGCCGTCGGCAGAGTTGGCCCGGTAGCCGTTCACTCGGCCGTTCCCGTCGGCGTAGTAGGTTCCGTCGGTGTCCCGGCCATCCAGGGGACCTCCCCGGGCCAGGTTCTGCTGGATCTGGGCGTTGTTGACCCCGTCGTTCCAGCGGTGGGCCGCGGTGGATGCGTTGTTGTTGGCGCCGCAGCCTGCGGCAGTCAGGCTGAGAGACAGGATGAGAGCGGCGGTCATGATGGATCGTAACATACATTCCCTCCGATTGGTTTCGTCATGTTGTCGGCAAAAGCCGCTTCCCTAGTATGCGTCGGAATGCAGATTTTAAAGGGACGAGAAAAATCCAAAATTTCTCTTGTTTTTTTCTCGAAAATGTGCCAAAGTCACAGTGTGGGACGGTGTGCATGGAGTATAATAAGGATACTATAGATCATTGTACACCCCAATGACTCACATAGATTCCATGAAAAAACATAGCTTGAAAGGAGAACGACTATGGAACTGAAAGGCAGCAAGACCGAGGCCAACCTGATGGAAGCCTTCGCCGGTGAGAGCCAGGCAAGAAATAAGTATACCTACTTCGCAGAGGTCGCCCGCAAGGAGGGCTATGAGCAGATCGCCGCTTTCTTTGAGGAGACCGCCGGCAACGAGAAGGAACACGCCAAGCTGTGGTTCAAGGAGCTCTCCGGCATCGGCACCACCGCCGAGAACCTGATGGCCGCCGCCGAGGGTGAGCACGAGGAGTGGACCAGCATGTACAAGCGCATGGCAGAGGAGGCCCGGGAGGAAGGGTTCCACCGCATCGCCGATATGTTCGCCTTTGTGGGCGAGATCGAGAAGTCCCACTATGAGCGTTACCTGAAGCTGGTGGAGAACCTGGAGGCCGAACAGGTCTTCAAGAAGCCCGCCGTGAAGGTCTGGTACTGCCGCAACTGCGGTCACCTGGAGTATGGCGACGAGGCTCCCGCCGAGTGCCCCGTCTGCGGATATCCCCAGGCTTACTTCGAGATCAAGGCAGACAACTACTAATCCATATTATAAAAAAAGGAAGCCGCGTCCGCGGCTTCCTTTTTTGTTGAGGAGATGAGGGGGGGCTGGGGCGTTGGTGGGTCACCCCACATAATTTCCCGGGGAAGGCCGGCTCAGGCGGTCTTCTGCTTTCTGGCCTCCCGCTTCTTTTCCCAGGCGTCCACGCACATGGTGCAGGCGGCGTCGCCGGTGATGTTGACGGTGGTGCGGCCCATGTCCAGAATGCGGTCGATGCCGGCCACCAGGGCGATGCCCTCCAGGGGCAGGCCCACGGACTCCAGCACCATGGCCAGCATGATCATGCCCGCGCCGGGAACCCCGGCGGTGCCGATGGAGGCCAGGGTGGCGGTCAGGATGATGGTGAGCTGCTGGGCAATGGTCAGATCCACGCCGAAGATCTGGGCGATGAAGATGGCGCACACGCCCTGGTAGATGGCGGTTCCGTCCATGTTGATGGTGGCGCCCAGGGGCAGCACGAAGGAGGAGATCTCCTTGCGGGCGCCCATCTGCTGGGTGGCGTCCATGTTGAAGGGCAGGGTGCCCACGCTGGATGCGGAGGAGAAGGCGAAGAGGATGGGCTCAGACATGCCCTGGAAGAACTTCAGGGGGCTCATGCCGGAGGCCAGCTTCACGGCGGTGGAGTAGGTCACGATCATGTGGATGATGTAGGCGGCGTAGGCCACCAGGATGACCTTCAGCAGGGGGAGCAGCACGTCGGGGCCGTTGGAGGCCACCACGGGGCAGATCAGCGCGAAGACGCCGATGGGGGAGAGCTTCAGGATGATAAACATGACCTTGAAGCTGACCTCGGCGCAGCTGTCCACCAGATCCTTGGCCAGCTTGCCCTTCTCCCCGGCCAGGATGATGCCGAAGCCGAAGAACAGGGCGATGACGATGACCTGGAGCATGGTGGCGTCAGCCAGGGGCTGGAAGAAGTTGGAGGGGAAGATATTCACCAGGGTATCCATGAGGCCGGGGGCCTCGGCGGCCTCGTAGCTCAGGCCCTCGGTGGAGATGGTGTAGCCCGCGCCCACCTGGAGGACGTTGGCCAGGATCAGGCCCAGGGTGATGGCGATGGCGGTGGTAACCAGGTAGAAGCAAATGGTCTTCACGCCGATGGAGCCCACCTTGCGCACGTCCTGAAGGGACACGATGCCCTGCATGATGGACAGCAGCACCACGGGAACCACCACCATCTTAATGAGGTTCAGGTAGATGGTGCCGAAGGGCTTGATATACTCTGTGGCGACGTCGGGCGCGCCCTGGAAGGCGAGACCCGCGATGACGCCCAGGACCAGACCCAGAGCGATCCAGGTGGTCAGGGACAGTTTCTTTTTCTCTCTTGTTCCACTCATACGTGGCCTCCTGTTATGGTTGGATTTTGGTTGCAGGGGAAAATAACTCACGATTTGCTATCATACCACAGGATGAGAGAGAAAGGAACGGAGAATCCCGGTTTTTTTACTTTTTTTGCCGGAAAAGATTGGATACGGTTGCAGGAATTGCATCCTTTCCGTCTTTTTGCAGGGTTTTCTGCAAGTTTTCTGGCGCGGAGATGCATCCGCTCTCCGGCGGCGGTCATCCCATGGGTTGGATCTTCCCCCGGTACAGCCGGGCCAGGAGGCCGGCGGCGATGGCGGCGGTGAGCCCCTCGGCGATGGGGAAGGTCAGCCACACCGCCCAGGCGTTGGACAGGTCGGGGGCGACCAGCCGGGCCAGACCCCAGGCCACGGGGAGGACGAAGAGGAGCTGGCGGCAGACCGACAGGATGAGGGAGTATCCGCCGCAGTCCATGGCCTGGAAGATCCCCTGGAGGGCCACGTTGAACCCGGCGAAGAGGAAGCTCAGGGAGATAACCCGGGCGGCGCTGACGCACAGGGCCTGGGTGGCGCCGGACAGGCCGAAGAGTCCGCACAGGGGCCGGGCGAAGAGGAGAAGGGCGGCCATGCCCACGGCCATGAGGGCCAGGGTGTACCCCACGCCGTACTTCATGCCCTGGGTGATGCGGCTCCGGCTGCCCATGCCGTGGGCGAAGGAGACGATGGGGGTGATGGCGTCCCGGAGGCCGAAGGCGGCAAAGAGGACGAACTGCTGGATCTTGTAGTACAGGCCGTAGGCGGTGACCATGGCCTCGCTGACCTCCACCAGAATCAGGTTAATGCCGTAGGTCATAAGGGACATGAGGGCTTGGGCCACGATGGCGGGCAGGCCGATGGTATAGATGCCCCGGATGATGTTCCAACGGGGCTTGACGTAGGGCAGGCCCTTTTTCACGGCCTTGTTGGCAGTGAGGTGGAAGCCGAGGGCCAGGGCGAAGGAGGCCACCTGGCCGAGGACCGTGGCCAGGGCCGCGCCGGTGACCCCCAGGGCGGGGCAGCCCAGGAGCCCATAGATGAGGATGGGGTCCAGGACGATGTTGGTCACCGCCCCGGTGATCTGGGCGATGGTGGAGTACTTGGCCAGGCCGGTGGCCTGGAGGAGCTTTTCAAAGATCCCGAAGAGGACGATGCCGAAGGACGCCGTGCTGCAGATGCGCAGATAGGTGACGGCCAGGGCGAAGATCTCCGGGTTGGCGGTCTGGCTGGCCACGTAGGGCCGCACCCCCGCCAGGCCGAAGACCAGAAAGACCAGGGTGAGGACCAGGCCCAGGAAGAGGCCGTTGCCCGCCACCCGGGCGGCCTTCTCGTGGTCCCCCTGGCCCAGGCTCTTGGCCAGGAGGACGTTGACCCCCACGCCGGTGCCGATGCTCACGGCCACCATGAGCATCTGGACAGGGAAGGCCAGGGTCAGGGCGTTGAGGGCGGTCTCGCCCCCGGCCATGTTGGAGACGAAGGCGCTGTCCACGATGTTGTAGAGGGCCTGGATCATCATGGAGAGCATGATGGGCAGGCCCATGGAGAGCATAAGGGTTCCCACCGGGGCGGTCCCCATGGGGTTTCTTACGGGTTGTTCCATCTCTGTTTGATACCTCCTGAAAAAAGAAAAGAGGCGTAAGTCCAGGGATAGCTGGACTTACGCCTTTCGGCAACACACTGGAAATCAGTTTAGCGCAAATTTTTGTTTTTTGCAAGGATTTTTTCGGGGAGCCATGGGTGCAGGGCGTCCCAAAGCCTCCCCTATGAGGGGAGGGGGACCGCCGTAGGCGGTGGAGAGGTGCTACCCTGACGGTTCATACGTCGTACCGAAACGACTTTGGGCCCGGCTTTCCTCCGGAAGCTTTT
>JAEDLP010000176.1 GCA_016295225.1 Oscillospiraceae bacterium | reverse complement strand
ATCCCTCTGGAAGGGAATTTTACTTGACAGAGCAAGTTTTTCAAGGGTTTTAACCATTTCAGGGTGGCAGATTACAGAGGTATCCATGACTTTAATGGCAGCGCCGCCGCCCAAAACAGAGGTTCCCTTTTTGGCGTCATCCAACTCCTCGCCAATGGTCACATCTACGGCAATTCCGTAATCGGGATCAATGGTATACGCGGCGGGCTTGCTGCCCCGCAGGCCCAGTTCCTCCTGGGTGGTGAACACAAAGTACAAATCATTGGTATGATCCCAAATCATACTCAGAGCCTCCAGCATGGCCGCGCAGGAGATTCGGTTGTCCAGATAGGGGGAAACCAGTCTGGACTCCAGCGTGTAAGCAGGCATGCGGGAAACCGCCGTGTCGCCCACCTGAACCAGACGACGGGCGTGGGCCTCATCTTTCGCGCCAATGTCCAGATACAGGTCGTTGATGGTCATATCTTTCAGGGCCACCTTCTGGCGCAGAGAAACCACACCGGATACTCCGTTCTTAAACCGGAAGGGGGTGTGTAAAATACTCTCAGGATGAATCCCGCCCAGCTTACCAAAGGACAGATACCCGTCCTTGTCAATATGGGTGACGATCAGACCGATGGAGTCCATATGGGCGGCAAACATCACTTTGGGACCAGGTCCCTTTTTATGAACGATGAGATTTCCCATGGCGTCGATCCGGCAGTCGTCAGCATAGGGCTCTGCCAGACGCTGAATGGTAGCGGCGATCTGCCGCTCATCCCCTGCCGGACCATGGCAGGCGTTCAGCATTTGAATAACAGACAAATAATCCATTGCATTTTCTCCTCATTCCATGGTTGATACGGCTTTCAGAAAGCACCGTGCCAGCATCAGGATATTGCGGCAGTCTTCCAGGGACGCCACACTGGAGGGCGTATGCAGATATCGCACCGCAGCGGAAATCGCTGCAACCCGAACGCCGCTCTTGCTCCTCTGAATGGCGCCTGCGTCGGTTCCGCCGGAAACATATTCCTTCGTCTGCCAGGGAATCTTGTTTTCCACCGCCAAGGAACGAAGGAGTTCAAACAGTCCCCGGTCATAAACGGTGCCGCCGTCCATATAAGGCACCACAGGGCCCTTGCCGGGGGCGCAGACCTTTTGACGGTCTGCCATGTCAGGTAGGTCAGCGGCCGTAGTTCCCTCCAAAACCAGGGCGATATCGGGGGTGACAGAGAAAGCTGCACCAAAGGCCCCCCGGGTACCGACCTCTTCCTGGGCGGTAAAGACAAAGGTGCAGTCCATGGGAAGATCTTCCTTGAGAAGCTCCACCATGACGGCGCAGCCGATCCGGTCGTCGATGGCCTTGGCCTTGAGCAGTCCATGGCCAAACTCCACAATGTCGGAATCAAAGACAGCCACATCTCCGGGAGAAACATAGTTCCTGGCCTCTTCCCCATCCCTGGCTCCGATGTCAATATAGAACTCTTTCAGCTTCGGGACCTTCTTTTCCTCCTCTGCGCCGGTCAGGTGATAGGCCTTCAGGCCAATCACGCCGGGAAGCTGCCGATCCCCTACCAATACGCGCTTTCCGATGAGGACGCGGCGGTCGATGCCTCCCACGGTGCTGAACTTCAGATAACCCTCGTCAGTAATGGTGTGGATCATGAGACCGACCTCGTCCATGTGAGCTGCCAGCATCAGCTTTTTTCTGCCGGGAACGGCGCCCTTTTTCTCAATGATCAAGTTTCCCATGACGTCCACTCGGATGCTGTCCGCGTAGGGGGACGCCTGGGCGCGGATATAGTTCCGGACCGCATCTTCCCGGCTGGACACGCCCGGCAGGGCGCAGAGTTCTTTTAAGGTATCAATCAGCAAGGAACTCTCCTCCTTCCGCGGCAAGGTCTTTCACAAAGGCTGCCAGCAAAGTGGCCGCAGCTTCCATGTCCGTAAGATCCATGGTCTCCACGGGGCTGTGCATATATTTCAGCGGCAGAGAGAGGACTGCGGTGGCGATCCCCTCCCGGGCAGTCTGGACCCGCCAGGCGTTGGTGCCGGTATTCCCGGCCATGACCTCCGGGGACCAGGAGAGTTCCAGCTCCTTGGCTTTGGCTATGAAGCGGTCGCTCATCCAGCGGGCGATGTTGGGACCAATTCCAATGGTCGGACCCTTTCCCGCCGGGAAGGTCTCGTCTTTGGGACCGTCAGGGGTGCGGGCATGGGTCACGTCCACGGCCACGAAGCAGTCGGGCTGTATGGCGAAGGAACCCACCAGAGCGCCGCCGCCGTTGGTCTCCTCCCGGCTGCTGCCCATGAGATACAAATCCACATCCAGCGCGGTGTCTTTCAGCAACTCAGCCGTCCGCAAGAGGGTTACAAAACCCGCCCGGTCGTCCAGGGCCTTGGCGCTGACTACCTGGTTCAAATGCGAGCGGAAAGAACCCCTGGGAACCGCAAA
>JAEDLP010000175.1 GCA_016295225.1 Oscillospiraceae bacterium | reverse complement strand
CCGTTGCGGTCGGACTCATCCCGCAGGTCGGAGATGCCCTCCAGCCGCTTTTCCTTCACCTGCTCGGCGATGGCGGCGATGAGCATGCGCTTGTTTACCTGGTAAGGGAGCTCGGTGACAATGATGCGGGTGCGATCGTGGTTGCGACCGTACTCCTCAAACTCAGTCCGGGCCCGGACGGTGATCCGGCCCCGGCCGGTAGCGTAGGCAGCCCGGATGCCGGAGCGGCCCATGATGATGCCCTTGGTGGGAAAATCAGGGCCCTTTACATACTGCATCAGGTCGGCCAGATCGGCCTCGGGGTTGTCCAGCACGCAGACAGCGGCGTCGATGACCTCCCGCAGATTGTGGGGCGGGATGTTGGTGGCCATGCCAACGGCAATACCGGAAGAACCGTTCACCAGCAGGTTGGGGAACCGGGCGGGGAGCACCCGGGGCTCCTTCCGGCTCTCGTCAAAGTTGGGGTCCCAGTCCACGGTCTCCTTCTCGATGTCCTTGAGCATATCCCCGGCCATTTTGGCCATGCGGGCCTCGGTGTAACGGTAAGCTGCGGGGGGATCGCCGTCCACGGAGCCGAAGTTGCCATGGCCGTCGATGAGGGGGTAGCGCATGGAAAAGTCCTGGGCCAGACGGACCAGGGCGTCATAGACCGAGGAGTCGCCGTGGGGGTGATACCGGCCCAGCACGTCGCCCACGCAGGTGGCCGACTTCTTGAAGGGCTTGTCACTGGTCAGACCGTCCTCATACATGGCGTAGAGAATGCGCCGGTGGACGGGTTTCAGACCGTCCCGCACGTCGGGCAGGGCACGGCCCACGATGACGGACATGGCGTAGTCGATATAGCTGTCCTTCATCTCCTTGACCAGTTCAGACTCCACGATCACCTGGTTGGGAAAGGTGATGTCCTCCGGTCGGTAGTCTTTGTTCTTGCTCATAGTATCGTAGCTCCTTTACAGGAATCGTTTCTCTTACATTGTGACGGGTCCGTCCTCCCGGGCGCTTCTCTTCAGCAGCTTCACCACGTAGATCACCAGGCCGATGAAGTACAGGTAGAAAATCCAACCGAAGCCCACCAGCAGGAAGTCGTAGAGTCCGTGGAGGATGGCGGGCAGCAGGAAGGTCCGTTTCCGCAGGGCGGCCGCCTGTTCAAACTGGCGGTGGGCCTCCATCCACTTGGCGGTCCCCAGGCAGGCCCCCATGACCACGCCGAACATAGCATGGCCCGGGATAGAGAAGATAGCCCGGACCACGGCGGTGGAAAAGCCGTTGGTCAGCACATAGAGCACGTTCTCCACGGCGGCAAAGCCCAGGGAGACGAAAACGGCATAGACCACCGCGTCAAACCGGTAGTTGAAGTTGGGATCGTTCCAGGTCCGTTTGGCCAGAACCCGGTACTTGACCCCCTCCTCGATAAACCCCGGGATCACGAAATAGGCCAAAAACAGGTAGACCAGGGTACTCCAGGGGAAAAAGTCAATGAATTGGTCGGCCAGCAGCTCCAAAACCAGGATGGGGAACATGGCCAGGACGCCCCGGAGGAAAAGCCCCATCAGCAGAGCGGGGGGTTCCTGCTCGATCTTGTCCATCCGGTAGATGATCCCCAGCAGCACCAGGGGCGGAAGGAGGGCGGCAAGGATGAGAAAAAGAATGGAATTGAAAATCATAGGCGATCCTTTGGGGAAATGAGGAATTTTTGAGGGATAAGTGCCTCCCCTTACAGGGGAGGGGGACCGCCGTCAGGCGGTGGAGGGGTGCTATCCTGACGTTCTTGCGTCGTATCGGTATGACGAAATATCCCAACGATAACACCCCTCAGTCTGCTCCGCAGACAGCTCCCCTCTCAGGGGAGCCTTTGACGTTGGTGCCCACCACCCCACAACGGTCAAATATCCAAATTCACCACATACTTGGCGTTCTGCTCGATGAACTCTTTGCGGGGCTCCACCTTTTCGCCCATGAGGATGGTGAAGATCTCATCGGCCTTTACGGCGTCCTCCAGGGTGATCCGGCGGAGGGTACGGGTGTCGGGGTTCATGGTGGTCTCCCACAGCTCGTGGGGGTCCATCTCGCCCAGACCCTTGAAGCGGTTGATCTCCACCTTGGCGTTGGGGTTGTCCCCCCTCATCTCGGCGGAGACCCGGTCCCGCTCCTCGTCGGAGAAGGCCACCCGCTGGGTCTTTCCCCGGGAAATCTTGTACAGAGGGGGCACGGCGGAGTACACATACCCCTGCTCGATGAGGGGCCGCATGAACCGGAAGAAGAAGGTCAGCAGCAGGGTGCGGATGTGGGCGCCGTCCACGTCGGCATCGGCCATGATGATGATCTTGTGATACCGCAGCTTCTCCGGGTTGAACTCCTCCCCGATGCCCGCCCCCAGGGCGGTGATGACGGGGCTGAGCTTATCGTTGCCGTAGACCCGGTCGGCCCGGGCCTT
>JAEDLP010000174.1 GCA_016295225.1 Oscillospiraceae bacterium | reverse complement strand
CGCCGCCGAAGACCGGCTCGCTGCGGGCGGTGATGAGCCGCTCGCCCACGCCGAAGGCGTCGATCTGAGCGCCCTGGAGGAGGAGGTCCTGGATCACGTTCTCGTCCAGGGAGTTGGAAACGGTGATGGTGCACTCCGTCCAGCCGGCCTCGTCCAGCATGCGGCGGGCTTCTTTGGTCAGGTAGGCCATGTCGCCGGAGTCCAGGCGGATGCCGCACTTGGTGATGCCCTTGGGCTTGAGAACGTCGTTGAAGGCCCGGATGGCGTCGGGGATGCCGCTCTTGAGGGTGTTGTAGGTGTCCACCAGGAGGACGGGGTTTTCGGGGTAGATTTCGCAGTAGGTGCGGAAGGCCTCATACTGGGTGTCGAACATCTGGACCCAGGCGTGGGCCATGGTCCCCCCGGCGGGGACGCCGTAGAGCTGGTCGGAGATGGTGCAGGCAGTGCCCTTGCAGCCGCCGATGAAGGCAGCCCGGGCGCCGTCGATGGCGCCGCTGGAGCCCTGGGCACGGCGGGAGCCGAACTCCAGCACGGGGCGGCCCTTGGCGGCCCGGACGATACGGTTGGCCTTGGTGGCGATGAGGGACTGGTGGTTGATGGTCAGCAGCAGGAAGGTCTCCAGCAGCTGGGTCTGGATGGCGGGAGCCCGGACGGTGAGAATGGGCTCGTGGGGGAAGACGGGGGTTCCCTCGGGAATGGCGTAAATATCGCCGGTGAACTGAAAGTTTGCCAGATAGTTCAGGAACTCCTCGTCAAACATCTTCCGGTCCCGGAGGTACTGGATGTCCTCCTCGTCGAAGTGGAGGTCCTGGATGTAGTCGATGACCTGCTCCAGACCGGCGGCGATGGCATAGCCGCCCTGGTCGGGCACGCTGCGGAAATACAGGTCAAAGTGGGTGATGCGGTCCTTGTATCCGGCCTTGAAATAGCCATTGCCCATGGTGAGCTCATAGAAGTCGCACAGCATGGTCATGTTCAGGGGCTTTCTTGTATTCATGTCCTTATCCTCTGTTTCATCTCAGCGGCGCCGCCGCTATAAAATAGGCGAAGCACCTCCCAATGGACGCTTCGCGGGATATCTCATTTATTATATGCCCAATCATGTGACAAGTCAATAGAAACCCGTGTCACCCTTGGGTTTTCTCTGGAGATTTCCTTTCATACTATACACGAATTGTGGGAAAACCGCAATGGATTCCGGCAAATTTCCTGCATTGTTCTCCTGTTTCGCCCCTCTTTTTACAAGAATTCCGTCACCACGAACAGCCCTTCCAGGCAGCAAAAAAGCGCCCCTGGCCGGGCGCAGGCAGGCGAAAAAAAGGCAACCCTTGACCGGCGGATCTCTCCATCCCAGTCAAGGGTTACCGAGCGCTCTTATTATCTAACATCAATTTAACCTCTCTTTCTGCGGATTCCACATAATCAACTGACGTTTCCTTCGATCTGAACACCGTTACCAACATTTCTTTCCATCTATATCATCCTCATAAGCGAGGTAACCTTTATGTTGAACGATTCCTTCGAAAAAACGCTTCGCCTGCAAGCCGTGGGATTTCTTGCTGCGGGGTTAGCTGTACATTGGACTCACCCTTTCTGTTTCTGACTATAATATAGCACAAGGGAGGGCGGTTTGCAAGCCGCAAACTTGTTCAAATTGTACTGCGTAAAATCGTACAAAACAGAGATTTTAGCTTTACCGGGGGGTTCTCCCTTGACCCCCCACCGGGATGGTGCTATATTAGATATGTTGGCCGGTCAAAAGACCGGCCTTTTTTGCACCCCTCGCCTGTAGGGCGGGGGCTTTCTCCCGCCGTCCCCTTGTCAACGGAAGGGGGCCGGGTCATCGTCCAGGTCACCCGGACAGTGTAGGTTTCGTTGGTGGTTCTCATCTCGCCGCCTTTTTTCTGTGCGTAACAAACAGTCCCCCGGGGATAGTCCCCGGGGGATTTGTTTACTTGATTCAATTCTAACGAATCACAGGAAGTGATTCGTCAGCATAAACCAGGATGTCCAGCTCAGCGGTGTCGTGTTCGTCGGTTTCACCAGCCACGATACGAACGGTGTCGCCAACGGTGATATCATCCAGGGACTTACCCTTCGTGCTGAAGATCAGGGTGTACTGATACTCCAGGGTGTTCCAGATCATCTGGGCAGCATCGTCACGGGTGATGGTTCCTTCGTCTTTTCGCATTTTATGCAGGAAGTCTCTCCCTGTCAACCCCTCCCAAACCACTGAAACATAACTGTAACATTTCTCAGTCTTCCATGGCCATGGCGATGGTTTCCGGGGTGATGGGCAGCTCCCGGTGCCACACCCCGGTGGCCCGGTAGATGGCGTGGGCGATGGCCGGGGCGGGGGTGTTGATGACGATCTCCCCGATGGACTTGGCCCCGAAGGGGCCGGTGGGCTCGTAGCTGTGCTCGAACTCCACCTTCAGCTTGCCCA
>JAEDLP010000044.1 GCA_016295225.1 Oscillospiraceae bacterium | reverse complement strand
TTGGTGTCGCCGGTGAGACGGTACAGCAGGTTCTGGGCCTTCCCGATGGAGTCGGGGCAGATGAGATCCGGGTCCCGGTCGGGGATGCGGCTCTCCCGGCGGGCCATAGGCTGGCCGCCATATCCCCCCAGGGTGGGGAAGAGGGTGGTGCAGCGGTTGGTGCACAGGAGGGTCCCGCCCTCGTCAAAGACCTTCACCTCAGACCGGACGGCCATGCCGCGGCCTTCCCCCCGGTCGAAGATGTCGGTCAGCTCGTCCCGGTAGACAAAGGTCCCCTTCACGGGCTGGATGGGCTTGTGGTAGAGGAACTCATAGTCCAGGTTCACATAGGATTTCTCCGGCTGAAGCTTTTCCTCGATCATCACGGGGATGGAGGTGGGCCGGGGCAGCTTGGGGGTCACGTTGACCGTCCCCCAATAGGGGGTCACGCCGAAGGTGGGGATGGCCTGCATGTCCTTCTCGTAGGTGTATTGAGGCTCGGAGCCGTCGGCCCCCACGGCCAGGGCGTAGAGGGCGTGGTCCCGCCAGTTGTATGTCATGGTCCGCCACTCGGTGGTCAGGCCGGCCAGCTGTTCGATCTTGTTTTTCATGGGAAGTCCTTCTTTCTGTCTATTATCAGCGTGTCGATAGAATCTATCCCTTGCCTCCCCTGCAAGGGGAGGGGGACCGCAAAGCGGTGGAGGGGTGCTATCCTGACGTTCCTGCGACATATCGGTACGACAAAATATCCCGACGATAACACCCCTCAGTCTGCTCCGCAGACAGCTCCCCTCACAGGGGAGCCTTTTGCGTGATATCTTACTCCTTCAAAAATTCTTCCAGGGCCGTCAGGCGCTTTTCCGCCACGGCCCGGCCGTGGTCATAGGCCTTCTGGATCTTCTCCGGGTCGTGCTCCACCCGGCTGACGCCCAGGGGAGCCTCCGGGCGGAGGACAAAAACCTTGCCCTGCCGCTCCTGCTCCCGGATGTAGGCGATGGCTCTGTTGTAGTTCTCGTGGCGGTGGGTCATAACTTCGATCAAGTGGGGGTAGGCCTTGTAGGCCTTTCGCACCATGGGCAGAGCCTTGTTCCGTTCCTTCACAAAGCCCAGGGGCTGGGTGAGAACCACCACGTTTTTCTCATACCGGGTCTCGGCGTAGGCCAGGGGGATGGAGTCGGAGATCCCCCCGTCCAGGAGCTTTAAACCGCCGATCTCCACGATGTTGGCGGCCAGGGGCATGGAGGCCGACGCCCGGAACCAGTCCAGGTCCTCTCCCCCGCCGACGGGGCAGTCGTGGTACACCGGCTGGCCGGTGGTCACGTCGGTGGCCACCACGGTAAAGACCATGGGGTTGTTCTGATAGGTCTCCAGGTCGAAGGGGTCCAGCTCGTTGGGAATGTCCCGGTAGCAGAACTGAGCGCCAAAGAGGTCCCCGGTTCTGATCAGATTGCGGACGCTGGCGTAGCGGGGGTCCCGGCAGTATTTCAAATTGTATCGAATGGTTCGGCCGATCTGTCGGGACTTGTAGTTGCAGCCAAAGACCGCGCCGGCGGAAACGCCCACCAGGCCGTCGTAGGTGATCCCATGTTCCATCATCACATCGGTGACGCCGGCGGTGAACATGCCCCGCATGGCGCCCCCTTCCAGTACCAGCCCTCGTTTCATGGGTCTGTCTCCTTTCGGGTTTTGCAAAATCGTTTCTATCGTATCACCCTTTGCTTTTTTTGTAAAGAAAGAGAAATTGCCGGTTTCCCCTTGTGCCGCCGGGGAATTTGTGGCATTATTTAATCTGTATGAGTATGACATAAAACCGGAAGGAGGGGCCGCCATGCTGCGCAAGATCCGTTCCCTGGGGGTCCAGGGCATCGCGGGGTACGAGGTCACCGCCGAGTGCGACCTGGCCGGGGGCCTGCCCAACTTTGACATCGTGGGTCTGGGGGACACCGCCGTGAAGGAGGCCCGGGAGCGGGTACGCTCGGCCATCAAGAACAGCGGTTTTTCCTTCCCTGTGGGGCGGATCACCGTGAACCTGGCCCCCGCCAACCTGCGGAAATCCGGCACAGTCTACGACCTGCCCATCCTGGTGGGCATCCTGTCCGCCGGGGAGCAGATCCCCTGGTCGGACCCGGATTGCGCCTTCGTGGGAGAGCTCTCCCTCTCCGGCACCCTGCGGCCGGTGGTGGGCATGCTGCCCATGGCCCTGGCCGCCCGGGAGGCGGGCATTCAGCGGCTATACGTCCCGGCAGACAGCGCCCCGGAGGCCACGCTGGCCGAGGGCCTCACCGTCTACCCGGTGGAGACCGTCCGCCAGTTGGCCGACCACCTGACCGGAGAGAGCCCCATCCAGCCCGCCCAGCCCTGGTCGGGTTCCCCGGCCGACCTGGCCCTCCCCGACTTTGCAGAGGTCCGGGGCCAGGAGCAGGTGAAGCGGGTGCTGGAGATCGCCGCCGCCGGGGGCCACAACGCCGCCATGATCGGCCCGCCGGGCTCCGGCAAGAGCATGCTGGCCCGCCGGCTCCCCTCCATCCTGCCCCCCATGTCCCGGCGGGAGGCCCTGGAGGCCACCCAGGTCCACTCGGTTCTGGGTCTCACCACCAAGGAGCAGCCCCTGCTGTTGAGCCGTCCCTTCCGGTCCCCCCACCACTCCATCTCGGCGGTGGGCATGGCCGGCGGCGGCAGCCCCTTCCCCAAGCCGGGGGAGATCTCCCTGGCCCACCACGGGGTTCTCTTTCTGGATGAGCTGCCCGAATTCCACAAGGACGTGCTGGAGGTCCTCCGGCAGCCCATGGAGGAGGGAACCATCACCCTGGTCCGGGCGGCAGCCTCGGAGACCTACCCCAGCGACTTCATGCTGGTGTGTGCCATGAACCCCTGCAAGTGCGGGTGGTACGGCCACCCCTCGGGCCGCTGCCGGTGCAACCCGGCCGACGTGCGGAAGTACCTGGGCAAGCTCTCCGGCCCCCTGCTGGACCGCATCGACCTCTACGCCGAGGTGCCCGCCCTGGAGTTTGAAAATCTCTCCGACCGCAGCCCCGGGGAGTCCTCCGCCGCCATCCGGGCCCGGGTGGTCCAGGCCCGCGCCATCCAAAGCCGGCGCTACGGCCCCGACGGCCCGGCCTGCAACGCCGCCATGGGCCAGGAGGAGTTAGGTAAATACTGCGCCCTGGACGCGGCCGGGAAGGCCATTATGAAGGGGGCCTACGACCACATGGGCCTCACCGCCCGGAGCTACGACCGCATTTTGCGGGTGGCCCGGACCATCGCCGACCTGGACGGGGAGGAATCCATCGCCCCCCACCACCTGGCCGAAGCCATCCAGTACCGGGAGTCGGAGTATTTTCAGAGATAAAACGTTTCGGGATCCCTCCCACGTCCTTGCCTCTCCCAAAGGGAGAGCCAAGGCGATTGCGGAGTTCAATCGCCACATAGAAAACCAACCACGAAAGGAAACCATATCATATGGGTAAGTATTACAACAAGAACAAGGACTACACCCCTCCCGTGGGGGATGAGATCTTCCTGCTGAAGATGGGCGAGATGGTCCTGAAGGGCCTGAACCGCCGGAGCTTTGAGGAGCGCCTCATGGGCAACGCCCGCCGCCGTCTCCAGAAGTTCGGCAAGTTCCGCATCTACTCCCGCCAGTCCATCACCTATGTGGAACCCCAGAGCCTGGACTGCGACATGGACGGGGCCTTCGACACCCTGGCCAAGCTCTTCGGCGTGGTAGGCCTCTCCCGGGCCAAGGCCTGCGAGAAGACCCCCGAGGCCATCCTGGAGACCGCCAAAACCTACCTCTATGACGATCTGATGGAGGCCAACACCTTCAAGGTGGAGTCCAAGCGGTCCGACAAGTCCTTCCCCCTGTCCTCCATCCAGCTCTCCCAGTATGTGGGCGGCGAGCTGGACGACGCCTTCCCCCACCTCCAGGCCGATATGCACACCCCCGACGTGGTGGTCCACGTGGAGGTCCGGGACTTCGCGGCCTACGTCCACGCCAACCCCACCCTGGGGGCCGGCGGCCTGCCCGTGGGCGTGGGCGGCAAGGCGGTCTCCCTCCTCTCCGGCGGCATCGACAGCCCTGTGGCCTCCTGGATGATGGCCAAGCGGGGTCTGGCCCTGGAGATGGTCCACTTCTTCAGCTACCCCTACACCTCCCCCGAGGCCAAGGAGAAGGTTCTGGAGCTGGCCCGGCTCATCACCCCCTGGTGCGGCCGGCTCACCGTCCACGTGGTCCCCTTCACCGAGATCCAGGAGGAGCTCCGCCGCTCCTGCCCCGAGGATCTCTTCACCCTCCTCATGCGCCGGTTCATGATGCGCATCTCCGAGCAGGTGGCCCACCGCATCGGCGCCCACGCCCTGGTCACCGGCGAGTCCC
This sequence comes from Oscillospiraceae bacterium, assembly GCA_016295225.1. Classification (GTDB taxonomy): domain Bacteria; phylum Bacillota; class Clostridia; order Oscillospirales; family Oscillospiraceae; genus Evtepia. Next base: position 9,150 of record JAEDLP010000044.1, on the reverse strand, counting down.
TGGGCCAGGTGGCCAGCCAGACCATGGAGGCCATGGCGGTCACCAACGCCGTCTGCACCCTGCCCGTCTTCCGGCCCGTGGTGGGCATGGACAAGGAGGAGATCATCCGTATCGCCCGGAAAATCGGTACCTTCGAGACCTCCATCCTGCCCTATGAGGACTGCTGCACCGTCTTCACCCCCCGGCACCCCAAGACCCGCCCCTCCATGGAGGAGATCCTGGAGGCCGAGGCCAACCTGGATATCGACGGTCTCATCCAGCGCGCCGTGGACGGCATCGAGCGAGTCACCATGGGGTAAGCTATTCTTATATCACGGAAAAAGGACTGATTCTGCGCCATGAGCCATACCGCTGAACTCATCGCCATCGGCACCGAGCTGCTGCTGGGGAACATTGCCAATACCGACGCCCAGATGATCTCTCAGGGGCTCTCGGAGCTGGGCATCAACGTCTACTACCACACCGTGGTGGGGGATAACCCTGAACGGGTCCGGCAGGCGGTGGAAATCGCCCGGAGCCGGGCGGATATCATCATCACCACCGGGGGCCTGGGCCCCACCTGCGACGACCTGACCAAGGTGGCCCTGGCCGAGGCTTTTGGGAAACAGCTGATTTACCACGAGCCCTCCGCCCAGCGCATCCGGGAGCGGTTCGCCGCCATGGAGCGGCCCGTCACCGAGAACAACTACCAGCAGGCCATGGTCCCCGAGGGGTGCACCGTCCTGGACAACGACTGGGGGACCGCCCCCGGGGTGGCCTTTGAGGCTGACGGCACCCATGTCATCCTGCTGCCCGGCCCGCCCAGGGAGTGCGAGATGATGTTCCGCCACCGGGCAGTCCCCTATCTGAAAACCCTGTCCGACGGGGTTATTGCCTCCCGGACGATCAAAACCTTCGGCATTGGGGAATCCGCCGCCGAGGCTCTTTTGCGGGACCTGATGAACGCCCTCCACAACCCCACCCTGGCCCCCTATGCCAAGCCCACGGGAACCGAGCTGCGGATCACCGCCCACGCCGCCACCGAGGAGGAGGCCTACGCCCTCATCGCCCCCGTGGAGGAGCAGGTGAAGGAGATCATGGGGGATCATGTGATCGGGGTCAACGTGAACTCCATCCAGGAGGTCTGCCTGAACCTGCTGAAAGAGAAGGGGCTCACCCTGGGCACTGCCGAGTCCTGCACCGGCGGGCTCATCGCCAAGCTTATCACCGACCTGCCCGGGGCCTCCGCCGTCCTCAAGGGGGGCGTGGTCAGCTACACCAACGAGGTGAAGGCGGGCATCCTGGGGGTTCCCCAGAAGATGCTGGATCAATACGGGGCCGTCTCCCCCCAGGTGGCCGAGGCCATGGCCCGTGGGGCCAAAAAAGTCCTGGGTTGCGACATCGCCCTCTCCGCCACCGGCGTGGCTGGGCCGGACCCCGACGACCGGGGCAACCCGGTGGGATTGGTCTACCTGGGGCTGGCCTATGGGGAGGACTGCATTGTCCAGGAGTACCACGCGGGCAAGGGGGACCGGGATCGGGTCCGCCGTCTGTCCGCCGGCACCGCCCTGGACATGGTCCGGCGGTATTTGACTGGATTGTTATAAGCAAAAAACAGCCGAGGCAATGCCTCGGCTGTTTTTTGCTGTCCAAAGTCTTTATGTCATCTTCTCCTGCTTGACCTTCTTGTCGATGACGTGTCGGGAGGCCAGCTCCTTGCGGACGTCCTCCAGGGTGATGCCCAGCTCCAGCATCAGCACCATCACGTGGTAGGCCAGGTCGCCGATCTCGTAGATGGTCTCGGCCTTGTCCTCGGCCTTGCCGGCGATGATGACCTCGGTGGACTCCTCCCCCACCTTCTTCAGGATCTTGTCCAGGCCCTTCTCAAACAGATAGGAGGTGTAGGAGCCCTCCTTGGGGTTGGTCTTGCGGCCGGCCAGCATCTCCATCAGGGCGTCCAGGGAGAAGGCGTGGTTCTCCTCGCTCTCCCACAGGGGGTTGTGGAAGCAGGACTCCGCGCCGGTGTGGCAGGCGGGGCCGTCCTTGTTGACCCGGACCACCAGGGCGTCGTAGTCGCAGTCGGCGGTGATGTCGATGATGTGCTGGGCGTTCCCGGAGGTCTCCCCCTTCCGCCACAGCTCCTGGCGGGAGCGGCTCCAGAAGCAGGTGCGCTCCTCCCGGATGGAGATCTCCAGGCTCTCCTTGTTCATATAGGCCAGGGTCAGGACCTGACCGCTCTTTCCGTCCACCACGATGGCGGGGATCAGGCCCTTTTCGTCAAATTTCAGCTTTTCCATGTCAATCATGGCGTTCTTCCTCCCATATTATCGAACGAGGATTCCGTTCTTTCTCAAATCTGCTTTCAGGTCGGGGATGGCCACCTCACCGAAGTGGAAGATGGAGGCGGCCAGACCGGCGTCCACCCCGGGGATGGTGCGGAAGAGTTCGGTGAAATCCTCCTTCTTCCCCGCGCCGCCGGAGGCGATGACGGGGACCTTGACCACGTCGCAGACGGCCTGGAGCATTTCCAGGTCGAAGCCCCCCTTGACGCCGTCGGTGTCGATGGAGTTCACCACGATCTCCCCGGCCCCCAGATCCACGCAGCGCTTGATCCAGGCGATGGCCTCCATGCCGGTGTCGTCCCGGCCGCCCCGGGCAAAGACCCGGAACTGTCCGTCCACCCGCTTCACGTCAGCCGACAGCACCACGCACTGGCTGCCATAGCGAAGGGCAGCCTCCCGGATCAGGTCGGGGTTGCGGATGGCCCCGGAGTTGACGCTGACCTTGTCGGCCCCGCATTTCAGCACCCGGTCGAAGTCCTCCAGGGTGTTGATGCCGCCGCCCACGGTGAGGGGAATAAAGACCCGGCTGGCGGTCTCCTTCAAAATCTCCGTGAACAGGGCGCGGCCCTCGGCGGAGGCGGTGATGTCGTAAAAGACCAGCTCGTCGGCCCCGCAGCGGCTGTAGTAATCGGCCAGCTCGATGGGGGAGCTGACGTCGTTCAGTCCTTCAAAGTTGACCCCCTTGACCACCCGGCCGTCCCGGACGTCCAGGCAGGGGATGATGCGTTTCGTAATCATTGGGTTACTCTCCTTCCCCCAGGCGGACGGCCTGGGCCAGGTCGATGGCTCCGGTGTAGTAGGCCTTGCCGATGATGGCCCCGTGGACCCCAGCGGCCTTCAGGGCCTGGATATCCTCCAGGGAGGACACCCCGCCGGAGGCGATGATGTCCATGGCAAAGCGCTGGGTCAGCTCCCGGTACAGTGCCCGGTTGGTTCCCTGCATGGCCCCGTCCTTGGAGATATCGGTGCAGATGATGGTCTTGACCCCCAGGGTCTGCATCTTTTCAAAAAAGACCTCCCAGGTGTCCTGACTGGTCTCCAGCCAGCCCTTGATGGCCACCTTGCCGTCCTTCAGGTCGGCCCCCACGGCGATCTTCTCGCCGTACTCGGCCACGGCCCGGGCGGTGAAGTCCGGGTCGGTGACGGCGGCGGTACCTAAGATCACCCGGCTGGCCCCGGCGTTCAGGTAGCGGCGGACGGTGTCCATGGTTCGGATGCCGCCCCCCACCTCAATGAAGAGCCCGGTGCTGGCGGCCAGCTTCTCGATGGTGGGCAGGTTGGTGGTCTGGCCGGTCTTGGCCCCCTCTAGGTCCACCAGGTGGAGGTGCCTGGCTCCGGCGGCCTCGAACTTGCGGACGGTGTTCAGGGGTTCGGGGTCGTAGACCGTCATCTGGTCGTAATCCCCTTTATACAGGCGGACGGCCTGACCGCCGTACAGGTCAATGGCGGGAAAAATCTTCATGGCTCACCACGTCCCTTCGCAGAAGGTCTTTAAAATGCCAAGACCCACGGGGCCGCTCTTTTCCGGATGGAACTGGCAGCCCATAACGCTGCCCTTGGCCACGGCGGCGGTGAGCTCCGCCCCGTACTCGGTGGTGGCGATGACCGCTTCGTCGCAGTCCGTGGCGTAGAAGGAGTGGACGAAGTAGACGCACTCCCCCTCCTCCACAGAGCCCAGCAAGGGGTGGCGGACACCCTGGGGGAAGTGCAGGCCGTTCCAGCCGATGTGGGGGATCTTGTAGTCGGCGGGGACCACGCCTTCCATGGTGACCACCTTGCCGGGGATGAGGCCCAGGCCCTGCCAGACGCCGAACTCGTGGCTCTCCTCAAAGAGGAGCTGCATGCCCAGGCAGATGCCCAGGATGGGCTTGCCCTTGGCCACCTCCTCTTTGATGACCTGGTCCAGACCGCTGGCCCGGAGCTTGTCGGCGGCGTCCTGGAAGGCCCCCACCCCGGGGAGGATGAGCTTATCCGCCTGCCGGAGGACCGCCGGGTCCCCGGTGACCACCGGCTCCTGGCCGATGGCCTCTAAGGAACGGCAGAGGGAGAAGAGATTGCCCACGCCGTAATCAATAACTGCTATCATATTGATAACCTCCTGTTGGAGTTTTTCTCTTGGTAAAAGGGGCTCAAAGGCTCCCCTGAGAGGGGAGGCAAGGGGGTGGTCCCCTTCATTGGGGGTCTGTAATCTTACACCAACATCCCCTTGGTGGAGGGGACTTCGTCGGAGCCGTTCAGCTTCACGGCCATTTTCAGGCTCCGGGCGGCGGCCTTAAAGACTCCCTCGATGATGTGGTGGCTGTTCTCTCCGGCCAGCATCCGCAGGTGCAGGGTGCAGTTGGCCTTCCGGGTGAAGGCCAGCCAGAACTCCTTGGCCAGCTCCGTGTCGAAGGACCCCACCTTTTCGGTGGGCATGGTCACATCCCAGCAGAGCATGCCCCGGCCGGACAGATCCACAGCGGCCAGGATGAGGGCCTCGTCCATGGGCAGGAGGATGTGGCCGAAGCGCTCCACCCCCCGCATGTCCCCCAGGGCCTCGGCGAAGGCCGACCCCAGGCAGATGCCCACGTCCTCTACGGAGTGGTGGTCGTCCACCCAGGTGTCCCCGGTGCAGGAGACCTCCAGGCCGAAGCCCCCGTGGCGGGCAAAGCCCGTGAGCATGTGGTCAAAGAAGCCCACGCCGGTGTGGATCTCGGAGGGGCCTCCGTCCAAATTCAGTTTCAGGGTGATCTGGGTCTCCCCGGTGGTCCGGGTGATCTCAGCGGTTCTCATGCCAGTCCCTCCTCGGCCATTACGGCCTTTACGGCCTCCAGGAATGCCTCCATCTCCTCGTCCGTCCCCACGGTGACCCGGTTGTACTGGGCGATGCGGGGATCGGAGAAGTGGCGGATCAGGATGCCCCGGTCCTTGAGCTTCTGGTAGAGCAGGCCCCCGTCCAGGCCCTCCTTCTTCACGAAGAGGAAGTTGGACTTGGAGTCCGGCAGGGTGAAGCCCAGGGCCCGGAGGGCCTTGGTGGTCTTCTCCCGGGTGGCCATGATCTTTTTGGCGTTGTCCCGGAAGTATGCGTCGGAGTCCACGGCGGCCTCCCCCAGCTTCAGGGTCAGGCGGTTCACGTTATAGGGGTTGGTGGAATACTTGATCTTTTCCAGGTCCTGGATGATGGGTCGGCTGGCCAGGGCAAACCCCAACCGGGCCCCCGCCATGGACCGGGACTTGGAATAGGTCATAACCACCAACAGATTGTCGTACTGGTCAATAAGTCCGGCGGCCGACTCCCCGCCGAAGTCCACATAGGCCTCGTCGATGACCACCACCCGGTCGGGGTTGGAGGCGAGGATCTTCTCCACCTCAGACAGAGGCAGGGCGATGCCCGTGGGGGCGTTGGGGTTGGCCAGGACGGTAAATTTCCCCGTGCCGCACAGACCCTCCACATCCACGGTGAAGTCTTCCTTCAGGGGGACAGTGGCATAGGGGACCTTGTGCAGGTCGGCAAAGACCGGGTAAAAGCTATAGGTGAGTCCCGGGAACACCGCGCCGTCCTGGGCGAAGGCCATGAAGGCGAAGTTCAGGATGTCGTCGGAGCCGTTGGACAGGAAGACATTCCCCGGCTGGCAGCCGTAGAGAGCCGCCAGCTTCTCCCGGAGGGCGGTCCCCTCGGGGTCGGAGTACAGCCGCAGATCCTCCAGATCCTGGCCGGTCAGGGCCGCCAGGACCTGGGGGGAGGGCGGATAGGGGGACTCGTTGGTGTTCAGCTTGATGTATTGTTTGTCCCGGGGCTGTTCCCCGGGGGTGTAGGCCTCGAGATCGGCATACTTGGTGTTCAGGAATCTGCTCATGGATTACTCTCCCGTCACGTTGGGATCAAAACGGATGTCGATGGACCGGGCGTGGCCGGTGAGTCCCTCCTGCTTGGCGAAGTGGGAGACAGACTGCTGGGCCACGGAGAGGGCCTCCTTGGTGTAATAGGTGTACTGGGTCTTCTTCACGAAGTCGTCCACGGACAGGGGGCTGGAGAACCGGGCGGTGCCGCTGGTGGGCAGGGTGTGGTTGGGGCCGGCGAAGTAGTCCCCCAGGGCCTCGGGGCAGTTGCGGCCCATGAAGATGGAGCCGGCGTTCTTGATCTTGTCCAGCCAGGCGAAGGGCTCGTCGATGCACAGCTCCAGGTGCTCGGGGGCGATCTCGTTGGCGATGTCGATGGCAGTGCCGATGGAGTTTGCCACGATGATCTTGCCGTTGTTGTCGATGGAAGCCCGGGCGATCTCGGCCCGCTTGAGCTTGGGGATCTGCTCCTCAATGGCGGCCTGGACGGCCAGGGCCAGCTCCTCGCTGTCGGTGACCAGAACGGCGGAGGCGTTTTTGTCGTGCTCGGCCTGGCTCAGCAGGTCGGCGGCCACGATCTGGGGGTTGTTCTTCCCGTCGGCAATGACCAGGATCTCGCTGGGGCCGGCCACCATGTCGATGCCCACCTTGCCGAAGACCTGCTTCTTGGCCTCGGCCACAAACTGGTTGCCGGGGCCGACGATCTTATCCACCTTGGGGATGCTCTCGGTGCCGTAGGCCAGGGCGGCGATGGCCTGGGCGCCGCCCACCCGGAAGACCCGGTTCACGCCGCAGATCCGGGCGGCGGCCAGGATGTTGGCGGGAACCTTGCCGTTCTTGTCCGGGGGGGTCACCATGAAGATCTCCTTCACCCCGGCCAGCTTGGCGGGGATGCAGTTCATAATGACGCTGGAGGGATAGGCGGCGGTGCCGCCGGGGACGTAGAGCCCCACCCGCTCCAGGGGGATGATCTTCTGGCCCATGACGATGCCGGACTCCTCGTTGACGAGAAAGCTGTTGCGGACCTGGTGCTGGTGGAAGGCAGCCACCCGCTCGGCGGCCCGGTAGAGGATATCCACCAGGAAGGGGTCCGCCTGACGGAAGCCGTCGTCGATGGCCCCCATGCCCACCTCCACGGTGGGGATGTCGGCCCCATCAAATTCCTTGGTGTATTTCTTCAGAGCCGCGTCGCCGTTGGCCTTCACGTCCTCGAGGATGGCCCGGACGGGCTCCTCCACGCTGCCCACGGGGTCTTCCCGGGCAAAGATCGCGGCCCGGTTGGTCTCTGCTTCTTTTAAGATGCGAATCATTTCTTTTCTGCCTCCTTGGCTGCCACCTGCTCCGTCAGGCTCTGGAAGAGCTTCTGGATGGCGTCGTGCTTGAACTTAAAACTCACTTTGTTGGCAATGAGACGGGCGCTGATGGGAACGATGGTCTCGATGGGGGACAGGTTGTTCTCCTTCAGGGTGGTTCCGGTCTCCACGATATCCACGATCACATCGGTCATGCCCAGGATGGGGGCGATCTCGATGGAGCCGTGGAGGAGGATAATGTCGATATCCTGGCTCCGGGCGCTGTAGAAGGTCCGGGCGATGCGGGGGAACTTGGTGGCCACCCGCAGGGTCTGGTCAGGGTCGGGACGGAAGCCGTTCTCAGCGGCCACGCACATGCGGCACTTGCCCACGTTCAGGTCCAGCAGCTCGTAGATGTCCGGCTCGTACTCCAGAAGGATGTCCTTGCCCACCACGCCCACGTCGGCGGCGCCCCGCTCCACGTAGACCGCCACGTCGGAGGGCTTGACCCAGAAGTACCGGACGCCGGCCTCGGGGTTCTCAAAAATCAGCTTCCGCTTGGGGTCCAGCAGCTCCTCGCAAGGGAAGCCCGCCTGGGCGAACATGGCGTAGACCTTCTCCCCCAGCCGGCCCTTGGGCAGGGCTACGTTCAGAAATTCCTGGCTGCTCATGCCTGTTCTCCCCCTCTCATGTCGATGGTCTCCTTCACCCGCAGGTCCCCGGACTCCTTCCGGGCCAGGGCCTTCTTCCCGGCGGCGGCCAGCTCCGCCATCCTGCCGGTGAGGGCGGTCAGGTCGGTCTGGTCGTCATAGCGCACCAGCACATCGGCATCCCACGGGAGCTGGGCGGGACGGAGCCGCTCCAGCTCATCCAGGTAGATAGCGAAGCCGATGGCACCGCAGCGCTTGCCCATTTTCTCCACCATTTTATCATACTGTCCGCCGGAGAGCACCCCCGCGGAGAGATTTTTGATGAAGCCCCGGAAGACGATGCCGCTGTAATAGTCCATGCCGCCCTCCACGGAGAAGTCCAGGCAGACCTTCTCACCCAGGCCGTTGGCCTTCAGGAGCTGACAGACGCTGTTGAGCTCCTCCCAAGCCTCCCGGGTCTTCTTGCCCCCCACGCACAGAGGGGCCAGCTCAGCCAGGACGGCCTCAATGGGGCCGTAGGTGCTGACCAGCTTTTCCAGCAGGGCGGAGACGGTGGCGCTCATCCCCTTCTCCCGGCAGAAGGCCCGGAGGGCGGCGGCGTTCTTCTCCCGGACGGCCTCCAGGACGGTGGGATAGTCCTCCCGGGAGACCCCCGCGGCCTCCATGAAGCCGGAGACCAGGCCCATGTGGGAGACGTCCAGCACGTAGTCGGGGCTGATGGACGCCAGGCTCTGGACGGCCAGGGAGAGGACCTCGTAGATGTGGTACAGGTCCAGGTCGCCGATGCACTCCAGACCGGTCTGCATGATCTCCTGGAAGGTGTCGTCCCCTTTGTTGGTCCGGTAGACGGTCTCGTTGTAATAGACCTTCCGGGGCCCCGGCTCCTTCTCCCGGGTGTTCTTCACGATGGAGAGGGTCACGTCGGGCTTGAGGGCCATGAGGACCCCCCGGGCGTCGGTGAAGGTGATCATCCGGTCGCTGACCAGGAAGTCCTTGTTGCGGATGTAGAGGTCATACTCCTCAAACTTGCTCATTTTAAACCGGCGGTAGCCGTAGTTTTCATATAAA
>JAEDLP010000173.1 GCA_016295225.1 Oscillospiraceae bacterium | reverse complement strand
GCGCACAACCAGGGATCACGGCCTTAAGGTTATTCCCACTCCACCGTAGCGGGGGGCTTGGATGTGATGTCGTAGACGATGCGATTGATACGAGGGACCTCGTTGACGATTCGGACGGAAACCCGATCCAGAACCTCGTAGGGAATCCGGGTCCACTCCGCGGTCATGAAGTCCTTGGTGGTAACACTGCGCAGAGCCAGTACATTCTCATAGGTTCGTCCGTCACCCATGACTCCGACGCTCTTTGCGTTGGTCAGAACCGCGAAATACTGACTGCAAATACTGCCAAGATTTGCCTTGGCGATTTCTTCCCGGAAGATAAAGTCTGCCTCCCGCAGGATTTCCAGCTTTTCCTTTGTGACATCTCCCAGAATGCGGATGGCCAGTCCCGGGCCGGGGAAGGGCTGCCGGTGGACAAGGTAGTCAGGAAGTCCCAATTCCTTCCCCAGCAGGCGAATTTCATCCTTGAACAGGTGATCCAAGGGCTCCAAAACCGCCTTGAACTGTTCGATCACCTCTCGGGGGAGCAGCTTGTTGTGGTGACTCTTGATGACATCGGCATCTCCGGCCCCGGATTCAATGACATCGGGGTAGATGGTGCCCTGGGCGAAGAAATCCTCTTTGGTAATGCCGAACTTCATGGCTTCATCCAGGAAGACATAGCCAAATTCGGCGCCGATGATCTGCCGCTTGCGCTGGGGGTCTTCCACGCCTTTGAGCTTGTCCAGGAATCTCTTTTCCGCATCCACCCGGACAAAATGAATGTTCCATTTGGCGAAGGCGGCTTCCACTTCGTCGCCTTCATTCTTGCGCATGCAGCCGTGATCCACAAAAACCGCCGTCAGCCGATCCCCGACGGCTTCGGCCAGCAGCGCCGCCAGAACAGAGGAATCCACGCCACCGGACAGGGCCAGCAGCACACGGCCCTGTGGGCCAATGGTTTCCCGGAGCTGGGCGACAGTATTCTTGCAGAAGTCACCCATGGTCCAGGTTCCCTTGGCTCCGCAGATCTCGTAGAGGAAGTTCCGAAGCATCCGGTCGCCATACTGGGTATGGTTGACCTCGGGGTGGAACTGAACACCGTAAAAGCTTCTGGCTTCATCGGCAATGGCCGCGTTGGGGCAGGCATCGGTATGGGCCACGAGGGCAAAACCCTCAGGAACCTTCGCCATATAGTCGCCGTGGCTCATCCAGGAAATGGCCTGTCCGGGAATCCCTTTGAAAAGCTTGCAGGAGGTGTCGTAGTAGGTGACGGTTTTGCCGTACTCCCGGGCGGTATCCTTCTGGGCGGCGGTGACCTGACCACCCAGGGTGTAGGCCATCAGCTGACAGCCATAGCAGATGCCGAGGATCGGGACACCCAGGGAGAAAACCTCCGGGTCAACGTGGGGAGAATCCTCAAGATACACGCTGTTGGGGCCGCCGGTGAAGATGATGCCCATGGGCGCGAAGGCCCGAATCTCCTCCATGGATATGGTATAGGGCTTGATCTCACAGTAGACATTCTGCTCCCGGACCCGGCGGGCAATCAGCTGATTGTATTGACCGCCAAAGTCCAATACCAGTATTTTCTCTTCCATAGTATTCTCCTTTACAGATTGATTTCCGCGTCTCCTTGGGGAACCTGGGAAAGGAGGGGGGCGATTTGGTCAAGGAAGGAGCTCACCTGCTCGGGGCAGCGACCGATGAAGTTTCTGGGATCCAGAAGAGATTCCATCTCGCTCCGGTCCATTCCAAATTCGGGATGGGCGGAGAGGTCGGAAAGCAGGTCCCAGCTTTCACCGTTTTTCATCCGGGCGGTAGCGGCCATGGAGCACTGGCGGATGATTTCATGCAGCTGCTGCCGGTCTCCGCCCCGTTTGACACCCTCCATCATGAGATTTTCGGTGGCAATAAAGGGAAGGTATTCCCGGACGGCCTTCTCCACGATCTTTTCGTTGACGTGGAGCCCGTTGGTTACGTTCTGGGCGAGGCGCAAAATGGCATCGGCGCAGAGGAATCCCTCAGGAAGGGAAATTCGCCGGTTGGCAGAGTCGTCCAGCGTCCGCTCCAGCCACTGGGTGGAGGCGGTCATGGGCGCGTTCATGGCATCGGCCATGAGATAGCGGGCCAGGGAACAGATTCGCTCGGAACGCATGGGATTGCGCTTGTAGGCCATGGCGGAGGAGCCGATCTGGTTTTTCTCGAAGGGTTCTTCCACCTGGCGGTCATGCTGCAGCAGCCGGATGTCGTTTGCCATCCGGTAGCAGCTCTGGGCGATGGAGGACAGTAGATTCAGGATGCGGCTGTCGGTTTTCCGGGGGTAGGTCTGGCCGCAGACGGGGAAGCATTTGGTGAAACCGAATTCCTGACTGATCTTCCGGTTCATCTCGTCAATTTTGGCGGTGTCCCCGGCGAAAAGCTCCAGGAAGCTGGCCTCGGTGCCGGTGGTGCCCCGGCAGCCCAGGAA
>JAEDLP010000043.1 GCA_016295225.1 Oscillospiraceae bacterium | reverse complement strand
CTCACGGAATCGGAGGCGCTGTCCCTGCTCCTGAAGCAGCAGGTCAACACCCTGGTGGTGGATGACCAGACGGCGTTCCGGATGAAGGCGTTTTACCCGGCGTGGGCGGCAGGTGTCTCTTACGCAGCAGGTTACAAGGTGCAGGACAACGTCAGGCTGTGGCGCTGCCTCCAGGCTCATACTTCTCAGGATGGCTGGGAGCCGGAGAACGCCCCGGCTCTGTGGGAGGAAATCTGCGAAACCCACGACGGCTCCCTGTATGACCCCATTCCCTACAACGGGAACATGGCGCTGGTGAGCGGGCTGTACTACAGCCAGGACGGGGTGACCTACCTGTGCAGCCGGGACACCGGCAACCCCGTGTATCACGCGCTGGGTGAGCTGGTGGGGATCTATGTGGAACCGGTTTAACCTTTATTTACAGATTATTACAGAGGAGAAATCCATATCAACACGATGTAAAGGAGGTACTATGTTTTCGACAAAAAATCTCGGAAAGGTAGTAGGAACAGATGCGTATGATCTGGCAAAATCGGCGGGATACAACAAAACCAAAGAGGAATTTGCTGAGGACCTGGCAAAAGTAGGCACTAAGGCTGATCTGGACGAGGGAGGAAAAGTGCCGGAGGACCAGTTGCCTGAACATGTTTTTGACCAAATGGAAATGCTTCGAACAAAGGTCAGAATCCCAGCCAGTTCATGGAGCGAAGAGGGAAACAAATTCAAAGCGACCGTTACACTGGAAGGAATGACAGAAAATCATTTCGTCATAGTGATCATAGAAGATGATCTGCCGAAAGGAGAATCCATTCGATGTTCCGGAACGCCTGAGATCAACGGGGTCACAGTGTATGCCGACCAGGCCATCCATGTGGACCTGGAAAATGTAACCGTGGTGGGACTGAAAAACCCAACGGACACAGCAAAAAGCTCTGCAATCGTGGCGGCGAACAACAGGCCGAAAGCAGCGGAAAGCGGAGAGCCCGGAACACCGGAAACCGGCGGAAGCGAAATAACAACGGAAGATCTGATCGGAGTGACCAACCTCCATGTGTGGGCAAAGCTTCAGGTGGGCGGCGTGGGCGGCATACTAAGCGACCGGAAGACCACAACCCTGAACGTGGTAGAGGCGACAGTGTCGGTCAAACAGTGGTTTTATGCAGCGGATGCAGTGGAAACGAAAGCAGATGGTACTGTGGCTCTGGTTAATCCAATCTCAATCAATGTGACGACAGGAAACATGACGATTGCATCGGTAAAAAAACTGACAGGATGTTACCTGATGAAAAACGGAGATTATACCGGTCTGAAGGACGGTGTCATCTACTACATCTCGCCGGGATCCATTGAGCTGACGTATACCAACGCAACCTATTTGGCACAAACCACATCCTGGTACACGGTGGGGCCGGACACCTCCCTGAAATCGCTGGTCGAGTATACAGCCAGCGAGGACGCTGCGGCCTACCCGGAGGACGGGGAGCAGGATGGAGTCTATTACAAATACCTGGGTCAGCTGGGGAACAAGGGACTGAAGTCCCAGACAGTTACCTACACAGGGGACGGCGTGATCAGTCAGCAGTCGGTGGAGTTTGCAAAGCAGCCCGAGGTGGTGTTTATTCGGAGCGCAGAGACCAGCGAAAACCATGGAGAAGCAGTCTTTGTCCGCACAGCTGCCGGAGGAAAAACCGTATCACTGTATCTCAACACATCTGGAACGCTCAGTATGGGAATGCTGAGTTACAAATTTTCCGGGAACACCCTGACCTGGGGCGGCACAACAAGCGAAGCCTGTTCCCTGAGCGCATACGGAAAGAAGTATGTTGCAAAAGCGATCTTTGAGGAGTGGTAACCACGATTTGGATCCTGTTGAGAAGACATAGTATTTTTTGGAGAAAGGACGTGAAACCATGAACAAACAGCCTGTCTCTTACTTACAGACCGATCCCCGGTGGGGGAATCTGGATTACTCCGCGGCCGGGGAGAAGACGACAATCCGGGCTTCCGGCTGCGGGCCGACGGCCATGGCCATGGTGCTGGCCACCTGGGCGGACCCTGCGGTGACCCCAAAAACCGAGTGCGCCTGGGCGCTGGCCAACGGATACAAGGCGCCGCACCAGGGGACCTATTACGGGTACTTTCCCCCTGCGGCCAAGCGGTACGGCCTGACCTGCTATCAGGTGAACGGCAGCAACATCTACGGCAACGACAGATCTGCCTACCACGCCCAGGCAAAGGACGCCCTGGACCGGGGCGACCTGGTCATTGCCTGCATGGGCAAGGGCAACTGGACAAGCTCCGGCCACTATGTGTTGGCCTGGAAGGTCCGGGGGGATGTAATCTACATCAACGATCCTGCCAGCACCAAGGCCCACCGAGTACGGGGCGATTACGCCGTTTTCAAGCGGCAGGTCAAATACTACTGGGTCATCGAGAGGCCAGAACACGCAAAGGAGGACGATGACATGGACATCAACAAGCTACTGGAGGAACTGACCGACGAGCAGGCTTATCTCCTGATGGAGAAGGCAAACAGACACGCATCCAAGCTGGATGAGCCTGCGTGGAGCCGCGTGGACGGACACTGGGAAAGAGCTGTAAAGGCTGGCATCACCGACGGAACCGCCCCGGAACGCCCCATGAAGCGGTGCGAGGTCATCGCCGTGCTGGGCCGGAAGGGTCTGCTGGAGTAAGAAAGGGGATGTTTGGATGGCCACCGAAGGGAAGGTCACAACTGGCGCGGCAGCCATGCCAGCCCAGAGCACAACATACATTGACGCCAACGGAAACAAGCGGCAGGGCCTGTACACATCTGACCCCCAAAGATATGCTCAGATCGAGCAGATGAAGAAGATGTCCCAGGAATGGCACTCTGCTGACGACGCCCAAAAGAAGGTTCTGGCGGACCAGGCCTATGCGATTGGAACCGGCCTGGGGGCTACCAGAGACTCCGATGGCGTGTGGTGGTACGACGGTCAGAAACTGTACGACACCATTTATCAGCCGGAAGATACCACAGGAACTGTTCAGCCTGACAGCGGAACCGAACAGAAAACTCTGACCACGTCAGATCCGCTGCGATATTCCGATATCCAGCAGATGAAAAACCTGGGGACGGCCTGGTACTCTGCTGACGACGCCCAAAAAAAGGTTCTGGCGGACCAGGCCTATGCGATTGGCACCAGGCTTGGGGCTACCCGGGACCAGGACGGTGTGTGGTGGTACGACGGACAAAAGCTCTTTGAGACCCAGTATACGCCGGAGGAGGCACCAAACCTGTACGACGGCTACATGGAAAAGCTGGACAGCTTTCAGCAGAACCAGGCGGACCTGCTGGAGCGGCAGTACGCGGCGGCTCTGGAGGCGGCCAGGGGGAACCTGGACAGCCAGAAGGGGCAGATCAACCAGCAGTACGACGACCTTGCACGGCAGCTGTACATTCAGCGACGGATGAACGAGCGGGATCTCCCGGAGAAGATGGCCGCCATGGGCTACACCGGCGGCATCACGGAATCCTCCGCCCTGGGATTGCAGACCAGTTACGCAGAGGCTCTGCGCCAGGGGGAGACCCAGCGGATCAACACCATCGCCAGCCTGGAGCAGGCCATCCGGCAGGCAGAGCTGGAAGGGAACCGGGAACTGGCCGCCCAGCTCTCCTCTCTGGCCCAGAGCACCATGGGGCTGTACGCCGACGCCCTGGCCCAGATCCAGAGCCAGGCCAACACCAACCTGCAGTTCCGGTACCAGCAGATGCAGGATGCTTTGGCCCAGCGAAACTGGTACCAGCAGTTCCTGTATAACCAGGAGCAGGACAAGCTGGACCGGGAGACGGCCCAGAAGCAGTTCGAACAGCAGCAGCAGGCGCAGAAGGAGAGCGAGCTGAACAGCCTGGCATTGCAGCTGATGCAGTACGGCATCGTGCCGGACACTGCGACCCTCATGAAAATGGGCTACACGCAGCAGCAGGCCCAGCAGTTGGCCCAGAGGATGTGGCTGATCCAGCAGGGGTACTACGGATAAGGAGGGGACAGTATGGCCAGTTTCTTCGAGGATTTCCAGGAAAAGAAGAAAAAGAACCGTAAAACGACCATGGGGAGCACGATGAAAACCGTGACCCAGCGGGCGAAAGAGACGGCGGAGAAGAAGAAACCCGCCGGAAAATCAACTATCGGGAAAACCGGCAACACGACGACCAAATCATCCACCAGGGCTTCGGCTCTGGTGGATCGCCATACCGACAGGAAAGGCCGCCTGTACACCACGGTAGATTACCTGCGTCTGGACGCGAAGAACGGGAACACGGGAACGAAAAAGGTCCAGCAGGCCCGGGCCAACACCACACCGGAATCCAGAGCCAAGACCAGGGAACGGGTGAAGCAGGAGGCCGCAGACCACCGCCGCCGGCAGCAGGAGCTGCGGAAAATCAGGATCTCCAACTATGACAGGAAGAACCTGAACAGCACCGGACAGCAGATGGTGCGGGAGGCCAAAAGCGCCTACGACGCCGCCAAAGCAGCCGGGGACCGGGCGGCCATGGCGGAGGCCCACGCCAAAGCCGAGCTGACCAGAAAGCAGCACGGCTACTCCGGCGGCGCGGCGGGAGACGAGTATATCTCTCCAGAGCTGTCCCGGGAGGACCGGGTGGGCCTGAATGAGGCCGGCATCCGGCAGGTGAAAAAGGCAAGGATGGACTATGAGGCCGCCAAGCAGGCCGGGGATAAGGAGGGCATGAAGGCGGCCATCCGCCGGGAGACCGAGATCCGCAGAAACCTCCGGCGGGCGGCCAGGGTTCAGGGCCAAAGGACCGACGCCTACGGCCGCTCTATGTGGTCGGGAAGCAAAGAGGACGCCCAGCGGGAGACCGAGCGGATGGCAGCCGGCTTTAAAGCAGCCGGGACGGGCATTGCAGGCTCTGTTTTGTCCCTCTTCGAGACCGCTGCAAAGAGCACGGACAACTATGTCCTGGAGCAGAACCGGGATTACATCGAGAAGACCGCCAACGACCTGGATCTCTGGAAAGCCAGACTGAAACTGGCTCAACAGGGACAGGGGGACCCGTCGTGGGGAAGCATCCAGCAGTTGGAGCAGCGGGTCAGGATCGCAAAAAACCTGGACAAGCTGCGCCGCTCCGGCAGCACGGTTGATCCCAACGCCCTGGGCCAGCGGCTGATGCGCCAGAGCCAGGAGTACACCATGGAGGCCACCAGAGGGCTGGAGGGGCCGGACCGGTTCCTGACGGAGACTGCCATTTCCATCGGCCAAAACCTGCCGGGGATGGCCGCTGCCGCCATCCCTGTGGTGGGCCCGGCGGTGGGCGCCGCCATGCTGGGGACCCAGGCGGCCGGCGCAAAGGCCTTTGAACTGAATGAGCGGGGGATTGCCCCCGACGAAGCCTTGCAGCGGGGCCTGATCTCCGGCGGCATTGAACTGGCCACGGAGCGGATCCCTCTGGGCAGCCTGGCCAAGCTCCTGGGCGGGAAGTCTGGGACGAACGCGGCAAAAAACATCCTGAAGCAGATGTGGATCGAGGCCAGCGAGGAGAGCGCTTCCTATGTGGCCAACTATATGGCGGACAAGATCGCCAAGGACCCCAAGGCGGAATGGAGCTGGCAGGAGCTGATGGAGAACGCCGTCGCTGGCGCGGTGTCCGGCGGCGTGTTTGGCACGGCGGGCTCAATGATTGGCGAAATGCGGCAGAAGGCCACTGGAACAAATGTTCAAAACCAGGTGCAGGATGTGGAAAGGACCGCCGGCACTGGGGTCAACCGGAAGACTCTGGAGGAGATCGACCAGGTCTCCCGCCTGCTTGGGGTCCAGACCCGGTTTGCCGACCAGGTGGCCGGAGGCCTGGCCAACGCGGAGCTGAGAGGCAACACCATCACCATTGAGCGGAACAACCCGAATCCTGTCCGGTTCCTCTATGGTCACGAGATCACCCACCGGATGCAGGCGGTCTCCCCGGAGGGATACGCTAAGTTCCGGGACATCATCGCCCGGGAAGAGGGAGTGCAGACCCAGGTGGAGGAGGTCCTGCGGGAGGCCGGAGAGATGGGCTTGCAGTATTCCAGGGACCAGGCCCTGGACGAGGTGGCGGCGGACTACGCCGGCGCCCTCATTGAGAACGAGCGGCTCCTGCAAAAATTCATCCAGGAGAACCGGGAGAACAAGACCCTCCTCCAGCGGATGGCGGAGGCCTTCCGGGAACTGCTGGATAAGCTCAGGGGAAGAGACACCGCCAAGATCGAAAACGCCGTGGAGGCCCTGGAGCTGGCCATGAAGGAGACCGTGAAGGGGAGCCGTCTGCTCACCGGCCGGGAGGCTGCGGTCAAGGCCCGGCGGACTGCCCAGGAGAAGCGGTTTCTTGCCAACCGCCGGGACGACCTGATGGGCCAGGTGATCCGGGACTATCAGGAGGGGAAGCTGGAAGCCGCCGCCCGGGCGGAGGTAGACCGGGCAGGGGTGGAGGCCCTGGTGGACAGCTACCTCAGCGGAAAGCAGGACCCGAAGCTGGCGGAGTTTACCCGTCGGATGCAGGACTATGAAGAGACGGAGGCCCGGTACTCCTTCAAGCGGGCCGGGGACACTGTGGCCCGGCAGGCCAAACAGATGGAGGACCAGGGCGTGGACCGGGAGACCATCTGGAGGGAGACCGGGGCTATCCGGGACACCCGGGAAAACTGGGTGGAGGAAGTGGACGACAGCGGGGCGAAGTTCTATCCATTGGGCGATGCCAAACGGCAGGGTATGCCCGAGGGAACCACCCTGGGGGATTATCTGGGCCACCCGGAGCTGTTCCAGGCGGCTCCAGGCATCGAAAACACGCCATTTCGTATGGCGGACATCGGCACAAAGGGCGAGAGAACCGAGCGGGGAATTACGCTCAACCAGAACCTGCCCGCCGACCAGAGACTGTCCACTGCGCTCCATGAGACCCAACATGAGCTGCAGGGGCGGGAAGGCCGGCCAGGTGGCTCCGGCGTGGAATACTGGCGGGCCAAAGGCGCGGAGGACGCGAAGGAACTCTACCGCCGGACTGCCGGTGAGATCGAGGCCAGGGAGACCCAGCGCCGGATGAACATGACCGCCCAGGAGCGCCGGGAGAACATGCCAGACCTCGGCTGGGAGCAGGCGGTGTTTGCAGATGACTCTCCCTCCGCACAGATGAGCGCAGAGGAAAAGGGGGCCATCCACAACGAACTTCTGGAAAAGGTCGAGGCCTCGGCTCAGACTTTGGGGGAGCCCCTGGTTGAACTGACGGGGGAGGAGTTCGCCAAAGGGGAGAAGAACCTGGTCCAGCAGGTGGGAGAGTATTTCGACCAGCTGGGCGGACAGGTGGAACGGCAGGGATTTGGCACGGTTCGCCTGTCCCGCCGGGGAGTCAAAGACAGCATGGCCCACGGTTTAGGCAGAAAAAAAGCCGCTGCTTTCGCAGCGGTGCCGGAAGTGATTCAGAACGGCGTCCAGATCGATTATCAGGAGAAGTGGAAGGGACGAAGCTATGATACCTATGTATTTGCCGGAAATGTGGACATTGGAGGAGAAGCCAATGCCATGGGCGTGGTAGTCATCCAGCGAAAGGGTGACAACCGGTTCTATCTCCATGAGGTGACAGCAATCAAAAAAGGCGACGCTGCGACGTTCAAGACCGGGGCTACCGCCGAAGCGGCCCGCTTACCCGGCGACGCAGAGTCACCTTCTAACACCAGTATACCCGGAACTGAGGGAGAAAGCAACGGGAAATTATCTGCAAAAGGTCTGAGTTCCTACGAGCGGGCCTATGAGATGGTATATGGAAAACGGCCATCTCCCGAGGCGGTTCAGCGCGGGGAGACAGTCCAGGCCCAGACCATGGATCGGGGGGATTACCAGCGGAAACTGGATGAAGCCATGGCCCGATATGACCAGGCGGCCCAGGCGGGAAAACTGGACGACCCGGAGGTCTCGGCTCAGCTGACCAGAGAGTTTGACGAGCTGGACCGGGCGTGGAACCAGATTCAGGAGGCGGAGACCAGGAAAAAGACCTCTGCCGTCGAAGCCATTGCCAAGCGATATGTGAAAAACTATGGATCAGAACTGGACCCGGGGAAGATCGCGGGAGACATCCACGGTCTCTACCGCTCCCTGCGGGCCAGCGGGGACAGTGGCCGCTGGCTGCGGAATCCTCAGGCCATCCGGCAGGCGGAACAGATTGCGGAGAAAATTGTGGACACCGCCGTGGAGAAAAACGACGCCATGTATCAGGACTACGCCGGCCTGCGGAGCTATCTGAAAAAGACCCAACTGGTGGTGTCGCCGGAGGTAAAGACCGATATCACAGATTATGGAGACTTCCGAAAACGGAATTTTGGACGGCTGAAGCTGGCCAGCGGACAGAAAACAAACATTGACCAGGTCTACCAGGAGATGTCCAGGGAGTGGCCGGAGCTGTTCAATGAGAATCGTGTCAGCAACCCGGCGGAACAGTTGGAGAACATTGCCGATGTGCTGGATGACGTCTACACCATCACAAAAAGCCCGGCCTTTGAGGACCCGGACTATCGGGATCAAACGGTGAAGGATGTGGCGGCCTCCCTGATGAAAACTGTGTTTGCCCGGCGGAGCAAGCTGGCGGCGGACCAGATCGACCGGAGCTTTGCCACCATCCCCACACCCAAGAAGAAGGCCAGGGGACTGCCCACGGGGCGGGAGGTCCGGGAGCAGGACACCGTGACTGTGGAGGACAACGATTACCTGGACTCCCTGATCCAGGCGGCCAACCGAGAGGAAGAGAAAGCAGAACAAAGCGCCATCCAGAAGGCCAGGGGGATGGTCTCCACCCAAAGGGACCAGGAGAAGCAAACTGCCCGGCAGAAGGCCAGGGAAGTCACAGGTTTTATCTATCGAAAGATGGTGGACTCCGGCGACGAGATCCAGAAGGCGGGCAAGCAGAGCGGAGACAAGGCCCTGTATGCCTATTTCAATCAGGCAAAAGCGGCCACGGCGGCGGCCAATAATATGATCGGTATGCAGCAGAGCGACATCCACGGCAACCGGGTGGGGGAGAGCTTGACGGAGATCTTCCGCCCCATCAAGGAAAAGGGCGACACCTATTATGAGGAGTTCCAGAATTATCTTTACCACATGCACAATGTGGACCGCATGGGGACCGAGGCGGACAAGGCCCGTCTGGACGCGGTGCGGGATGAGCTGGACCGATTCGACGCCACCCACGAGGAGATTGCCAGCCTGAGTGACCGGGACCTCTACGAGCTGGCAGCCAGCGGCGATCGGGAGGCCCAGGAGCGGCTGGCTCTGGTGAATGAGAAGAACCGGGCAAACAACCGGATCAAGCCCGTGTTCGGCTACGAGGTAACCGCAAAGATGAGCCAGAACGAAGCGGCCAGACTGGTTGGTCTTCACCCGGAGTTCCGGGAACTGGCCCAAAAGGTTTACAGCTACTCCCGGAACCTGATGCAGTACCGGGTGGACTCCGGCCTCATCACGCAGGAACTGGCGGACAAGGTACAGGCCATCTATCCCCACTATGTTCCCACCTTCCGGCAGCAGGAGACCGAGGCCAACCAGAGCCTGAGCGGGAACGTCCGCGTGGGTAAGACCATCCGGCGGGCGGAGGGCGGCACCGCCAAGCTGCTGCCTCTGGATCAGGCCCTGGCCAAACAGACCATGAGCACCGTCCGGGAGGGTTCCAAGAACCGGTTCGGCCAGAGACTGCTGAATGAGAACATCTCTGACCAGTACATTCTGGAGGTAAAGAGCGAGGCGGCCAGGAACTATGACCGGGACTGGGATCAAATCTGGGAGGAGTCCCGTCTGGAGACGGAAAACACCTTCACGGTTTACCAGGACGGCAAAGCCTACGCCATTACCATGACGCCGGAGATGTTCGAGGGTGTGCGCTCCCTGACGCCGGAGGGGAAGTATGACGACCTGCTGCCGGTGCGGATCAGCCGGAACGCCAACAACCTGTACAAGAAGCTGATTACCGCCTACAATCCCACGTTTGTGGCCAAGAACTTTCTCAAGGACTTACAGGATGCGTTGCTTTATACGAGAGACATGAAGGGGTTTGTACAGAATCTGCCCCAGGCATATCGTGAAATCGCCACTGGTGGCCGCTACTGGAAGAAATACCAAGCGCTTGGGGGAACGGCCTCCACGGTGTACGACTCCATGCAGGGCATCCAGTTGGAAAAGACGGACCTTTGGCACAGGCTATGGGGGAAGATAGAACATCTGAACCTGGCGGTGGAGCAGGCCCCGAGACTGGCGGAGTTTATGTCCATGGTGAAGAAGCACGGCGAGGGCATGGACAACCTGCAGGAGGCCATGCTGGCGGCCGCCGATATCACCACCAACTTCGGGCGCAGCGGCCAGGCAGGCAAGTTTCTGAATGCCAACGTGGTGCCCTTCCTGAATCCTTCCATCCAGGGTTTTGATAAGCTGGTGCGGACCTTTCAGGACAACGACCGCACGGTCAAGGCCTGGGTGGCCCTGACGGCCAAGTGCGCGGCCTTGGGCGTTGCCCCGGCTATCATCAACTACCTGTTCGCAGGGGATGAGGAGGACTATGACCGCATCCGGGAGAGCGACAAGGACCTGAACTACCTGATTCCACTGGGGGACGGCATTTGGGCCAAAATCCCGAAGGGGCGCGTGCTGTCTGTGTTTGGCGCGCTGACCAACGGCGGCATCCGAGCTGCCACTGGTAAGGAGATCGGTGCAATCGATATTCTCGAGACGGCGGCCCAGCAAGTGGGGCCCATCAATCCTCTGGAAAGCAATATTATGAAGGCCTGGATGGATGCGGACCTGCTGGACCCGGATTCCCCCGGCCGGACCTGGTACGGCACCGACCTGGAGAGCCAGCGTCTGCGGAGTTATCGGCCAGGCGAGCGGTACGACGAGAAGACCGACATGCTTTCCAAGGCCATCGGCGGCACCCTGGGCCTGTCTCCCAAGAAGATCAACTATCTGCTGGACCAGTACACCGGTGTGGTGGGGGATCTTGCGCTTCCCCTGCTGACGCCCACCCAGACCACCGGGAAGAACCCATTGACCAAGTCATTTGTGCTGGACTCTGTGACCAGCAACAAGCTGAACCAGGAGTTTTATGAGATATCAGACGAACTGCAATATAACGTCAGCGATGAAGACCCGGTTTCCGCAGTGGTCCAGAAATATTGGAACAAAGTGGGAGAGGAAATCTCGACACTGAACAAGGAGATCCGGAAGATGGAGAGCTCCAAGGCGCTGGACAGCAAGGCCCGCCGGGACAAGATCCGGGAGCTGAAGGCACAGGTCAACGGGATTTTGCAGGAAGCTCTGGATCGGCTGCCGGCCATGCAGGAAGCGGCTAAGAAGTACGCCACCGGCATGGAGGATGACCAGGTGGAGAGCGGCTTTAAACTGATGACCTGGGAGGTGCTGGGCGCAAAGGCTGCTGTGGGGCTGTTCGGTGAGAAGGAGCAGGAAAAGGCCCAGGCGGCTTATGAAGCAGGGGCCTCCTATGAGAACTTCCTCTCGTACCGTGACAAGGTCAAGACCATGGAGGATGATCCGGAACGAAGCGAGACCAACCAGAAGCTCGATATCCTGGAGCAGATGACGACCGTGGAGGATGAAGAGTTTGGTGTTCGACTGCCGGAGAAAGAGGCGGCCGCGCTGTGGTACACGGAGATCCTGGACAAGGACGGCCGGGAGAAGGCAGACGAACTGGAGAAGCAGGGGCTGCCCGTGCTGGATTATTACCGCTATACCCAGGCGGTGAAGGATCTGAACGGGGAGGAGGACCCCAACAACCCGGGCCATGCGATCAGCGGCTCTAAGCAGGCCCAGCGCCTGCCGGCCATCGATGCGCTGGATCTGACGGCAGAGCAGAAGGATATTCTTTGGTTCCTGAACCGGTGGAGCGAGGGCACACTGTGGAAGGCACCGTGGCATTGAGGTGGATAAAAAGAAGAAGCTCTCTTAGGTGCTGGCTCACCTGAGAGGGCTTCCTCTTGCTTTGCTTCGTATTTACTTTTCAACCCAGATTCGGAAAGCGCGTAAGCCATAATCCTTGGCATAGATGCGCTCTCCGCTCTTGGTTGTAATCCAAGTACGGAAAATCCACATAACGGGACCGCCTCCCTCTTTTTGCAAAATATCTATAATTAACATCTTGCAAGTGGAGGAAAAGTGTGCTAATGTAGATGTGCTATCAAATACAAAAGGCCAGTCACACAGTCCTCTGCTTGCAGAGGATGGAGTATTGGCGGAGCGATCAGACCATTGCAGTGGTTTGATCGCTTTTCTTTTTAAGCGATACGTTTTTTGAGTTGGTAGCTTGCAGCCTCTTTGGAGACTCCACATCGAAGAGAAATTTCACGAGCTGTCATACCATCGGTTAGGTCGAACGGAATCATAATCTCGGCAGCCAAACATTTGGCTTGCCACTCGGGATCACGATAAGCAGGAATGTTGTCGGAAAAGCTACGGGTAAGCGAAATGCCGCTACTCTGAAGCAGAATAACATGGGCGCATTCATGTACAATCGTCATGCGATCACGTCCACAGCCATTAGCGGCACCTTCATAGACGGACTCGCGGATGAAGATACAATGCTCATCGACGTTGTAGAAAGCGTGGACATCGGGAGACAACTCCCAGTCTTCATCCGGTATGACTTCGAAATAGAAGTCAGGATCTCCGACGAGTTCGTGTAGAACCTCAAGAAAGTTTTCAACAGGGAAATATAACTGGGATTCCAGGTGGAGGGTCTGACGAATCTGATGTGCAAACGCTCGGATTTGGCGGCGGCTTAAAGGGGTGCACTGGTATCTCATTCGATAGAATCGCTCCTTTGGGGCTCCTTTTCAAGAAGCCGTAAGATTTGATCTGCGGTTTCCTCAGAGAGAGAGGAAAAATTTCTGGCAAAGACCAAGGCTACGTTGCGTTGAGTGAGACCAACTTCTGTGAGGTTGAGTTTGATGTCAGAGACAGACTCTTGGGCAGCTTTAGTCAGGGCATTAATCTGCTCATAACTGAGGGAATACAGGACAGCCAATTTTTCAATCCAGTTGGCAGGGATCTTTTTCTTCCCAGACTCAACGGAGGAGACGAACGAGGCAGATACATCCAAGCGAGAAGCCATGTCACGAAGAACCTCGCCGTGTTCGATTCGGAGTTTGCGGAGCTCTTTACCAAAAGCTGTGAGCATGTGTGTTCACCTCCATTTCCTTTCCAAAACCAAGTATAACCTAAGAGGTTGAAAATGTCAACCTATTTTGGTTGAATAATTGAACCGCAAGAAGAAAAAAGGCTGATTATAGAACACAACTGGCGGGACAGTGGGATTTGAACCTAAGAGATTCTTTGGGATTGCAAATAGACGGAGTTCTCTAAGGTGTTGGTTGACCTGACAGAACTCCGTCTATTTGCTTTGGCCTGGAATTCATTACCATCATTGAGGCTCTATTTCTTCTGTACCAATATCGGTCAGCAGACCCTGGACGCGGGAGTAGGGCATGGCG
>JAEDLP010000172.1 GCA_016295225.1 Oscillospiraceae bacterium | reverse complement strand
TGCTCCATGCTGGCGGCCCGGGCGGACGGCCACGCCGTCCAGACCCTGGAGGGCCTCCAGGCGGAGGCGGCGGAGTTTGTGGGCTTCATCGCCGACCAGGGGGCGGAGCAGTGCGGGTTCTGCAACCCCGGCTTCGTGATGAACACCATCGCCCTGCTGCGGGAGAACCCCGATCCCACCGACGACGAGATCCGGGCCTATCTGGCCGGGAACCTGTGCCGCTGCTCCGGCTACGAGGGGCAGCTCCGGGGCATCCGAACTTATCTGAACAGCCGAAAAGGGGAAGGAGGCAGCCATGGAACGCAGCCAGTTTAAAGCCGTGAACCAGTCCGTCCGAAAAAAGGACGCCATGCAGCTGCTCACGGGCAAGCCGGTCTATATGGACGACATCGTCCCCGACGACGCCCTGGTGGTAAAGCTGCTGCGCAGCCCCCACGCCCACGCCCTGATCCAGTCCATCGACGCCGCCGAGGCCCGGAAGATCCCCGGCGTGGTGGGGGTCTACACCTGGGAGGACGTGCCCTCGGCCCGGTTTACCAACGCGGGCCAGACCTATCCCGAGCCCTCCCCCTATGACCGGCTGATCCTGGACCGCCGGGTGCGGTTCGCCGGGGACCCGGTGGCCATCGTGGCCGCCGAGGACGAGAAGGCCGCCCGGAAGGCCCTGGGGCTGATCCGGGTCCAATACGAGGTGCTGGAGGCCGTGCTGGATTTCCGCGCCGCCAAGGACAACCCTGTCCTGGTCCACCCGGAGGAGGACTGGCTCCCCCTCTGTGAGGTGGGGGGCGACAACCGGCGGAACCTGGTGTCCAGCGGCGGCGACGGCCACGGGGACGTGGACGGCGTCATGGCCGACTGCGAGGTGGTGCTGGACCACACCTACCACACCAAGGCCTTCAACCAGGCCATGATGGAGACCTTTCGCACCTACACCCATCTGGACCGCTACGGGCGGCTCCATGTGATCTCCTCCACCCAGATCGTCTTCCACTGCCGCCGCATCCTGTCCCGGGCGCTGGGAATCCCCAAGAGCAAGATCCGGGTGGAAAAGCCCCGGATCGGCGGCGGCTTCGGGGCCAAGCAGTCGGTGGTCTCCGAGGTCTACCCGGCCTTCGTCACCATGAAGACCGGGCGGCCCGCCAAGCTGATCTTCACCCGGGAGGAGTCCCAGATCGCCGGGTCCCCCCGGCACGAGATGGAGGTCCGGGTGCGCCTGGGCGCCAGCAGGGAAGGGAAGATCCGGGCTCTGGACGTGTACACCCTATCCAACTCCGGGGCCTATGGCGAGCACGGCCCCACCACGGTGGGCCTGTCCGGCCACAAGTCCATCCCCCTGTACACCGGCGGGCTGGAGGCCTACCGGTTTGGCTACGACGTGGTCTACACCAACACCATGGCCGCCGGAGCCTACCGGGGCTACGGGGCCACCCAGGGGGTCTTCGCCGTGGAGTCCGCCGTCAACGAGCTGGCGGAGAAGCTGGGCATGGACCCCACCGTCCTCCGGGATAAGAACATGGTTCGCCAGGGCATGGTCATGCCCGCCTACTACAACGAGGTCACCAACGCCTGCGCCCTGGACCGGTGCATGGCCCACTGCCGGGAGATGTTCCGCTGGGAGGAAAAATACCCGGTGCGGGACATGGGCAACGGCAAGATCCGGGCGGCCGGCGTGGCCATGGCCATGCAGGGCTCCGGCATCTCCGGGGTGGATGTGGGCTCCGCCACGGTGAAGCTCAGCGAGGACGGAACCTACAACCTGCTGATCGGCGCTGCCGACATGGGGACCGGGTGCGACACCATCCTGGCCCAGATGGCCGCCGAGTGCATGGACTGCGCCGTGGAGAACGTGGCCGTCTTCGGGGCGGACACCGACGCCTCCCCCTACGACTCCGGGTCCTACGCCTCCTCCACCACCTACGTCACCGGACGGGCGGTGGAAAAGGCCTGCGAAGAACTGAAGAAAAAAATCTGCACCATCGCCGCAGGGATGCTGGGCTGCGGAACCGATCAGGTGGCCTTTGAAGGGGACCGGGTCCGCCAGCTTGAGGACGGCCGGACCGTCAGCCTGACGGACATCGCCTACAAGGCCCAGGTCTTCAGCAGTCTGGCGGCGGAGGCCACCGCCTCCCACTCCTCGCCGGTCTCTCCGCCCCCCTACATGGTGGGTATGGTGGAGATCGAGCTGGACAAGCTCACCGGACTGGTGACCATCCTGGACTATATGGCCGTGGTGGACTGCGGCACCCCCATCAACCCGGCCCTGGCCCGCATCCAGGCCGAGGGGGGCATCGTCCAGGGCATCGGCCACACCCTGCTGGAGAACGTGACCCACGACCGCAGCGGACATCTGGGGGAGAGCTCCTTTATGACCTATAAAATCCCCACCCGCCTGGACATGGGCAAGCTGAAGGTGGAGTTCGAGCACAGCTACGAGCCCACCGGCCCCTTCGG
>JAEDLP010000171.1 GCA_016295225.1 Oscillospiraceae bacterium | reverse complement strand
ATCTCGTGGATGAAGTCATAGACCCGCTGGTTCAGATCCAGCTCCCGGCCCTCCTGGGAGAAATAGCCGATGCGGACGGTCTCCCCCCAGTCCACCGTGCCGGCGTCGGGGAAAAGCTTCCCGGCGATGAGGTTCAGAAGGGTGGACTTGCCCGCACCGTTGCGGCCCACGATGCCCACCCGGTCGTCCCGGGCCACCCCGTAGGAGAAGTGATCCAGGACCTTCTTGTCCCCGAAGGACTTGGACACGTTCTTCAGCTCCACGGTCTTCCGACCCAGGCGGCTGGACAGGGTGGCCATCTGGACGCTCTGGTCGGTCTCCGGCCCTGTCTGAGCCTTCAGCTCCTCATACCGGGCAATGCGGTCCTTGTTTTTGGTGCGGCGGGCCTGGGCTCCCCGCATAATCCACTGGTACTCCACCCGGAGGATGGACTGGCGCTTCCGCTGGGCGGCCTGCTCCATCTCCTCCTGCTGGGTCTTCAGCTCCAGATACTTGGAATAGTTGGCCTCGTAGTGACGGATGTGGCAGTGGGAGAGCTCGGTGATCCGGTTGGATACCCGCTCCAGGAAGTAGCGGTCGTGGGTTACCATGATAAGGCCCCCGGTGAACTTTTGCAGGTGGCCCTCCAGCCAGAGAACCATGTCGCTGTCCAAGTGGTTGGTGGGCTCGTCCAGGATGAGAACGTCCGCCGGGTGGAGAAGGACGGCCGCCAGAGCCACTCGCTTCCGCTGGCCGCCGGAGAGGGTCCCCACCTTCTGGTCAAAGTCGGTGATCCCCAGGCGGGTGAGCATAGTCTTGGCCTCGTACTCCATCAAAGCCCGGACGTCGGAGGAGAAATCAGCAAAAACCTGCTCCAGCACCGTGGCGTTCTCGTCCATGCTGGGATTCTGGCTCAAAAAACTCACCTGGACGTTGGGGTCCAGGGTGACCTTACCCTCATCGGGGACCTGATCCCCGGCCAGGATGCGCAGAAAGCTGCTTTTGCCGGTTCCGTTGATGCCGATGATGCCGATCTTATCCCCCTCATTCAAATAGAGGGTCACGTCGTCCAGCAGCTGTTTCAGGCCAAAGTTCAGAGATATGTGTTCCGCGGTCAAGAGCATGGTATGGTTCTCCTTTGCTATGTGGATCAGGGCCGGGATGGCCCTGGACAGGATTCGTCTTTTCTAGTATCATATCTTAATAGCTCATGGGGAAAAAAGCAAGGAGGGATGAACATGGCGTGGATGTTTCTGGGGGGCTTCTGCGCCCTTCTCTTCGCCAGCGTGGCGTTGGGGTTCCACGTTCTGTGGGCTCTCCTGGGGGGCTATCTGCTCTTCTTTTCCTACGGCCTTCTCCGGGGGCACACCCCGGCGGCCCTGCTGCGCATGTCCGCCCAGGGCATCCGCACGGTGAAGAACATTCTCTTCCTCTTCCTGCTCATCGGCATGACCACCGCCCTGTGGCGTGGCTCCGGGACCATCGCCTTTCTCATCTATCACGCAGCGGGACTCATCTCCCCGGCGGTCTTTCCTCTGCTGGCCTTTCTCCTGTGCGCAGGGATGTCCTTCCTGACGGGGACCTCCTTCGGCACCGCTGCCACCATCGGCGCCATCTGCATGACCATGGCCAACACCATGGGGCTCAGCCCGGTGCTCTCCGCCGGGGCCATCCTGTCCGGGTCCTTCTTCGGGGACCGGTGCTCCCCCATGTCCACCAGCGCCCTGCTGGTGTCCGCCCTCACGGAGACCGACCTCTACCACAATCTGAAGCGGATGATGGCCACGGCGGCCGTCCCCCTGGCCCTCACCTGCGCCATCTATCTGGGGGCGGGGCTGGCCCACCGGGAGGGGACCTTCTCCCAAAGTCTGCTGGAGCCCTTCGCCCAGGGATTCACCCTCCACTGGGTCACAGCCCTGCCGGCGGCAGTCATTATTCTCCTCTCTTTATTAAAGTGTAAAGTGAAGCGCACCATGGGCCTGAGCATCCTGGTCAGCGGCCTCCTGTGCGTGGCGCTCCAGGGCATGGGCCCGGGGGAACTGGTAAAAACCGCCCTGCTGGGCTATTCCCCTTCCCTGCCTGCCTTGAAAGGTCTTCTCTCTGGGGGCGGGGTAATCTCCATGGTGAAGCCTTTCTGCATCGTGTGCGTCTCCTCCACCTTCTCCGGGCTCTTTGATGGCACCGGGCTGCTGGAGGGCATGAAGGGCCTCACCCACCGGCTGGCCGGGAAGGTCACCCCCTTCGGGAGTCTGCTGGCAACGTCTATCGTCACCTGCCTGATCTCCTGCAACCAGACCCTGGCCATTATGCTCTCCCATTCCTTATGCAAGGAGGATCAGAGCAGGCAGGAACTAGCCATCGGCTTGGAAAACACCGCGGTGGTCATCGCCCCGCTGATCCCCTGGTCCATCGCCGGGGCGGTGCCTCTGGCCTCTCTGGGGGCTCCCACGGCGGCCATCCTGGCGGCCTGCTATCTGTATCTCATTCCCCTGTGGGATCTGGTGGT
>JAEDLP010000042.1 GCA_016295225.1 Oscillospiraceae bacterium | reverse complement strand
CTCCCCTCACAGGGGAGCCTTTGCGTGGACGGGGAAGCTTACAGCCCCGCCGTCTCGTCAAAGCCCAGCATTAGGTTCATGTTCTGGACGGCGGCGCCGGAGGCTCCCTTGCCCAGGTTGTCGAAGACGGCGGTGATGGTGGTCTGCTCCTCATTGCCGCAGACGGTGAGCCGCAGCTGGTTGGTGCCCACCAGGGTGCTGGAGTAGATCACCGACTCGTCGCCGCCGAAGGGGGCTACGGTGACGAAGGGGAGGTTCTCGTAGTAAGCGTCCAGCACGTTGTAGATGTTGTAGGCGGTGGGGCCGCTGGGCAGGGTGTCATTCTGGAGCAGAATGGTGGTGGCCATGCCCTGGATATAGTCCCCCAGGATGGGGTGGAAGACCGGGGGACGGGTGAGTCCGCAGACGTGGACCATTTCCGGCAAGTGCTTGTGGTTCAGGGTGGTGCCGTAGATCCGGGCAGAGGCGTGCCGGGGGTCCCGGTTGGGGTCCTGGTACTCAGCGATGAGCTTCTTGCCGCCGCCGGAGTAGCCGGTGAGGGAGTAGGCGCAGAGGGGATAGTCCTCGGGGATGAGGCCCATCTGGACCAGGGGGTACACGGCGGAGATGAAGCCGGAGGCGTGGCAGCCGGGGTTGGCCACCCGCTTGGATTTCATGATGGCCTCCCGGTGGCGGGGGGAGAGCTCGGGGAAGCCGTAGTCCCAGCCGGGGGCGGTACGGTGGGCGGTGGAGGCGTCGATGACCCGGGTGTTGGGGTTCTCGATCATGGCCACGGCCTCCCGGGCCGCGTCGTCGGGCAGGCACAGGAAGACCAGGTCGGCGGCGTTGAGACACTTCTTCCGCTCAGCGGGGTCCTTGCGCTTCTCCTCGTCGATGAGCAGAAGCTCGATGTCCTGGCGGGGGGTCAGCCGGTCGTAGATCTGCAGGCCGGTGGTGCCCTCCCGTCCGTCAATAAACACAACAGGCTTCATGCTTCCTCACGCTCCTTGACAAAGGCTTTCAGGTTCTCGATCTGCTTCAGCACGGCCTCGGGGGCGGGACCGCCATAGACCTTTCGGCCGCCCACGCAGGTCTCCAGGGAGAGGGCGTCGAAGACGTCCTCCTGGAAGTAGGGGGAGACCTTCTGGTACTCCTCCAGGGGCAGGGTCTCCAGGGAGTGGCCGGTGTCCACGCAGTGGCCCACCAGCTTACCCACGATGCCGTAGGCCTCACGGAAGGGCATGCTCTTCTTGGCCAGGTAGTCGGCGCAGTCGGTGGCGGAAATGAAGCCTCCGTTGGCCGCCTTGCGCATATTGGCCCGGTTGACGGTGAGGGTGTCGATCATGGCGGTGAAGACCGGCAGGCAGAGCTCCACGGTGTCGATGGCGTCGAAGACGGGCTCCTTGTCCTCCTGCATGTCCTTGTTGTAGGCCAGAGGGATGCCCTTCATCACGGTGAGCAGGGTGATGAGGGAGCCGTAGACACGGCCGGTCTTGCCCCGGACCAGCTCGGCCACGTCGGGGTTCTTCTTCTGGGGCATGATGGAGGAGCCGGTGGCGTAGGCGTCGTCCAGCTCGATGAACTTGAACTCCCAGCTGCACCAGAGGATGATCTCCTCGGAGAACCGGGACAGGTGCATCATCAGGATGGAGCAGGCGGAGAGGAACTCGATGGCGAAGTCCCGGTCAGAGACCCCGTCCAGGGAGTTGTCCATGGGCTTCTGGAAGCCCAGCAGCTCGGCGGTGCGGAACCGGTCCACCGGGTGGGTGGAGGTGGCCAGGGCACCGGAGCCCAGGGGGGACTCGTCCATCCGCTCCATGCAGTCCTCCAGGCGGGTGATGTCCCGGCGGAACATGTTGGCATAGGCCATCATGGCGTGGGCGAAGGTGATGGGCTGGGCCCGCTGCAGGTGGGTGTAGCCGGGCATGATGGCGTCCAGGGTGGACTCGGCCTGGCGGATGAGGGCCTTTTCCAGATCCACCAGCATGCCGATGATGACGGGGATCTCCTCCTTCACGAAGAGGCGGAAGTCCAGAGCCACCTGGTCGTTGCGGCTGCGGGCGGTGTGGAGACGCTTGCCGGTGGCACCGATGCGCTCGGTCAGCAGAACCTCCATGTTCATGTGGATGTCCTCGCTGTCCTTGGTGAACTCCACCTTGCCGTCCTCGATCTCGGTGAGGAGAACCTTCAGGGTCTCCACGATCTTGTCGGCCTCTTCCTTGGCGATGACCCCCTGCTCTCCCAGCATGGTGGCGTGGGCGATGGAGCCGGTGATGTCCTGCTTGTACAGGCGGGCGTCAAAGGAAATGGAGGAGTTGAAATCGTTTACCTTGTCGTCGGTTTCCTTTTGAAACCGTCCTGCCCAAAGTTTCATAGTTGTGGTATCCTTTCATAAAACAGCGCAGAGCAGGAGCGGAAAACCAGCCCCTGCTCCAATGCGCATAGGTGAATCGTATGGAATTGCTTACTTGTTCAGCAGACCCTTTGCCCGCAGTGCCTGGACGGTGTCGGGCAGGCCCCACAGGTTGATGAAGCCGGCGGAGTCCTTCTGATCGTAGTCGAAGGCGGAGTCGTTGAAGGTGGCGATGTCCTCGGAGTACAGGGAGTAGGGGGAGGTCATACCGGCGGGGATGATATTGCCCTTGTAGAGCTTCAGCTTCACGGTGCCGGTGACATACTCGTTGGCCTTGTCGGCGAAGGCGGTCAGGGCCTCACGCAGGGGGGAGAACCACTTGCCGTTGTAGATCAGGTCGGCGAAGTCCACGGCCAGCTTCTGCTTGGCGTGGAGGGTGTCCTTGTCCACGGTGATCATCTCCAGCTGCTCATGGGCGAAGTAGAGGATGGTGCCGCCGGGGGTCTCGTAGACGCCGCGGTCCTTCATGCCCACCAGCCGGTTCTCCACGATGTCCAAGATGCCGATGCCGTTCTCACCGCCCACCTTGTTCAGGCCCTCGATGATCTTGGAGACCTTCATCTTCTCGCCGTTGAGGGCCACGGGCACACCGGCCTCGAAGTCCAGGGTCACATAGGTGGGCTCGTCGGGAGCCTTATAGGGGGAGACGCTCATCTCCAGGAAGCCGGGCTTGTCCAGGTTGGGCTCGTTGGAGGGGTCCTCCAGATCCAGACCCTCGTGGCTCAGGTGCCACAGGTTCTTGTCCTTGGAGTAGTTGGTCTCCCGGGAGATCTTCAGGGGGACGTTGTGGGCCTCGGCGTAGTCGATCTCCTCGTCGCGGCTCTTGATATCCCACTCACGCCAGGGGGCAATGATCTTCATGCCGGGGGCGAAGCGCTTGATGGCCAGCTCGAAGCGGACCTGGTCGTTGCCCTTGCCGGTGCAGCCGTGGGCGATAGCGTCGGCGCCCTCTTCCAGGGCGATCTCAGCCAGCCGCTTGCCGATGATGGGGCGGGCGAAGGCGGTGCCCAGCAGGTACTTCTCATACTTTGCGCCCATCTTCAGGGAGGGGACGATGACATCGTCGCACATCTCGTCCACCAGGTCGGCGACGATCAGCTTGGAAGCGCCGGTCTTGATGGCCTTCTCTTCCAGGCCGTCCAGCTCGTCGGCCTGACCCACGTTGCCGGAGACGGCGATGATTTCGGGGTTGTTGTAGTTTTCTTTCAGCCAGGGGATGATGATGGATGTATCCAGACCGCCGGAATAGGCGAGTACGACTTTTTTAATCTCAGACATGGTGTATTACCTCCGAAAATTTCATTGGATCTCTTATCGGGGTACAGGATACCACCATTGAATGGAAAAAGCAAGAGTAATATGCATAATCATCCGAAAAATTTCAAAAAAAGCCCAGGTAATTTTCAACAAAAATGAATAATTGGGGCGAATATACGGAAGAATATACGATATTTATACGGAGAAGCCACCGGATTCGTTTGACTTTTCCGAAAAAGACTGGTAGAATACTCCGCGAACAAGAAAATGGATATTTGCGGGCATGATGGAATTGGTAGACATGCGAGATTTAGGTTCTCGTGCTTTTGCGTTGGGGTTCAAGTCCCCATGCCCGCACCACGGCGCGTGTTTTTATGGCAGGGAAGGGGCTATAAAAGCACGCGCTTTTTTCAGAGGACCCATCGTGACAGAGGTGTGTTATGTATCGAATCATGATTATCGAAGATGACAGAGGGATTGCCCAGGCCATCCGGGAGCAGGCCGAGCTGTGGGATCTGCAGGTTCACTGCGTGGAGAATTTCCGGGCAGTGACGGCGGAGTTCGCCGCCTTCGACCCCCACCTGGTCCTGCTGGACCTGGGCCTGCCCTTTTTTAACGGATACCACTGGTGTGGGGAGATCCGCAAGGTCTCCCAGGTGCCCATTCTGGTAATCTCCTCCGCCGGGGACAACATGAACATCGTCATGGCCATGAACATGGGGGCCGATGATTTCATCGTTAAGCCCTTTGACCAGAGCGTCCTCATGGCCAAGATTCAGGCCATGCTCCGCCGTACCTACGACTTCTCCGCCGGGGTTCCCGTCCTGGAGCACCGGGGGGCTCTTCTGAACACCGGGGACAACACCCTGGTCTATGGGGATCGGCGCATTGAACTGTCTAAGAACGAATACCGGATCCTCCTGGCCCTCATGCGGAGCAAAGGGAAGGTGGTCAGCCGGGAGAAGCTCATGGAGCTGCTCTGGGAATCGGACAGCTTCGTGGATGAAAATACCCTCACCGTCAATGTGGGCCGCCTGCGGAAGAAGCTGGACGCCGCCGGACTCACCGACTTCATCACCACCAAGTTCGGCGTGGGTTATCTTATCAGGTAAAGGGGTGGGATCATGGCGCTGTTTTTCCGTTACCTCAAGGCCCGCAGGCGGGTTCTTCTGGCGTGGGGACTCTTTGTCCTGTGCTTTCTGATTTCCTTCCTCCTCTACCACCTGCCGGTGGGGGCGGTTCTCTACCCCGCCGGGCTGTGCCTTCTGCCGGGGGGGCTGCTGACCGCCCTGGATTTTCGCCGGGTCTATCGGAATCACCGACGGTTGCTGGAGCTGCAAGCCCTCTCCCCGAACCTGACGGATGACCTGCCGGAGCCCGACGGGATCGGCCAGGAGGACTATCAGGCCCTCATCGACCTGCTGTGCCGGCGGCAGCAGGAGGCCGAGACCCAACTGTCTGCCCGGTTTGAGGACATGGTGGACTACTACACCGCCTGGGCCCACCAGATCAAGACCCCCATCGCCTCCATGCGTCTCCACCTGCAAAACGAGGACTCCCCCCTGGCCCGGCAGCTCACCGGGGACCTGGGACGGATCGAGCAGTATGTGGAGATGGCGCTGGTCTACCTGCGGCTGGACGCCGACTCCACCGACTACGTGATCGGGAAATACGACCTGGACGCCATCGTCCGGGGAGTGGTGCGGCGGTTCGCCGGGGAGTTCATTGGCCGTCGCCTGGGGCTGGACTATACTCCTTTGGAGACCACCGTCCTCACCGACGAGAAGTGGCTCTCCTTCGTGGTGGAGCAGGTTCTCTCCAACGCCCTGAAATACACCCGGGCGGGGGGCGTCTCCATCTTCCTGGAGAAGCCCAAGACCCTCTGCATCCGGGACACCGGTATCGGCATCGCCCCGGAGGACCTGCCCCGAATCTTTGAAAAGGGATACACCGGGGTCAACGGCCGGCGGGACAAGAGGGCCAGCGGCCTGGGGCTCTACCTCTGTCGGCGGATCTGCCAAAACCTGGGCCACACCATCACCGCCCAGTCGATCCCCGATGAGGGGACGATCATCCGCGTCGACCTGAGCCGCCGGGAACTCCGGCTGGAATAAATGTGACAGCATTGTAAGAAATCAGGGGGAAACTGTTAGGAGGTTCGATGGCCTCGGCAGGCTCCCCCTGCTATACTATGGGCAGAACACACAAGGAGGTTTTGCCATGAGCATGTTGGAAGTGAGCGGGCTGAAAAAGATCTACAAGACCCGCTTTGACGGAAACCAGGTGGAGGCCCTGCGCAGCGTCTCCTTCCAGGTGGAGCAGGGGGAGTATGTGGCCATCATGGGGGAGTCTGGCTCCGGGAAGACCACCCTTCTGAACATCCTGGCCGCCCTGGACAAGCCCACCGCCGGAACCGTCCTCCTGGACGGAAAGGACCTGTCGGCCATCCCGGAGAACGCCATGGCGACCTTTCGCCGGGACAACCTGGGCTTCGTGTTCCAGGAGTTCAACCTCCTGGACACCTTCTCCATTGAGGACAACATCTACCTGCCCCTGGTGCTGGCGGGCAAGCCCCACAGCGAGATGGCCCGGCGGCTCCGGCCCCTGGTGGAGCAACTGGGGATCACCGACTTGTTGAAGAAGTACCCCTACGAGGTGTCCGGGGGCCAGAAGCAGCGGACAGCGGTGGCCCGGGCGTTGATCACCGAGCCTAAAATCCTCCTGGCCGACGAGCCCACCGGCGCTCTGGACTCCAAGGCCACCGACGAGCTGCTGGGTCTCTTCGGGGAGATCAACCGGGCGGGGCAGACCATTCTGATGGTGACCCACTCGGTGAAAGCCGCCAGCCACGGGAGCCGTGTGCTCTTCATCAAGGACGGCGTGGTCTTCCACCAGCTCTACCGGGGGGAGAGCACCGAGCAGCAGTTCTATCAAAAGATTTCCGACACCCTGACGCTGCTGACCACGGGAGGTGAGCGGGCATGAGAGCGGGCTTCTATCCCAGGCTGGCAATCACCGGCATCCGGAAAAACGGCCGGCTGTACCTCCCCTATCTTCTCACCTGCGTGGGCATGGTGATGATGCACTACATCATCGGTTTTCTCTCCCGGTATGAGGGCCTCCTCCACATCAGGGGCGGGGACGTGATGCAGGCCATGCTGCGGTTCGGCAGCGGGGTGCTGGCGGTCTTTGCCCTGATCTTCCTGTTCTACACCAACTCCTTCCTCATCCGCCGGAGGGACAAGGAGTTCGGGCTCTATAACATTCTGGGCATGGGCAAGCGGAACATCGCCCGGATCATCCTCTGGGAGACCCTGATCCTGGCGGCCCTGGCCCTGGGGATCGGTCTGGCCGCCGGCATCGCTTTTTCCAAGCTGGCCGAGCTGGCCATGGTCAACATCATGCAGGGAGAGGTCACCTACACCCTGTCCGTCTCCCCCCAGGCCATCCTCCAGACTGTGGTCCTCTTCGTGGTGATCTTCGGGCTGATTCTCCTCAACGGCATCCGCCGGGTTCGCACCACCAACCCCGCCGCCCTCCTCCACAGTGAGAGCGTAGGGGAGAAGCCCCCCAAGGCCAACTGGCTTCTGGGGCTGGGAGGTCTGGTCCTCCTGGCCGGGGCCTACTATCTGGCGGTGTCCATCCAGAACCCCGTCACCGCCCTGACGTGGTTCTTCGTGGCGGTGGGGATGGTCATTGTGGGGACCTATCTCCTCTTCATCTCCGGCTCGGTGCTGCTGTGCCGGATCCTCCAGCGGAACAAAAGCTTTTACTACAAGCCTGCCCACTTCGTTTCCGTCTCCTCCATGGCCTACCGGATGAAGCGCAACGGGGCGGGGCTGGCCTCCATCTGCATCCTGGCCACCATGGTCCTGGTGATGCTCACCGGGTCGGCCTGCCTCTATTTCGGCAGCGAGGACGCCCTGCGGACCCGCTACCCCCGGGATATCGTCTGTGACATCGACCTGACCTCTGCCGAGGGGACAGAGAACGAAACCGTGGACGACCTGCGGAACCGGGCGGAGGAAATCCTTACTGCCCAGGGGGTGGACCCCAGCAATCTGCTGGACCTCCGGTACGGACAGAGTTTCGGTCTTTTGGAAGACGGGCAGGTGGAGGTGGACCCCCAGAAGGCCGGGAACGCCCTGACCGTTTATGACGACCTGCACCAGTTCTTCTTTGTGCCCCTGGAGGATTACAACGCCATGACGGGGGACCACAGGACCTTGGCCGGGGATGAGGCCCTGATCTATGGTGATACGGAGGCCTTTTCCGGGGATATCCTGTCCTTCCGGGGCGGGCCTGCCTACCGGATCGTGGGAGAGCTGACCGACTTCCCCGCTCTGGGCGAAGCCGTCATCAGCGATGTTATCTCCGGCCTTGTGATCGTTGTGCCCGACCTGGATGCGGCGGCGGCTCCCCTGATGGCTATGACCGACAGCACCGGCACCCCCATGCTCCGCCTCTACTGGTACTACGCCTTCGACACCAACGCAGAAGAGAGTGTTCAGGTGGCGGTGGCAGAACAGCTCTGGGAATCCCTTGGAGAAGGGTCCGGCAGCGTGGACTCCCTGGCGGCCAACCGGAGCGACTTCTTCGGCACCTTTGGCAGCGTGTTCTTCCTGGGCGTTCTGCTGAGCATCGTCTTCCTTTTCGCCACCGTGCTCATCATCTACTACAAGCAGATCTCCGAGGGCTTTGAGGACCAGGCCCGCTTTGGGATCATGCAGAAGGTGGGCATGACCAAAGAGGATATCCGGCGGAGCATCAACGCCCAGATGCTCCTGGTCTTCCTGCTGCCCCTGGTCACGGCGGTGATCCACCTGGCCTTTGCCTTCCCCATGGTCCGGAAGCTGCTGATGATCTTCAATCTGACCAACCTGCCCCTGCTCCTCCAGACCGCCGGGATCAGCGTTCTGATCTTCGCGGCCTTCTACATCCTGGTTTACCGCCTGACCTCCAACGCCTATTGCGCCATCGTCAGCGGAGCCGGGGAGCGGCGGTCGTGATAGTCTGATGATCGCGGCCTGAACGCAAAAAGGACGACCGATTCCGGCGAATCGGTCGTCCTCTTTTGACGCTGAACAAATCTATAATACCAGATGCAGGAGGGTGGCGTCAATGTCCTGACGCCTGGAGAGGGGAAAATCTGCGTTTTGTTCAGTTTTGATTGCGTGATTTTGTACAAAATAAGGGCTTGCGGCACTGGGAAAACTGTGCTATATTATAGACACACAAGAAAGGACTGAGTCCCATGTACAGCTAAATCCCAGCGACAGTGGCTTTCCTTCGTAAGAAATACTCCAACATAAAAGGTACCTCGCTTATGAGGATAATATAGATGGTTAGAAGTGTTCGGATAGGATTTCAAGTCGAATGAAAAGCAAGTGTCTACCCTACGAAAGAGAGGTTAAAATGATGTTAGATAATAAGAGTTCAGAGTAACCCTTGACTGATGTGGTGAGATTCCACCGGTCAAGGGTTACTTTTTTTTCTGCGTCCGCCCGAGAGGGCGTTTTTTTCTGCCCAACCGCATTGACAATCGTCTGATTTCGTATAAAAAGCAAGTCTTCGGGCTTGCTTTTCTGCTGTCTGCGCATACTATCTCCAACCAGAAAAACGGAGGAGATTCCATGGAAGAACAGCGAAAGTACGACGTGATCGTGGTGGGAGCGGGCCTGGCGGGGCTGTCCTGCGCCTATGAACTGGCAGCCCGGGGAAGACGGGTCCTGGTGCTGGAGGAGAAGGCCTGGCCCGGAGGCCGGACGGCCTCCTTCACCCTGGAGGGCATGCCGATGGAGTCCGGCCTGCACCGACACATCGGGTATTACTCCGCCCTGCCGGCCCTGCTGAAGGCCTGCGGCGTGGAGCTGGAGGATATCGTCACCTGGGAGGAAAAGGCGGAGGTTCTGGTCAAGGGAGCAGACAAAAAGGTGATCCTGGGCCTGGCTCCCTTCTGGGGCCTTGGAAAGACGGTCAAGGGGGTTCTGGGGAACGGCGACCTGCTCACCCCCAAGGATAAGCTATCCCTGGTCCCCTTCTTTCTGCGGGGGTTCGGCAGCTACCTGGTGTCGGACAAGCTGGATCGGTATTCGGTGACGGAGTACGCCAACCGGTGCGGCGTCACCCGGCAGGCCCAGCGGCTGATCCTGGAGCCCCTCAGCACGGGGATCTTTTTCCGGCCGCCGGAAAATTATTCAGCCTATGCCTTCTTCGGCCTCTTCGCCCCCACCATTCCCAAGTTTTATAAAATGCGAATCGGGGCCTACCTGGGGGGGATGACCGAGGTCATGTGCCGGC
This sequence comes from Oscillospiraceae bacterium, assembly GCA_016295225.1. GTDB lineage: Bacteria > Bacillota > Clostridia > Oscillospirales > Oscillospiraceae > Evtepia. Next base: position 3,721 of record JAEDLP010000042.1, on the reverse strand, counting down.
CCATCGCCGAAAAAATCACCAGCCTGGGCGGAGAAATTCGCTATGAGGAGCCGGTGGAGACTGTCCTGGTTCAGCGGGGAAGGGTCACGGGGGTGCGGAGCAAACAGGGCGGGATCTACCACGCCCCCCAGACGGTGGTGGCCGCCACCCTGTCGGCGGCCCAGTCCATCCTGGGGCCTCTGAAAGGGAAGGGGGACCTGGGGAATCTTTTCCGCCTGCCCACCATGTCGGCCTGCACCCTCCAGCTGGAGCTGGACCGGCCCGCCCTGGAAAGGGACGTCACCACCTTTGGCCCGGGCACCGACATGGTGAGCTTTGCCGAGCAGTCCCGGACCACCTTTCGGGGCTCTCGGGGCAGGCTGTCGGTGATTTTGGGCAATCCCAGGGAGTATGTGGACAAGACCGCCGAGGAGATCTTGCCCACAGTCCTGGAGCAGATGGACAGCCTGGGGGTCCATCTCCGGGGCCACGTGATGACCGCCCGAAAGGCGGCGGAGAAGGACGCCTTCTACTCCCTGGACAAGGGGAACCAGAACCTGCGGCCCCGGCAGAAGACGGGGGTCCCCGGCCTGACCCTGGCGGGGGACTATACCCGGACATCCTCCTTTGCCACCATGGAAGGGGCGGTTCTCTCGGGACAAAAAGCCGCCCGACTCCTGCTGAGGGCCGGAGAAGAGGGGATTTTGGGTTGACACTACCCCGCTCCCGGCAGTATGATAAAATGAAAAGCAATGAAAAATTATGGAATCATTCGTGGATCATTATATTGTGAAAACGTGAGGAGTGTGAGGCGCTGTGATCACCCAACGCATTGAAACAATACGTCAGAACTATGTCAACGCCAAGCCGGAGATCTCCTGTCAGCGGGCGAAGATCTGGACCGACTCCCACCGGGAGACCGAGGGCCTGCCCGTGGCCATCCGCCGGGCCAGGGCCTTTTACGACTGCTGCGACCGGCTGGAGGTCCACATTTTTGAGGGAGAGCTGGTGGTGGGGGCCATCGGCGAGTTCCGCAAGTGCGGCATCCTGACCCCGGAGTTCTCCTGGATATGGGTGGACCGGGAGATGGACACCTTTGCCACCCGGCCCCAGGACCCCTATCTCATGACCGACGAGCAGCGGGACTTCGTCCGCCGGGAGATTTTTCCCTACTGGAAGGGCAAGTCCCTGGAGGAGGCCTTCCTGGCCCGGCTGCCCGAGGACACCCGCCGCATCGGCGTGGACACGGGCATTCTGGACAACGACTCCAAGTGGCGGCAGGCGGTGGGGGAGATCACCCCCGACTACCAGGACGTCCTGTTCAAAAAGGGCTTCGGCGGCATCATCCGGGAGGCGGAGGAGCACATCGCCGCACTGGACCCCACTAACCCTGCCGACCTGGAGAAAAAGGAGTTCTACCAGTCTGTCCTCTGGACCTCACGGGGGATCATCCGCTACGCCAACCGCTACGCCGACGAGGCGGAGCGTCTGGCCGGGAAGGAGAGTGACCCGGTTCGGGCTGCCGAGCTGCGGACCATCGCCCAAAACTGCCGCCGAGTCCCGGAACACCCCCCGGAGAGTTTTTATGAGGCCATCCAGTTCCTGTGGTTTGTCCAGGTGGGGGGCATCCTGTCGGAGAACCCCCTGTCCCTGAATCCCGGCCGCTTCGACCAGTACATGGACCCCTACTACGAGGCCGACCTGGCCAAGGGGGCCGTCACTGAGGACTTTGCCCAGGAGCTGATCGAAGCCCTGTGGCTGAAATACTCCGAGTGGGTGTGGACCATCTCCTCCAACACCGCAGACTATTTTGCCGGATACAACCAGTTCCAGAACCTCACCGTGGGGGGCAAAAAGCGGGACGGCCACGACGGCACCAACCCCGTCACCTTCATGGCCATGAAGGCCACCGAGGAGGTCAGGACCCACCAGCCCGGTCTGTCCGTCCGGGTCCAGGCCGACTGTCCCCGGGAATTTCTGGATGCCGTGACCCATCTGGTGTCCACTGGCACCGGCTTCCCCGCCATCCACAGCGACAGCGTGGGCTATCAGATGCTCCTCAACGCCGGCTACGAGCCCGAGGACGCCAGGGACTGGAACAACTGCGGCTGTGTGGTCCCCCACTTCCGCAAGACCGGCGAGTGGACTGCCGCCGTGAACATGAACTTCGGCTCTGCCCTGGAGTACGCCCTGAACCAGGGGGCCAGCCTCATGACCGGGGAGCAGATGGGTCTGACCGAAAAACCCGCCGCGCAGTTCGGGACCTTTGAGGAGGTCATGGCGGCCTTCTACCGGCAGTTCGACAACCTCTGCCGCCACTCCATCATCCTCACCGTGGAGGCCCAGCGGCTCCACAAGGAGATGGTCCCCCGGCCCTTCCTGTCCTCCTGCATCGAGCACTGCATGGAGTCCGGCAAGGATCTCTCCCAGGGGGGTGCCAAGTACAACATCGGCCCGGTCATCACCGGCATCGGCCTGGCTGTGACCGCCAACTCCCTGGCCGCCGTAAAGAAGCTGGTCTTTGAGGACAAGGTCTGCACCATGGAGACCCTGGTGAACGCACTCCGGGCCAACTGGGAGGGGTATGAGGAGCTCCAGCAGCAGGCCAAGGACTGCCCCAAGTACGGCAACGACCAGGACGACGTGGATGACCTGGCGGTGGAGATCGCTAACCACTTCTACCGGGAGATCCATCAGTACAAAGATATCTTCGGCTCCCCCTTCCTGACTGCCTTTATGGGCATCTCCAACTACATCCCCATGGGCCGGGTCCTGGGGGCCACTCCCGACGGGCGGAAGCACGGGGAGCCCTCCAGTGAGGGGGTGTCCCCCTTCGTGGGCACCGATACCTCCACCCCCCTGGCCGCCATGCGTTCGGCCGCCAAGCTCAACCAGGAGGTACACTCCGGCGGCACTCTGCTGAACCTCCGCCTGAACCCCGAACTGGTGGCCACCAAGCGAGGGCAGTCCAACCTGGGTGCCATGGTCCAGACCCTCTTCTCCCTGGGGGCCTTCCACGTGCAGTTCAACTGTATCTCCTCGGAGACCCTCCGGGACGCCCAGGCCCACCCGGAGAATTATAAAGACCTGCTGGTCCGGGTGGCGGGGTACTCCACGCAATTCGTGAATCTATCCAAGTCTATGCAGGATGCCATCATCGCCCGGACCGAGCACAGCTATTAAACCATGGGCGGATACATCATGCAGATCCAGCACTTCTCGGTCAACGACGGGGAGGGCATCCGGACCAATCTCTTCCTGGCGGGATGTCCCCTCCGGTGCGCCTGGTGCGCAAACCCCGAGGGGCAGACCTGGCACAATCCCATGACCCGCTGGGCGGAGACCGAGGAGATTCTGGCGGAGATCCGCCGGCAGGCCGTCTTTTACCGGTTCTCCGGGGGAGGTGTGACCTTTACCGGCGGGGAGGCCACTGCCCAGCCGGGCTTTTTGGCAGAGCTAACCGACATCCTCTATGACGAGGGATACGACCTGGCCCTGGAGACCTGCGGGGACTTCGACTTTGACCGGCTGGAGCCAACCTTGGCCAAGATGAACCAGATTTTTATGGATCTGAAGCACCCGGACCCGGCGGCCCACCGTTGCTTCACCGGCCGGGACAACCGCCGGATCCTGGGGAATATCGAACGGACCGCCCGGTTACAAGTCCCCCTGGTGGTGCGCGTCCCGGTGATTCTGGGAGTCAACGGGAAGGACCAGGTACTACAGTCCGCGTTCCGGTTCC
>JAEDLP010000170.1 GCA_016295225.1 Oscillospiraceae bacterium | reverse complement strand
TGAGAAACAGCACCGGGGCGTTGGAAAACTCCCGCAGGGCGTCGCAGGTCTCATACCCGTTCATGCCGGGCATCATCACGTCCAAAATGACCAGGTCTGCGTCCTTATGCTCCCGCAGCCAGGCGATGGCCCCGGGGCCGTCCGCCGCTTCCGCCACGTTATACCGCTCCTGGAGCAGCAGGCGGAGGACATTTCGGATATCGGTATCGTCGTCGACGATCAGTATGTTGGATTTTACAGGCATTTGCTTCACCTCTCTGGCATTGTACCACATTTTTCGCCGATCACAACGAAAAAAGCAAACATTTAAGAAACCTTAAGAGACAAAGGCGAATATATATGATAGAATGCGAAGCGGATACGAAACCGTGGGACCTTCGCTGAAAGCCTTCCCCTTGAGGGAAGACTCTCCCCGGCGGGGAGAGATGTCGCCGCAGGCGACAGAGAGGGGGGTGGGCCAGGGTGGCCCGCAGGGCCGGATGAGGTGAACGCCTGTACAGCAACCGGGAATTCCTGCAAAACACAACCTTTCTCTGACCATCTCATCAGTCTCGCTTCGCTCGACAGCTTCCCCTCAAGGGGAAGCCAGGATGCGCGACGGTGCTTTGCTGTGTCCGAAGCGCAAAATTATTCAAAAACCTTTCAGGAGGATAAAATATGAAAAAGACAAGAAACATTCTGGCCCTGCTGCTGGCGGCGGCGATGCTCTTCTCGCTGGCAGCCTGCGGCAAAGACGGGGAAGGCGGCAGCATAGGCGGCAAGGTGGAGAACACGCCCGCGCCCGAGTACGTCTACGCCTCGGAATTCAAGACCCTTTCCCAGAGCAACCAGGGATACAGTGCCTTCCTTTATAATGAAAAGGGCTTCTACTCCATCACCAACGAAAAAGTGGGCGAGTATGAGCACGACGAGCCCGCCCAGTGGGAGGGGCAGTACGACATCTATGAGCAGCGCATCAGCTTCATAGGCTATGACGGCGGCAAGACCCTGCTGGAAAACTACAAGCCCAGCAAGCCGGAAAACCTGGAGGAGGGTCACACCTTCGACTCCTATGTAAACAACCTGATGGAGATGGGGGACGGCAGGCTTTTGGTCTATGAGAACTTCTACGAGCAGTGGAGCGACGCCCCCGAGGGCACCGAGCTCTACTCTGACGAGTGGTATAGCTCCTCCCAGTACAAGGACGGCGCCGCCCTCCGCATCCTGGACAGCACCGGCGCGGAGCTGAGCCGGGTGGAACTGGATCCCGACCTTGGCCCCGACCAGTACTTCTACCCCTACAACATGCTGCTCTCCCCCGACGGCATGCTGCTGTGCACCTGGGAGCAGGGCATCATCGCCTTTGACCTGAGCACCGGCGAAAAGGCTTGGGAGATTCCCATGGACACCTGGCCTGAGAACCTGCTGCGGCTGAAGGACGGCAGCGTGGGCGTCATGTCCTGGGGCGACGGCGGCTATGAGCTGCGCCTGATCGACATGGAGGCCAAGGCCCTCAGCGACAAGTCCTACAAGGTTCCCAACGGGTACAGCGCCGTGCAGGGTGCCGGCGATTACGACCTGTATTATACCAACGGCACCAATTTCTTCGGCTACAAGGTTGAGACAGAGGAGGAGACCAAGCTCTTCAACTGGATTAGCTGTGATGTGAACAATGACGAAATGGGCAACTATGCCGTTCTGGCCGACGGCCGCGTGGTGGGCATCGCCAACACCTGGGACAGCAACTACGAAAACTGCACCACGGAGCTGGTCACCATCACCAAGCAGCCCTATGACCCCAGCACCCAGAAGACCGTGCTGACCCTGGCCGCCCAGGCGGTGAACTGGGAGGATCGAAAGGCCATTATCAAGTTCAACCGCTCCAGCGACCAGTACCGCATCGAGGTGCTGGATTACTCCGAATATAACACCGAGGACGACTACGAGGCCGGTCTGACCAAGCTGAAAACCGAGATCATGGCCGGCAATCTCCCCGACATCCTGTGTCTCAGCGGCCTGTCCGGTTCCCAGCTTGCCGCAAAGGGGCTGATCGTGGATCTGTACCCTTATCTGGAGGGGGACGGAGAATTTTCCAAAGAGGACTTCTTCCCCAACGTACTGGCGGCCGCGGAGCAGGACGGGATGCTGTATTCCACCGTGGGCAGCTTCTATATCCAGACCGTGGCGGGCGCCAGCTCCGTGGTGGGCAGCGAGCCGGGCTGGACCTATGAGGAACTGAACGCCGCTCTGGCTACCATGCCTGAGGGCTGCGAGATCTTCAGCTCCTACACCACCAGAGACCAGATCCTCAGCACAGGCCTTGCTCTGGATATGGAGCAGTATGTGGACTGGGTCTCCGGCAAGTGCAATTTTGACAGCCAGCAGTTCATTGACCTTTTGAACTTTGCCAACCAGTTCCCGGCGGAATTTGACTGGGAAAACTACGAGTGGACCGAGGAGGACGACCAGTGGACCCGAATCGCCCAGGGCAGGCAGATGCTGGTGGACGCCTACATCTCCGACTTTGACTCCTCCATCCTCCAGTATCA
>JAEDLP010000169.1 GCA_016295225.1 Oscillospiraceae bacterium | reverse complement strand
TTCGGCGTGGGCGAGCGGCTCATCACCGCCCGCAGCGAGCCGGTCTTCGGCGGCGTGTACAAGCTGGTGGCCGTGGAGGACGACCAGGGCAACGTCATCCCCAAGATCAAGCTCAGCGAGAACGTGGCAAAGATCACCATCCCCCAGTTCAAAAAGGTCTTCCGCCTCTTTGACAACGCCGACGGCATGGCCATCGGCGACTGGATGTGCACCTATGACGAGACCGTGGAGGACAACCTGAACCCCGACGGCAGCCTGACCATCTTCGACCCCGACGTGACCTGGAAGACCAAGACCATCTCCAACTTCACCGCAAAGCAGATCCAGATCCCCATCTTCCTGGACGGCAAGCTGGTGTATCAGCGCCCCACCCTGCCCGAGATCCAGACCTACTGCAAGGAGCAGATGGACACCATGTGGGACTCCGTGAAGCGGTTCGAGAACCCCCACAACTACTACGTGGACCTGTCCCAGAAGCTGTGGGACATCAAGTATGAGCTGCTGACCCACCATAAGGAGCGGTAAGGCACCCCCTGACAGGGGAGCCTTTGAGGGACAGCGAACAACGTTTAACCAGGGAGGGTGGCCGATGAAGGCAGAAGAGCGAAGAAAAATCATTGCACAGACCCTGACAACAGATCGGCCCATCAGCGCCACGGCTCTGGCGGGGAAGTTCTCCGTCAGCCGCCAGATCATCGTGGGGGACATTGCCCTCCTCCGGGCTGCCGGACTGGACATCGTGGCTACCCCCCGGGGCTACAAGCTGGGGGAGACCACCGGCCTGATCCGCACCGTGGCCTGCATCCACTCCGGGGTGGACGCCCTGGAGCAGGAGCTGCTGGCCATGGTGGACAACGGCTGCACCGTCCTGGATGTGGTGGTGGAGCACCGGCTCTACGGGGAGATCACCGGCCAGCTGAGCCTGTCCTCCCGGTACGACGTCCAGCAGTTCGTGGAGCGGGCCAAGGACGCCTCCACCCTGTCCTCCCTCACCGGGGGACTCCACCTGCACAACCTGCGCTGCCCCGATGAGGAGGCCTATCAGCGGGTGTGCCGGGAGCTGGAAAAGCTGGGCATCCTCTACACCCAGGGATAAGATACGACAACCATCCAGAAGGATTGACAACCGCATCAGGATAGGGTATAATAGTCTCTACACGTGTCAAGACACTTGTAGAGACTATTTTTGTCGCTGAAAACAAAAGGATAAGGAGAAAACCAATGAGTGGATTCAAAGCATTCCTGGCGCGGAAGAACATCGTCTTCTCCGCCAAACGATACGGGGTGGACGCCCTGGGGGCCATGGCCCAGGGCCTCTTCTGCACCCTGCTGGTGGGCACCATCCTGAACACCCTGGGTACCCAGCTGGGCATCGGCTTCCTGTCGGCCACGGTGGTCACGGTGGGCTCCGGCGACGCCGCTGTGGGCTACACCATCGGCGGTCTGGCCTCCGCCATGGTGGGACCCGCCATGGCCATCGCCATTGGCTACGCCCTCCAGGCCCCGCCCCTGGTCCTCTTCTCCCTGGCTCCGGTGGGCTACGCCACCAACGTGCTGGGCGGGGCCGGCGGCCCTCTGGCGGTGCTGGTCATCGCCATCATCGCCGCCGAGTGCGGCAAGGCCGTCTCCAAGGAGACCAAGATCGACATCCTGGTGACCCCCATCGTCACCGTCCTGGTGGGCATCGGTGCGGCCTACCTCATTGCGCCCCCCATCGGCCGGGCAGCCTCCTGGGTGGGGAACCTCATCATGTGGGCCACCGAGCTGCAGCCCTTCTTCATGGGGATCCTGGTGTCGGTCATCGTGGGCATCGCCCTGACCCTGCCCATCTCCAGCGCGGCCATCTGCGCCGCCCTGGGACTCACCGGTCTGGCCGGCGGTGCGGCCGTGGCAGGCTGCTGCGCCCAGATGGTGGGCTTCGCCATTCTGTCCTTCCGGGAGAACAAGTGGGGCGGCCTGGTCTCCCAGGGCCTGGGAACCTCCATGCTTCAGATGGGCAACATCGTCCGCAACCCCAGGATCTGGATCCCCCCCACGGTGGCCTCGGCCATCACCGGCCCCATCGCCACCTGCCTCTTCCGCCTGGAGATGAACGGTACCCCCGTGTCCTCGGGCATGGGCACCTGCGGCCTGGTGGGCCCCATCGGGGTGTACACCGGCTGGGTCAACGACGTGGCCGAGGGCCTGAAGGCCTCGGTCACCGGCATGGACTGGCTGGGCCTGGTTCTGGTCTGCTTCGTCCTGCCCGCCGTCCTCACCTGGCTCATCGGCATCCCCTGCCGGAAGCTGGGCTGGATCAAGGACGGAGACCTGAAGCTGGAGGGATAAGGGCCGGAACTGGTTGCACCTGAAAATGTGCACAAAGAAAATGTTGTGGTTTTGTACAAATACAACAAGGGAAAATGGTATAAAACGATAAAAATCCCGTACTTCCCCAAGTAAAGGTTGAAAAAATGACCGAAAAGGGAGATACTATGGGCATGGAAAAAATTAGATTCATCCGGATACCCATACATATCCGCGAACCAAAGGAGGAACTG
>JAEDLP010000168.1 GCA_016295225.1 Oscillospiraceae bacterium | reverse complement strand
AGTATCAGTTCCTGCGCTGCAACTACCCCAACGGCGACATGGTTGGCCATACCGGTGTCATGGAAGCGGTGGTCACCGCCATGGAGTGCGTGGACAATAGTCTGAAGGCAATTCTGGAGGCCGCGGACAAGTACGGCTACACCGTGCTCATCACCGCCGACCACGGCAACGCCGACCAGATGACCGAGACCAAGAAGGGCAAAACCTCCGTGCGCACCGCCCACTCCCTGAACCCCGTCCCCTTCATCATCTACGACCGGGATCACAACTGGAGCATCCTGGAGGGCCACTACGGCCTTGCCAATGTAGCTCCCACCGTGGTGAAGATGATGGGCCTCACCGCCCCGGGCTGCTGGGAAGCGAGCATGGTCTGATTGATTTTATTTGGAGGTACTGATCTATGATCCGTCACGAAAATGAAAACGGCAGTGTCAATGTCAGCACCGGAGTCTACACCGATATCGTGGGCACCGCGGCAAGTAACTGCTTCGGCGTGAAGGGCATGGCCGCCCGCAGTGTCCGGGACGGTGTGTTCCACCTGCTGCGCAAGGAATCCGTGGGCAAGGGTGTCCATGTGACCTATCACGAGGACAGCTCCATTTCCATTGATCTGCACATTGTTGTGGACAACGGCGTGAATCTCTCCGCCGTGGGTGCCTCGATTATCTCCGAGGTTCGCTACGTGGTAACCAAGTGCACCGGCACCGAGGTCCGGGCAGTGAATGTCTATATCGATTCTATGATGATCGGGTAAGATCGGAGGGTAAAGAAATTGAGGCAGACGATTAATGGAGCCGATCTTCGCAGAATGATTATCAGCGCGGCGGCCTCCATCGAGATTCACAAGCAGGCTCTCAATGAGCTGAACGTTTTCCCCGTGCCGGACGGCGATACCGGCACCAACATGTCCATGACCATCAACTCCGCCGCCACGGATCTGCGCAAAACCGAGGACCCCGGCCTTTACGAGGCCTCCAAGGTAGCCGCCTCCGCCATGCTCCGGGGCGCCCGGGGCAACTCCGGCGTCATTTTGTCCCTGCTGTTCCGGGGCATTTCCCGGAAGCTGAAGGGCGCGGACTGCTGCGACGGCGTGCTGTGGGCCCAGGCGCTGCAGGAGGGCGTGGATGCCGCCTACAAGGCGGTCATGAAGCCCGCCGAGGGCACCATCCTCACCGTGGCCCGCCTGGCCGCCGCCAAGGCCTGGGATGCTTCCCAGGAGAATAATTTCCTGGAATTTGTCCAGGAGGCTGCCATCGCCGAGGCAAAAGTCGCCCTGGCGGATACCGTCAACCAGAATCCGGTACTGAAGAAGGCCGGTGTGGTGGATGCCGGCGGCAAGGGCTGGGTGCTGGTTCTGGAGGCCATGCTCTGCGCCCTGCGGGGCGAGGACGTGGTGGCCCCCGAGGGAGAAACCGTCCAGGTGAAGGAAAGCGCCGATTTCTCCGACTTCAATACCGAGGACATCACCTTCTCCTACTGCACCGAGTTCATCATCTCCCGGGAGAATGACAAAGACCCCGAGGAGCTGCGTGCCTTCCTGAACGCTCTGGGCGACAGCCTGGTGCTGGTGGACGACGATGAAATCATCAAGGTTCACGTCCATACCAACGATCCCGGCGCGGCGCTGCATGAGGCCGTGAACTACGGTTCCTTTGTCACCGTGAAGATCGAGAATATGCGCCTGCAGCACACCGAGAAGGTGATGACCGAGCAGGAGCTCGCGCCCCAAATCGCGGAGCCCGAGAAGCCCCTGGGCGTGGTTTCCGTCTGCGCCGGTGACGGCCTGAAGGACGTGTTTTTGAACCTGGGCGTGGACCAGGTGATTTCCGGCGGTCAGACCATGAACCCCAGCACCCAGGACATTCTGGAGGCGGTCAACAAGGTTCCCGCCGAAACGGTCTATGTGCTGCCCAACAACAAGAATATCATCATGGCCGCCCAGCAGGTGGATGGCCTGACCCCCAAGAATGTGGTTGTAATTCCCTCCAAAACCGTGCCCCAGGGTGTCACCGCCATGCTGAGCTTCAATCCCGAGGGCAGTGTGGAGGAAAACACCCAGGCTCTGACCGAGGCTCTGGACACCGTGGACACCATGCAGATCACCTACGCCGCCCGCAATTCCGACTTTGACGGCTACGATATTCACGAGGGCGACTATCTGGCCCTTTACGGCAGCCAGCTCTTCGGCACCAGCCAGGATATCCGTGTACTGCTGCGCTCCCTGGCGGAGAAGGTCCGGGACGAGGGCCGGGAGTATATCACCATCTACTACGGCGAGGACGTGAAGGATAAGCACGCCCAAAAAGCCGCGGACATTTTCGCCGATGTGTGCCCCGACGCGGACGTAAATCTGCTCAGCGGCGGCCAGCCGGTGTATTACTATCTGATCTCCGCGGAATAATCAAACGGGAACGGCCCGCCGCCTGGAGGCGGCGGGCCGCTTGCTTCCCCGTGAATCATCCTCAGACCGATAAATTGTTGTTTGTACGTTTTTGCTGTCATTGCGAGCCAGTTCGCAAACTGGCGTGGCAATCCCCCCGTTGAAT
>JAEDLP010000167.1 GCA_016295225.1 Oscillospiraceae bacterium | reverse complement strand
TCCTTGATGGTCTTGCCGATCCAGCTTTTCGGGGCGGGGATTTCCAGAATGCCGTAGTCCGGGCTCAGCTCGATATATTCCAGCACATTGTGGGAATTGAGGCTCCGGGCCAGCCGCTGGGCGTTCTCCTGCTCCGGAATCACCACCCGGTCAACCCCCAGCTTTTCCAGCACCTTCCGGTGGGTCTCGTCGTGGGCCTTGCAGATGACGTAGGGCACCCCCAGCTCCTTGAGGTTCATGGCGGTGAGCACGGAGGAGGCCAGATTGCTGCCGATGGCGATGATGGCGCAGTCAAAATTCCGGGCGCCCAGGGCCCGCAGAACCTCCTTGTCCTGACCGTCGCCCACCACGGCGTGGGTCACGTCCTCCGCCACCTGCTGAACCAGGTCTCCCCGCTTATCGATGGCCAGCACCTCCGCGCCCAGGGCGCACAGCTGCCGGGCCAGGGTCTGGCCGAACCGGCCCAGACCGATGACAATGTAAGATTTCATAAGCACTCTCCTATCCGATCAGCAGACTGGTTTCCGCGTAGCGGAACCGCTCTTCTGCCTTGTCCCCAACCAGGAAGCCCATGCTGATGGTCAGCAGGCCCACCCGGCCAAAATACATATAAATAATAATCAAAATCTGGGAGGCGATACTCAAGGCTCCCGTGGCTCCCGCCGTCAGGCCCACGGTGCCCAGGGCGGACACCGCTTCGTAGAGGGCGTCCGTAAAGGCGATGGGCGAGGTGGCGCTGATGAAGATGCCGCCGAACATGGCAAGGCACACCATCATAAAAGCGATGGTCATGGCGTCCAGCACCTGTCCCTGGGGGATGGTGCGCCGAAACACGCACACCCGGCTCCTGCCCCGGGCCCGGGAGGCCAGGAACAGCACCAGCACGATGAAGGTCACGGTTTTCAGGCCGCCGGCGGTAGAGCCGGAGGAACCGCCGATGAGCATATAGATGAGGCACACCGCCTTGCCCCCGTCGGTAAGCGCCCCCTGATCCATGGCGGCAAAGCCGGCGGTCCGCAGAGTTACGGACTGGAACAGGCCGTTCAGCAGCTTGTCCCCCAGAGACATCCCGCCCAGTGTGGCCAGGTTATTCCATTCAAGAATACAGGTCAAGACCCAGGCGGACAGAATCAACGCCGCCGTGGTCACCAGCACCAGCCGGGTGTAGACGCTGAAAGCCCGGAACCGTTTCTTTTCCAGAATTTCCTCCCACACGAGAAAGCCCAATCCCCCCACCACGATCAGCGCCATCAGGGTAAAGAGCACCACCGGGTCAGACTGGAAGCACATGACGCTGGAGCCGGGCTCCAACCGCCCGAAAATATCGAAGCCCGCGTTGCAGAAGGCGGAAACCGAGTGGAAAACGCCCCATTTGAGGGCCTGAACCCAGCCGTATTCCGGCAAAAACCGCAAAAACAGGATAACCGCGCCCATGCCCTCCATGAGGAAGCTGCCTTTGAGCACCATCTTTTGCAGCCGGACGATGCCGTTGATATCCCCCACGCTGAGGGCCTGGGCCATGACCAGACGCTGCTTCAGGCCGATGCGTTTTCGCAGAATAAAAACGATCAACGTCGCCGCCGACATGAAGCCCAGACCGCCGATCTGAATCAGGCACAGCAGCACGATCTGTCCAAAGCCGCTCCACTGGGTCCAGGTATCGAACAGAGAAAGCCCCGTGACACAGGTGGCGGAGGTGGCGATGAACAGGGACGGCAGAAACCCCGCGCTTACCCCGCTGCGGGAGGCAACGGGCAGATTCAGCAGCAGCGTCCCCAGCAGGATAATCACCGCGAAGACGGCGGCGATGATCTTGGTAGCGCTTAAGCTTTTGGGCCGGTTCTTCATCCAGAACTGATAGATTTTCGCTCGCAGAGACATGGGCAGATTCCTTTCCCACAGGCATACCTTGCCATAATACTTTGTATCATTATAGCAACTTTTATGGCATTTGCAAGTCATATTTACAGCGAGTCGCTGTGGACAATGCGTCACGAACCCGGGCGGTCAACGTACATCCTTTGGGCCCCTCGACCGTCAGTGCTCAGTTAAATTCCTCTATAGTTAACCAATTCGTAGGGCTTATGTCATGACCCCGCCCTACGCAGCTATATTCTCCTTTTGCTGCTTTTTGGGTCTATCTGCGTGTCTCAAAGCACTGTCATCATGTTATAGTGCTTCATGAGCCGCACATCCTCTTTTGTCACCTTGAGACGGCGCATGAGACTTTCGTCCATGGGGAGCCGTTTCTTGGAAAACAGCATCTTGATGGCCACCGGCATCATGGGCCGGGCGGACAGACCCGTAAACAGGCCCCAGATGGTATCGGAGGTGGTAAAGGTGGCAAGAATCTGGGCAAACGCCCGCTCCATGGGGGAGGCCTGATTGGTCAGGGTGATGTTGGTGATGGCATCGTAGTGCTCCATATACCCCCAGCAGGCGGTTCCGCAGTCCTGATAGCTGTCAAAATCCGAAAAGTTCATGTACATCATGATCTTATAACGGTGATCCTCCGACAGCAGCAGCACGTCAAACACCGCCGGGACAATGCGGTTCA
>JAEDLP010000166.1 GCA_016295225.1 Oscillospiraceae bacterium | reverse complement strand
GTCTGGTTGTCGCTGCCAATCCAGCTGTAGCCGATGGTGTAGTTGGCAGTCACGTTGGCGTCGCCGTTGTTGATGGTAACTGCGGGGGCTTTCAGAGTCTTGGTCTGGAACAGGCCCCCCTGGCAGGTGACCGAGACGGCGGACAGGGAGATGGTGTCCTTGGCGGCGTTGGGGTCGGCCTTGGTGACGGTGACCTGATAGATATCGGACAGGGTGCCGCCATTCTGGTCAGCGTCCTTGGTCTGGGCGGTGATAGCGGCCGTACCCTCCTTCACGGCGGTGACCAGACCGGCGGAGGACACCATGGCCACAGTGGGGTCAGTGGAGCTCCAGGTGACCCCCTGGGTGCCGGTGTTATGGGCATAGGTGACGGCGGCGGAGAGCTGCCGGGTGGTTCCCACGGGCAGGTTCTCGGGGCCGGCGGGGGTGATGGCCACGCTGGTGACATAGTCCTTTTCCACGGTGACGGTACAGATGGCCGGCCATTTGCCGTCCTCGGTCTGAGCGGTGATGGCGGCGGTGCCTTCTGCCACGGCGGTGATCTCGCCGGTGTTGGAGACAGTGGCCACCGACTCCTGATTGGAGGACCAGAGAATGGTTTGGTTCGTGGCATTTTCCGGCTCGATGGTTGCCTTCAGGGTGACCGTCTCGCCGAGGGCCAGGGTTACGCTGGTCTGGTCCAGGGTGATGCCGGTGACGGGGACCTCCACCGCCAGAGCGGGGACCGTCAGACTCAGGGCCAGAACCAGAGTCAGCAGGAGGGAGAGGGATTTGTGCAGGAGTGTTTTCATGGTAAGTACCTCTTCTTCTTGTGGTGGTTTATAAGATTCAATTCCATTATATCACATAGAAATTTTCTTGGAAGGGCTTTTTTGAAATTTGCCGTCCCCCGCATATTCCCGGGCATATCCGCGCAGGCTATCCATATATTGAAAACACAGGGAGGGATGACCCATGGCCAAAAAGACGTCCCGGTCTCAGCGGCTGCGGCTGGGTCTGGAGGAGACCAACCGGGCCCTGTCCGCCGCCCGGGCGGGCTTTGACGAGACGGCGGACCGGGATCTGCTGGAGTACTACCTCTATGAGATCAGCGCCCTGCGGGCCAAACACACCTATCTGCTGCGGCAGATGAAGGCCCTGGAAAAGGAGGAAGGTCTATGACGATTACCGAAGGCCCCTGGCTGTCCATCTTCATGTTCAGCCTTCTGTTCCTGGCCGTGTTCCACCGGCCTCTCAAGTGGCTCCTGAAGCTTCTGGCCCGGTCGGCGGTGGGGTTGGGCTTTCTGGCCCTGTGGTCCCAAAGCGGTCTGGCCGCCGGCCTGGCCCTGGGGGTCAACGCCTTCAACGCCCTGACCCTGGGGCTTTTGGGGATTCCGGGGCTGGGGCTGCTGTTCCTGCTGAAATGGGCGGGTACATAATCTTGTTTTTGCCCCCTCGGCAGAGGGAGGCGCTGCGTTCCTGAAAGGAGTTTCTATGCACAACCCCTTCCTCTCACGTCTGGGGAAATTGCTATTTATAATATTGTGTGCCGCCGGGGTGATCTCCGGCGGGTTTCTTCTGCTGTGCCGCCGGGGATATCTGGACCCGGCGGGGCTGTTCGGAGAGGAACCTGCCCGGCTGACCTCCGCCCCGGCGGCAATCCGGGAGGAGGAGAAAGCGCTCCCCACCCGGGCGATTTTCCTGTCCCCTGAGGAACTGGACCAGGCCCCGGCGTTTGAGTCGGTGGTGGTGACCATGAAGGAGGGGGACGGTACCCTGGGCTATGTGTCCTCTCTGGAGCTGGCGGCAGATCTGGGGGCCTCCTCGGGGGACCCAGCCCGGAACACCGCCCTGGTGGCCCTGAACCAGACCCCGAACCTGCACACGGTAGCCCTGGTATCCTGTCTGCGGGACGGGACGGCCACCCAGGCCGACAGCATGGCTCTGGAGCGGGTCAGCGGCTCCCCCTGGCTGGACGAGACCCGCACCGGCTGGCTGGACCCTGCCCAGCCTCGGGTTCAGGCCTACCTCATCGGGGTCTGTCGGGAGCTGGCCCAGCTGGGCTTTGACGAGATCCTCCTCACCCACTGCTGCTACCCCACCGACGGGGACCAGGCCTCCCTGGCCCAGCAGGAGGAGCGGGCGGAAGCCCTGGAGACCTTCTGCCGTCAACTCCAGGGGGCTCTGGCGGACTGGCCCGTCCTCCTGTCAGTGAAAGGGGAGGAGGATGGCGGGTCTTTGGCCCCCAAAAGCGGCCAGACTGCCGGTCTGCTGGCCACCTTTGCCCGGGTCTGGGCGGCGGAGGAGGACGCCGCCGCTTTGGCAGCTTTCCAGCCGGTCATCCTTCCAGAGGAGTAACAGGGGTGGTGACAAAATCCCCAATCATTCGATGGAGTATACAGATTGGATTGTGCAGCCCGACAAAGTGGTGTGATCCAGTCCCGGGAAATTTACAATTTGGAAACAAAATTTCGCAAAAAGTTGCGTTTGAGGGGTTCCCATTCGAAAAGAACTATGCTATGATTACAAAGCGGTAACAATTGTTACACGGTTTCTTGAAATTGTAACAATAACCGCGGATTTTCTTTTT
>JAEDLP010000165.1 GCA_016295225.1 Oscillospiraceae bacterium | reverse complement strand
GTGAAATTTAAGTAAGGACTTGCCCGAAACAGGCTCTCGTGGTATGATTTGAAACACAAGCATTCATTATATATAGAACTGTTTTGAGGTGCATACCACCATGAGAACCAGAGAAAGCAAGAAAGCCAGATACCTGCGCATCGCCGCCGAAGTGGCCAGGGGTTCCACCTGCCTGCGCCGCCAGTACGGGGCCATCATCGTCCGGGAGGACGAGATCATCGCCACCGGCTACAACGGCGCCCCCCGGGGCGACGCCAACTGCTGCGATGTGGGCACCTGCTGGCGCATCGAGCATAACATCCCCCACGGGGAGCAGTATGAGAAGTGCGTGGCCGTCCACGCGGAGATGAACGCCATCATCAGCGCCGCCCGGCGGGATATGATCGGCAGCACTCTCTACCTGGTGGGCTTCGACGGGGATACCCCCATCAAGGCCGAGCCCTGCCTCATCTGCCAAAAGCTCATCAAAAACGCCGGCATCGCCCAGGTCATCACCCAGGAAGTTGAATAATCACATGGATACGGCTGGGTCATTGACCCAGCCGTACTATTAAAAGGAGGACGCCCCATGGACGCCATGCCCGTGTTCCAATTCCATCTCGTTTCCGCGCCCAAGGCCGACCCCAAGACCCTGGCCCTGACCTCCCCGGAGGCCACCGACGCCGCCCACCGGTTCCACCGGTCCATAGAGGGCTACACCCCCACGCCCCTGGTCTCCCTGCCCGCTCAGGCCGCCCGGCTGGGGATCGGCAGCCTGTGGGTCAAGGATGAATCCCACCGCTTCGGCCTCAACGCCTTCAAGGGATTGGGAGGGAGCTGCGCCATCGCCGCGTATTTATGCCAGGAGCTGGGCATCCCCGTGGATGAACATTCCTTCGCCGCTCTGACCACTCCCGAGGCCAAGGCCAGACTGGGCCGGAAGACCTTCGTCACCGCCACCGACGGCAACCACGGCCGGGGCGTGGCCTGGGCCGCCCGGATCTTCGGCCACGATTCCGTGGTCTACATGCCCAGGGGCAGCGCCCAAGAGCGGCTGGAAAACATCCGTGCCCAGGGTGCTCAGGCGGAGATCACCGACCTGAACTACGACGACGCCGTCCGCCTGGCCAACAGCATGGCCCAGGAAAAGGGTTGGATTTTGATCCAGGACACCGCCTGGGAGGGGTATGAGGACATCCCCACCCACATCATGCAGGGGTACACCACCCTGGCCTGGGAGATCGCCCGGGAACTGCCGGAGCCTCCCACCCACCTGTTCCTCCAGGCCGGGGTGGGCAGCGTGGCGGGGGCGGTGGCCGGTTACTTCGCCGCCCTGTGGGGGGACCGCCGGCCGGTGACCGTCATCGTGGAGCCTGACCGGGCAGACTGCCTCTACCGCACCGCCCGGGCCGACGACGGCCGGCTCCACTTCGTCACCGGGGACATGGACAGCATGATGGCCGGCCTGTGCTGCGGCGAGCCCTGCACCGTCAGCTGGGATATCTTAAAAGGCGTGGCCGACGGCTTCGTCTCCTGCGGCGACCACTACGCCGTCCGGGGCATGCAGCTTCTGGGCAAACCCCTGGGGAATGACCCCGCCGTGGTCTCCGGCGAGTCCGGGGCGGTCACCGCCGGGGTCCTGGAGGGGCTCATGACCGAGGACCGTCTGGCCGGTTTTCGGGAGAAACTGGGCCTGGACAAGTCTTCCCGGGTCCTTCTCATCAGCACCGAGGGGGACACCGACCGGGAAAACTACCGCCGGATTTTGGCAATGGAATAAAAAATATCCCCAGGGTTCGTGTGTGAAGCGAACCTTGGGGACTTTTTTGTTCAAAGGAGGGACATGACGCCGCAGAAAACGATGGGGATCACCAGCGAGGGCAGCATGTTCATGGTCTTGCAGTCCTTGATGTCCAGGATGGACAGGCCGGAGCAGGCGATGAGGAAGCCGCCCACGATGGACAGCTCGGTCATCATGTCGGGGGTCATGAAGGGTCCCAGCACCGTGGCCAGCAGGTAGATACTCCCCTGCCAGCAGAAGAGGACCACGGCGGTGAGGGCGATGCCGATGCCGTAGGTGGAGGCCAGCACCATGGAGGTGACGAAGTCCAGGGTGGCGTTGGTGAGCAGGTAGGTATTGTCCCCGTAGAGGGCGCTCTGGATGGGGCCCAGGATGGACAGAGTGCCGATGCAGAAGAGCAGGATGCCCGTGGAGAGGCCCTTGCTGAGCTGGCCGGTGGAGAACCGGTCGGCCAGGGTCTGGAAGCGATGCTCCAGATCCCAGGCGGAGCCCAAAAGTCCCCCTAAGGCCAGACTCACGATAAACAGCACGGGGTAGTTGCTCTTGGGCATGTTCTGGACCACCGCGTTGATGCCCAGACCGGCGGCAGCCAGACCCATAGCGGTGAACAGGGCGTTCTGGTGCTTTTCCTTTAATCCCTTCTTGAAAACGCTGCCGATGACACTGCCGGCCAGGATGGTGGATGTGTTGACGATGGTACCCAGCATACTTGTTTCCCCTGCTTTTCTTATGATGTGATTTGGTTTTTATTATTACCACCAAATTCACCATTCGTCAACCCTAAAATGCAGAGG
>JAEDLP010000164.1 GCA_016295225.1 Oscillospiraceae bacterium | reverse complement strand
CCACGGAGCGCCTGGTCCAGGACATCGCGGAATTGATTTGAATAAAAAACGACGCAGGACGCGGGCCCATATGGGCCTGCGTCCTCAGTTTAGGATGCAATGAAATCATCCACGGTGATCGGGCCCCACCAGGATTCCGGGCCTTTTACCGAGTTTTCGTAATATAATTCTAAGGTTTCGCCATTCCAAACGACTTTGAACTCGTAATTGCCTTGTTTCAAAGCCAGATAGTCCTTGTAGAGGGACTCGTAGCTCTCCCGGTCTCCCTTCTTGGCCTCCTGGATGTAGGCAACCTTGTCCGGGTCCCGGTTGTAGTGCAGATAGGTCATGGTGTAGAAGAAGGTGGCCTCCTTCCCGTTCTGTTTCCAGGCGGAGAGAGTCAGGTCCTGGATATCGTAGTAGGGATCATAGACCCGATGGTACTCCTGGGCCATGTACTCCACGGCCTTGTCGTACAGATCGGGAATATCCTCCTCCGGGATTATGCTGGCCTCCCCGAACAGATACCAACGTTGGGCGGGGCTACCGTCGTGGTGGAGGGTCACAAGCTCCATACTGCCCACGTGGCTGGCCTGGGCGGACAGGTAATAGGTCCGGTCCCCGGCGGTGATGCAGCGGCTGCTGTACCACCCTGTCCCATCGGGAATGGCGGCGAAGGTATCGCCGTACCCTCGGAAGACTTCCGTGTCTGCGGGCATCAGCCCTTTCTTCACATGGCCGGAGTCCAGGTCGATAACGTAATCATCGTAGGATTTGATCTCCTCCCTTGGACCTAGGGCGGAGAGATAGGCGTGGGAGCCGGCCTTGTCGACGGTCACCTCCAGGGTCACGTCGCCCTGGGGCTGGGTGGTGATGTTCAGCTTGCTCAGGTCCACGGCGTGCCGGATGGTGCGGGTCTCCTGATCCAGGACGAAGAAGCCGTCCCCGTAGTGAAGGACCAGAATATTCTCGTCGGCATAGTCCAGGTCCGCCATGACGGCGCCGATGGGCTGGCTGATGTAGGCGGAAAATTCCTGGTCGGTCATGGCGCAGTCTTCTGCTGTGCCGATGGCAATGCAGGCGGAGGTGCCGGCCATGACGGCCAGCAGGAGGGCAAAGACCAACACGCCAACCCCTTTGGCCCTCCGTCCGGGCTCCGCCTGGATCTTTGCGAACCTGGCCTGGAGCTTTTCCTTGTCCATACTCATCTTGGTGGTGTACAGGTTTTCCAGCATACTCGGTTGCCTCCTTTCAGGTTTCTGCCAGAGACAGGATGGTCGCCATATATTGCTTTCGTTCCTGGGGGGACATGGCCTTGGTCACTGCCCGGTCGCAGGCTGCCTCACAGGCCTCGCTGATGTTGGCCCGCAGCAGATAGGCCAGGGGATTGAACCAGTGGACGGCGTTGACAAAGAGGGCCAGCCATTTGAGGAGCAGGTCCTTTCGCTTGTAGTGGGTCAGCTCGTGAAGGAATACCATGCGCAGATTCTCGTCGGGAATTTCTTGGCAGGGAAGGCAGATTGCTGGGAACAGAACCCCAACCAGCATGGGGGACTGGATATCCGGCGACATTCTGAGGACGATCTGCCGGGTGATCTTCAGTTCCCTTTTCACCGCGTCCAGAATCGCATGATCCGTGAGCAGGACGGTGTTTTTGCGTTGCCGAAGCAGGGAAAGGATGTAGCTGACGATCACCACAGCCAGATAGAGACAGGTTCCTGAAACCCAAAGATCTGTCAACAGGTCCGAAAGTCTCATTTGACGGTTTGGCGCTACGGTTACCTCTCTGTGCTGGATGGGTGTTGTCTCGTGTCTCGCGGCCTCCGTGGTTTCTCCCCGCATGGCGGGAGATTCCTGCCCCGCCGCCTGCGTTTGCGCGATGGGCGGCACGGCGTTTGCCTCCTGGATGGGGATCAGCTTGTAGGCAGGAAGGAGCATGGAGAGCAATGCCACGAGCCAGACAGCATACTGCCATTGGGCGGGAAGCCTTTTGGCGGTGATGGGCTTCAGGCAGAGGAGGATCGCAGTAAGAACTCCGCCCAACAGGCTTAATGTCACCACCGTTTGGAACAGGTCATACATAGGCTCACTCCAATTCAAACATGGTTTTCAGCTCGGAAATATCCTCCTTGGACAGCTTCTGGTTCTCGTAGAGGGCCGCCACCAGGTTCTTGACCGAGCCTTTGTAGAGCTTGGACAGGAAGGTTTCGGTCTCCTGGAGGTCGTAGTCCCGCTGCTTCAGCAGGGGGTAGTACAGGTTGGTCTTTCCCCGCTTCTCGCAGGAGACGACCTCTTTTTTCAGCAGTCTTTGCAGAAAGGTGGAGACCGTGGAGGCCGTCCAGTGGCTGCCGTCCAGGGCGTTCACCACATCGGCCACGGTCATGGGGGTTTCAGAGCTCCACAGGATTTTCATAATGGAATACTCCGCGTCGGTAATGGTGTGTTTGGCGGGAGACATAGCAGGTTCCTCCTTTTGTAGCTACAACTGTAGCTTATGTGGATAGGATAGCACATGTAGCTACAATTGTCGAGATATTTTTTCGCGAACATGCAAAACGCCCGGGACGGCAAGCGCCGTCCCGGGCGAATTTTGTCAATCTTCAAAAAGC
>JAEDLP010000163.1 GCA_016295225.1 Oscillospiraceae bacterium | reverse complement strand
TGGCCATCAGCAGGTTTGCGGAGGCGGTGAAGAAGCCGTTCCAGGTGGTGAACAGACCGGCCAGAGCGCCGACGGTGATCAGCCAGTACAGGCCAACGCCTGCGCCGCCTTCGAAGACGAACTTGAACATGTTGGAGGCTGCGGGACGGTCCAGGGTCAGGAAGTCCTGCCAGGGATAAGCATAGCCGAAGCAGAACAGCAGCAGTGCGTAGAACACGCAGGCCAGGCCAACGGACAGAACGACGGTGGAGCCGACCTTCTTGACGTCGCCGCCGGCTTCCTCGATGCCCTGAGGAATGGTCTCAAAGCCGGCCAGGAAGAAGGCTGCGGTGCAGAGGATACCGAATGCGCCGCCGAAGAAGCTGCTGTGGGATGCGCCTTCTGCGGGGGAGTAGATGGGCTGGACATTGTCGATGTTGCCGCCCACCAGACCGGCAACAGCGCCGATGACAGCGGAGGCCACCAGGAAGATGCACAGGAACTTCTGCAGGGTTGCTGCAGAGGACAGGCCCTTTCTGTTCAGCAGGAACAGCAGGATGGTGAAGATGGTACCGATGATGATGGTGGTCAGATAGATGTCAGACCCCATAACGGTGTACATGGGCTTACCGGCCTTCAGTGCGGGGAACAGGTAACCCAGAACGTCGGTAACCTGGATAGCTTCCCAGGGGATGATAGCCACGAATGCGCCGAATGCGCCCCAGCCGGAGAGGAAGGAAATCTTCTCACCGAAGGCTGCATAAGCGAATGCGGAGCCGCCGCCGGCAACGGGCAGCATGGGAACCAGCTCGGCATAAACCAGACCGAAGGGAACCATGATCAGCAGGCACAGAAGGTAGCCCACTGCTGCGGGGATAGGACCGCCGGAGTTGTTCATCCAGCCGTTGATAGCAACGGCCCAGCCAACACCGACGATGGCGCCAAAACCGATGCAGAAAAAGTCAAGGGCGCCTACGCCTTTTTTCTCTCCCTGATTACTCATAAATATTTACCTCGTTTCTCGTTGAAATATAACTTGAATTTTTCGACTCAACTATATTCACACTGGGATCCAACCAACGGCGGGCTCATGGACCGCTGATCAAATCGCTTTCTTTTGCGGCGTGCACTCTCCTACAATGTCTTCCTTCATTCAGGAAAATTCACGCCGATATTCCTTCTTTACCGTTCATTCCACACCTTCCCGGGTCACCACATACCCCCTTGTTTCTTGGGATCGAGCCACACTCCTTGTCCACTTTTCGTCCTTTTGACGAAGCTTTGGACGTTTTGAGTGGATTTATTATATCACACTGTATAGAAAAAATAAAGAGAAAAATTTATTTTTTAGCAAAACTATCAGAGACAAGAAGAATTTCCTCGAATCTCGCCGCCCTCCCCGATCGATCTATCTATTCCGACCCCAGGCTTTTTTGCAAGATATTTATGCAAAAACTGCATAAGTTCCTCTTTTTCATTGGAAATCGTCCCCTCCAGCACCTGATCCAGAAGAAAACGAAGGGCTGCGCCGATCTCTCTCCCCTGCAGCCCCATGGCCATGAGCTCGTGTCCGTTCACCGCCAGATCCCGGATCTGCAGGCAGGGGGTCTCGGCCAGGATCTCCCGGGCCAGGGTTTCCAGCCGGTCGAAGTGGTTTTGTCTTGTGCAATATGCCGGAGCCAGGGCGGCCGTGTCCCCCCGCTGGAGGGAGATCAGGTCAAAAAAGGTCTCCTCCCCCAGCCGGTTCAGCCACCGACGGACCAGACGAGGGTCTTCCTCTATGACAGAATCGTGATAACGTATTAAAGTTTCCGTCTTTTCCCGCACCGCGTTGGGAAACCGCAGCCGCCGGAGGATCTCCCCGGCCATGGCGACGCTCTCCCGGGCGTGGCCGTAGAAATGGCCCTCGCCCTCCTCTCCCAGGGAAAAGCACCGGGGCTTTCCCACGTCGTGGAGAAGGGCGGCCAGCCGCAGGGGGAGGACCGGCGGCACATGATCCACCGCCACCGCCGTGTGGGTGAGCAGGTCGTAGCAGTGATGATGGTTGCGCTGGTCGAAGCCCATCATGGGCAAAAGTTCCGGGATGACCTGTCCCAAAATATCGGGATAGGACTGCAAGACGCGGCCGGCATCCTTGCCCCGCAGCAGCTTGCCCAACTCGGCGGCAATCCGCTCGGCCGAAATGTTGGAGAGCCGTCCCGCTTCCTTCCGGGCGGCCTGTTCCGTGGCGGCTTCCAGAGAAAAGCCCAGAACCGACGCGAATCGAATCCCCCGTAAGATGCGCAGGGCGTCCTCCCGGAAGCGAATCTCCGGGTCTCCTACCGCCCGGATTTGTGCATTTTGTATATCCTCCCAGCCGCCGAAGAAATCCCGCAAACCTTTTCCGGGGGCATAGGCGATGGCGTTCATGGTGAAATCACGCCGGGCGGCGTCCTCCCGCAGAGACCGGGTAAAAGTCACCTGGTCGGGGTGGCGGGCATCCGAATAGCCGCCGTCCACCCGGTAGGTGGTGATCTCCAGGGGTTCCCCCTCCAGAACCACGGTGACGGTGCCGTGGCGGATGCCCGTCTCAATGACATGGCAGCCTTGAAAAACCCTCTTGGTCTCCTTCGGCA
>JAEDLP010000041.1 GCA_016295225.1 Oscillospiraceae bacterium | reverse complement strand
CTCCGCCAAGGACCTGGGCACCGGCAAGGAGCAGCACATCACCATCACCTCCTCCACCAACATGTCCAAGGAGGACATCGAGAAGGCCGTCCAGGAGGCTGAGCAGTTCGCCGCCGAGGACGCCAAGCGCAAGGAAGAGGTGGACACCCGCAACCAGGCCGACCAGATGGTCTACCAGAGCGAGAAGACCATCGAAGAGATGAAGGATAAGCTGGACCCCGCTGAGGTCAGTGAGCTCCAGGCCGAGGTGGAGAAGGTCAAGGAGGCTCTGAAGGGCACCGACACCGCCGCCATCAAGGCAGCCACCGAAAATCTGACCCAGGCTTTCTACAAGGTCAGCGAAAAGATGTACCAGCAGGCAGGCGCCCAGGGCCAGCCCGGCCCCGACATGGGCGGCGCCAACTGCGCCGGCGACTGCAACAACTGCGGTCCCGACGATGTTGTCGATGCTGACTACACCGTGGTGGACGATCAGTAATCATATTTCCAACGCAATCAACCGCGGGGGACAGGGTTTCCTGTCCCCCTGCTTGTGTAACATGAACCCTTTCTGTGAGGTGAATCCCGATGGCAGATACCAAAAACAAACGAGACTATTACGAAGTTCTGGGCGTCAAGAAGGGCGCTTCGGACGATGAATTAAAGAAAGCATACCGCAAGCTGGCCAAGCAGAACCACCCGGACCTGAACCCCGGGGATAAGGAGGCCGAGGCCCGCTTCAAAGAGATCAATGAGGCCTACGAGGTCCTCTCCGATAAGGACAAGCGGGCCAAGTACGACCAGTTCGGCTTCGCCGGCGTGGATCCCAACTTCGGGGCAGGGGGAGCCGGCGGCGGCTTTGGCGGCTTTGACATGGGGGACATTTTCGGCTCCTTCTTCGGCGGCGGCTTCGGGGGCTTCGGCGGCGGCGGACAGAGCCGCACCGGTCCCGCCAAGGGCCAGACCGTCCGAGCCACCCTGAACCTGACTCTGGAGGAGGCCGCCTTCGGCTGTGAGAAGGAGGTCACCATCCAGCACATTGAGGCCTGCGACTCCTGCGGCGGCTCCGGCTGCGCCGAGGGTACCACAGCCGAGGTCTGCCCCGAGTGCCACGGCTCCGGTCAGGTGCGCATGCAGCAGCGGACCATGTTCGGCACCATGTCCACCAGCACCGTCTGTCCCAACTGCCGGGGCGAGGGCAAGATCATCCACCAGCCCTGCAAGGCCTGCGGCGGCAGCGGCGGCCTGCGGAAGTCCAAGAAGGTCAGCGTGAAGATCCCTGCAGGCATCGACAATGGCCAGGCCATTTCCGTCCGGGGCCAGGGCGATATGGGCCGCAACGGCGGTCCCGCCGGCGACCTGATCGTGGGCATCAACGTGACGCCCCATCCCCGCCTCCGCCGTGACGGCACTTCCATCTACCTGGATCAGACCGTCTCCTTCTACCAGGCTGCCATGGGCGCGGAGATCGAGATCCCCTCTCTGGACGGCAAGGTGAAGTGCACCGTGGCCGCCGGCACCCAGCCTGGCACCACCCTGCGCCTGCGGGGTAAGGGCGTGCCCGTCCTCAACGGCCGTGGCCGTGGTGACCAGTTCGTCACCATCCGGGTGGAGGTCCCCCGCTCCATGAACGAGACCCAGAAGGAAGCTCTGAAGAAGTTTGCCGAGGCCATGGGCGAGAGCGACTCCGCCCCCCATGGGGAGGAGGAGTCCGGCGGCATTTTCAAGCGGAAGAAGAAAAAGTGAGGAGTGGAGCTATGTTTTTTGCTGATTGCCATACCCATTCCGTCTGTTCCCCCGACAGCGAGGTCCCCATGGTCCGCATGGCCCAGAAGGCCTGCGAGTACGGACTGACCCATCTGACCCTCACCGACCACTGTGACCTGCTGAGCATCGAAGGAGTGCCCACCCCGGAGTACGACTGGGCCCCCGTGCTCAAGGAGCGCAAGGCCATGCTGGACGCCTTCGGCACCCGCATCGACCTGCCCATGGGAGTGGAGCTGGGCATGGGGTTCCTGTTCCCGGAAACCACCCGGAAGATTCTGAGCCAGCCCGGCCTGGACTTTGTCATCGGCTCCGCCCACAATCTCAGCCAGGAGGCCGGGGGACGGGACTTCTTCCTGTTGGACTATGCCACCCTGGAGAACTGCTACCGGGCTCTGGACAACTACTTCCGGTCCATGCTGGCCCTGGCGGCCGCCCCGGAGTTTTACGATGTGGTGGGCCATATTATCTATCCCCTGCGGTACATGAAGGGGGACTACCCCACGCCTCCCAGCACTGACCGGTACCGGGACGAGATCTTTGAGATCTGCCGCTTGGCGGCGGAAGCCGGCAAGGGCATTGAGATCAACACCTGGAAGGGCCAGACCCTGGCCGAATGGATTCCGGTGCTGAAGCTCTTCAAGGAGGCCGGCGGCGAGATTGTCACCGTGGGCTCCGACGCCCACGCCCCCGGACCTGTGGGCCGGGGGATTCGGGAAGCCTATCAGATCATGCAGGACTGCGGCTTCCGCTACGCTGCCGTTTACCACGAGCGCAAACCGGACATGATCCGTCTTTAATATGAGAGAATAAAGGAGGAAACGACCATGATCGCACTGGGTTCCGACCACGGCGGCTTCGACCTGAAGGAGACCGTCAAGGCCTATCTGGACAAGGAAAACATCCCCTACAAGGACTTCGGCTGTCCCAACAAGGAGAGCTGCGACTATCCTATCTTCGGCCGGGCCGCCGCTGAGGCGGTGGCTTCCGGGGAATGCGAGAAGGGCATCGTCATCTGCACCACGGGCATTGGCATTTCCATTGCCGCCAATAAGGTCAAGGGTGTCCGCTGCGCCCTGTGCAGCGACACTCTCTCCGCAGAGATGACCCGCCGTCACAACGACGCCAACATGCTGGCCATGGGCGCGGGCATGATCGGCAAGAACCTGGCCGAGCGGATCGTTGAGGTCTTCCTGAACACCGAGTTCGAGGGCGGCCGCCACGCCCGCCGGGTGGGCCTCATCGAGGACATGGAGAAGTAAGGGGCGTCGATGCCCTGGGCAAACGGTCAACTCGTTAAACCGAATGAACAAAAATTCGGTTTAATGAGTTGACCTTTTTGTATAATAAGCATATAATGAGAGAGGAAGAAGAGGAAGCGCAACCGAGAAGGACATGGCAGCCGTCACGACCCCGGAAAGGAGGGGGCAGTGATGAAGCTCTATTCCATTCGAGAGAGACCGGAGTACATTCCGGCTATGCTGACCAGCTTGCGCGACCACTGGCCTGCCTGCATGCCGTGGATCAAGAAGCACATGCAGACCGTGCTGGAGACCGCCGGCCCCATTCCCGACGCGTATATCGCGGTGGAGAACGGGCAGGTGGTGGGAGGCTATACCCTGGCCATCAAGGAGATCCTCTACAGCGAGGACGTGGGCCTGTGGATCGCCACCCTGTATGTGGCCCCCGAGTTTCGGGGCAAGCACCTGAGTCCTGTTCTCATCGATCACGCCCGCCGCCGGGGCGGCGAGCTGGGGTATGAGAAGATCTACCTGGCTTCCGAGCACTCCAACTACTATGAGAAGTATGGCTTCTACACCATCGGCCCCGACGCCTGCGCCTGGGGCGAACCCACCCAGATGTTTGAGAACACCACCCTGCCCCCTGCCAAGGGTGCGGCGTAGAGTTTGATCATACCCCATGAAAAAACCGACCGGATTTTCCGGTCGGTTTTTTGCAGGGTATTCTGGTGTCAAAGGGGTTATTCCGGGGATTGGGCCAGGGCCTGCCGCTCTCTGGCGGCCTCCTGGACGTAGAGCATGCTGGCCATAGAGGTGTAAGGCATGGCGAAGAGGTCCAGGGCGTTGTAGCTGAGCTGGGACAGGAAGAACCAGGGGGCCATGGTTATACGGAACCAGAAGAACCGACTCCGGTAGCCTTTCATGCTCCGCAGGCCCCGGCGGAAGGTCTCCCCCAGGGTGTATTCCGGGTGGGCGGCCAGGCAGTACCGCACCGGCAGGAACAGGCAGTGGAGCCAAAAGGCGAACACCCCCGCCGCGATGGCCAGCAGCGAGGCCAGGGACTGGAGCATGGCGATCTGGCTGGTTACCTGGGCCATGGAGGTTGCGCTGGTGTAAAACAGGTAGTACAAGTACAGGCTGGGGACGGTGCAGAGGATTCCCACCAGCCGCACCCCCACCTGAAGGATGAACTCCACCACCACGGCCTTGGCCAGACGGCGGATCTGGGACAGCCACCGGAAAATCTGGAAGACAACCGGCTGGTCCCCCCGGAGGATGCTCCAATAGATCTCCATAGCCCCCATCCGCAGGGGGGCCAGGAAGAGGAAACACAGGGAGCTGACGATCAGGAAGGAGGCGATCTGGGCGTAGGTCAGGGGGATGGCCAGGACCATCTGGGTCAGATCCATGCGGAAGATCACGCTGAAGCCATTGTCATTGAAGTAGACCCCTGTGGCGGTGTCCTTGTACTGGTTCAGATCCACCAGGGCGTAGGTCAGGTTGGCGTTCAGCAGGTATTTGATGCCGAAGACCGCCATCATCAGGCACACCACAAAGAGGGTGGCCCGCATGGAGACGGGGTGGACCATCATGCGTTTTGCCTGGAATTTCAGTTCCCGGCGGTGAGGAAATTGGTAGGTCATGGCTGTTCCTTTCGGTTATGGGGTCGTGGTTTCCGGCTGGGGGGTGGCCTCCGGGGACGGAGCGGGGTCGGGGGTGGGAGCAGGCGCAGGCGCGGGCTTGGGCGCCGGGGCGGAGTAGCCCGGGATGCCGTACTTATAGGCGTCGGCGGGGCTGACCATGACCACCTTGTCCCGGCTCTTATAGACGCTGGTGTCCTCCAGCTTGGTGTCGATGAGCTTGCCGTTCTCGTAGAGGTTGCGGTAGGTCTTAATGGTGTAGCCGGCGTAAGGGGTCACATCCACCCGGCTGGACCCGGCGGACAGGCTGCTGTCTACCTTGTACACGGTGTTGTAGCCGGTGGTGCCCACGGTCTCGTTGGTCATCTCCACGGTGATGTTGTCGGCCTTGGTCCCCAGAATGTTCACCGTCAGGGTGCGGCCGGAGACGCTGCCCTGGATCTTGATGGGGAAGGGGGTGTTGTTCTTGAACTTAAAGTCCTTCACCCCGTAATAGACTGTAGCGTCCATGCCGTCGGGGACGTAGCGGGTGATATAGCCGTGAGGGTAGCGCTCGGTGATCTCCAGGTTGGCCCGGAGGGCGGCCAGATAGATGGTAGAGGAACCCTGGCAGACACCGCCGCCGATCTCCTGGACGGTCTGACCGGACACATAGGCCGGAGCGGGCAGGAATCCCCGGGAGGCCTGCCGGCTGCCTACAGTGCCGTTGTAGGAGAACTCCTCCCCGGGCATGAGGACGGAGCCGTTGAAGAACTGGGCGGCCAGGCTGATGTTCTGGACCCGGTTGGCGCTGCCGGAGATGTTGGTGGAGCAGGTGCCCAGCACGTCCTGATAGAGCTGGGGCTCCAGGTCGGCTACGGTGGTCTCGGGCTGGGTGAGGATCAGGTCGATGGACTGGGTTTCCCCCCAGTCCATGCCGTCGAAGACCGTCTGAGCGGTCTGGGCGTCAAAGGAGATGCCCACGCTGTCCGCCTGGAAAAGCTTCTCTGCCTTGCTGAACTGGGCGTTCTGGACCTCGGTCTCCACCTGGGACAGCACGTCGGTGAGATCCAGCTCTTCGGGGAGGGTTTGCTCCAGCTCCATGGTGAACTGGGGCTGGGCGGAGGCCAGATCCACGATCTCGCCCCGGCCCATGTAGGTGAAAATTTCATCTTTAACGGATTCCCGGTCAATGAGGTTGCCGGGCTGCCCTTTGGTGAGGGTGAGCTGGGTGTCCCCCAGCTCCCAGGTGCTCTCCACGGCTTCCTGACCGATCTCGGCGTCCATGTCGTCCAGGATGGCGTCCAGTTTATTGCTGTCCCCGTAGGCGGGCAGCACGTCGGCGCCGGCCACCAGACAGGTGAGGTAGACCGCCCCTCGGGCGGCGAAGGACTCGCCGTTGCCCACCTGCCAGGCCCGGGCCACGGTGGCGGGGATGTCGGTCTCCACGCTGGACAGGGGGACCTGAACCTGGGCGGTTCTGCCGTCGGCCGCCTGCACGGTGAAGCGCACCCCCTGGCTGTCGTCGGGGGTCTGGGCCTGGACGGCCTCGGTGATGGCGGCCTCGGCCTCTTCGCAGGTCATGCCGCCCAGGGCCACCTCCCCCACCACTACGTTGGGGTAGATGTTCCCGCTGCCGGCCATGGCGCACAGGGCGCAGTAGCCCGCAGCCAGGACGGCAACCAGGGAGCAGGTCAGGATCACGCCCTTTTTCCGGGATTTTTTCTCTTTTTTCTGCGGGGTGGGGTTGGGGGTTTCCGCGTGCATAACAACCCATCCTTTCTATCTGACCAAAATATGCCAGCCTTCGACAGGGCAATGGTTAGATTATATTATATGGAAGGAAGTCGGAAAAATCAACAGCCAAGGGAAAAGCATCTTTGATCCGGGCATTTACTTTTCCCGGATTTCCTTTATAATGGAATCAACACAACAAACGGAAAGGGGAACTGATCCCATGAAGATCAACACCGTATGGGCTGCTTACTTCAGCGCCACCGACACCACCAGGAAGGTGGTCACCCAGATCGCCCGGCGGCTGGCGCACCAGACCGGCGCCCCTCTGGAGACCTTCGACTTTACTCTGCCCCAGGTCCGCAAAGAACCCAAGGCCTTTGCCGAAGGGGATCTGGTGGTCTTCGGTACCCCCGTCTACGCCGGACGGGTGCCCAATCTTCTGATTAAGTATGTGGCTTCCGTCCAGGGTAACGGTGCTCTGGCAGTCCCGGTGGTCTGCTACGGCAACCGGAACTATGACGACGCCCTCATGGAGCTCTGCCTCACCCTGGAGGGCAACGGCTTCACCACCCTGGGCGCCGGGGCCTTTGCCTGCCAGCATTCCTTCTCCCAGACCCAGGCCGCTGGTCGCCCGGATCTCAGCGACCTGACCATCGCCTCCGGCTTTGCCGACCAAGTGTGGAGAAAGGGGGGCTCTAACGGTCCCATCTCCGCCAAGGTCAGGGGCAACAACCCCGTAGGCCCCTATTACACCCCCCGGGACCGCCACGGCAACCCCATCAACATCCTGAAGGTCAAGCCCCTGACCACCGAGGACTGCACCAACTGCGGCAAGTGCGCCAGGGAATGCCCCCTGGGGTCCATCGACCCGGAGAATGCCGCCCAGCTCACCGGCCCCTGCATGAAGTGCAACCGCTGCGTGCGCCACTGTCCCAAGGGGGCGAAGTATTTCGACGACCCCAACTACCTCTATCACAAAACCGAACTGGAGGAGCAGTTCACCTGGCCCCGGAAGGAGCCGGAGCTCTTCCTGTAAACCACAAAACGCCTGCGGCATCCGCCGCAGGCGTTTTTAAGCTAATCCACCATTTGAAAGACCATGCCAACCACCGCGGCGATGGCGATGAAGACCACCGAGGGGATCTTGTTCAGCTTGGGCAGGTTCATGGCGGCCAGCAGCAGGCCGAACAGGACGATGGAGGGCCAGTGGAGGGTCAAGCCGCCGTCCCAGGTGAAGAGGGACACGGCGCAGACCGAAAAGGCCGCCGCCGCGATCAGTCCCACCGAGGCCGGACGGAGCACGTGGAACAGGTCCTGGACCCTGGAATTTTTCCACAGAGTGTTCAAAAGCCTGGACACCAGCAGGATGATGACGACGGCAGGGGTCACCAGCCCCAGGGGGGCGATGACGCCGCCGGGAACCCCCGCCGAGGCATAGCCCACGTAGGTGGCCATGTTGATGCCGATGGGGCCGGGGGTGGCCTCGGAAATGGCGATCATGCTGGCCAGGTCGGCGGTGGTGAACCAGCCGGTGCGGTCGGCCAGGTCAAAGAGGAAGGGGACCGTGGCCATGCCGCCGCCCATGGAGAAGCAGCCAACCACAAAGAATTCCCAGTACAGACGCAGGAGAATCATGCCTTGCCCTCCTTTCGGATGGCGGCGTAGACCAGACCCACCGCCGCCGCGCCCAGGACCAGGAGGGCGGGGGAGAGGCCCACAAGGGCCGCCAGGACAAAGACGGTCAGGAAGACCAGGAACGTGGGCAGGTTCAGGACGGCCTTTTTATAGAGCTTCACTGTGCTGCTGATGATGAGGGCACAGACGCAGGCCCGGACCCCCGCCAGGGCGTGCTGGATCATGGGATGCTCCGCATAGGCCCAGAAAAAGGCGGAGATGATGAGGACGATGAGGATGGGCGGGGTCAGCAGACCTGCCGTGGCCGCCAGGGCGCCGGAGACCCCCTGGGTGCGGTAGCCGCAGAAGGTGGCGGTGTTCACCGAGATCACGCCGGGGGTGCACTGGGCAATGGCGTGGAGGTCCAGGAGCTCCTCATCGGTGAGCCAGCCCTTCTTTTCCACCAGCTCCTGCTGGAAGAAGGGGAGCATGGCGTAGCCGCCGCCGAAGCAGCTGGCGCTGATCCGGGCGAAGGTCAGAAAGAGTTCTCGTTTTTTTGCCATAGGGTCGCCTTCTTTATTTAGACAGTTGAAAGGGCGGGTGTTTTCACCCGCCCTTGTTTTTTAAAATCAGGAGCAAAGCTCGATGATCACCTGAGCGTAGATCTTGGCGGCAGTGAGGAGGTCCTTCACGTTGGCCCGTTCATCGGGGCCGTGGAGGTTGGAGACAAAACCGGGCATGCTGGCCCCGAAGGCCACGCCGCCGGGGATGCCGTGGACGTAGGTGCCGCCGCCGATGGCCACGCAGTGGCTCTTGCGGCCGCTGTACATTTCATAGCACTTGGCCAGAACCTGGATGAAGGGGTCCTCGGCGGGGACGTGGTGGGGCGGGTCGATCTCGCCCGTTACCGTGAAGCCGGCTTTGGCCAGAGCGGCCTCGGTGACCCGGCGAGTGTTTTCGTCGTTGGCGCACAGGGGGGTGCGGCTGTCGAAGCGGCCATCCAGGCCGGTGTCGTCCAGGGTGATGCGGGTAAAGGCCAGGCTCAGATGGCCGGAGAGGTTGTCCTTCTGGGCGACGCCCAGGGCCTGGCCGGTGAAGTCCCCGTGGGGGAAGAAGTCCCGCAAGGCCCGGATAGCCCGGGTGGAGGGGCAGTCCGCCAGGGGCAGGGTGGACAGCAGGGCCACCAGGGCGGTCTGGGCGTTGTGGCCCTCCTCGGGGGTGGATCCGTGAGCGCCCACGCCGCTGCAAAGGATGTGAACGCCGGCCTCCCGCTGGGTCAGGGTGAAGGTGATCTCCGGCTCCGGGGCCAGGGCGTCGCAGGCAGCCTGGATTTCGGCCGGGGTCAGACCGGCTACCAGGGCCTGGGCCTTGGGGGGGACCATGTTCAGTCGGGGGCCACCGGTGAGGGAGGTCACCCGGGGGAGGGCGGTCTCCCGTTCCCAGACGGCGGTGAAGGTGGGCTGATAGTGGCCCTTTTCGATGTTGATGATGGGGAAGTCCGCGTCGGGGGAGATGGTGTAGGGGGCGTAGGGATGACGGGCATAGTACCAGTTGATATCCCGGAAACCGGTCTCCTCGTCGGTGCCGAGGATCATGCGGACGTTCTTTTGCAGGGGAACGCCCAGGTCTTTGACCGCCTTCATGGCCAGCAGAGCGGCCACCATGGGGCCTTTGTCGTCGTCGGTGCCCCGGCCGTAGAGGAGACCGTCCACCAGCTTGGGCTCAAAGGCGGAGGTCACCGTCCAGCCTTCCCCGGCATCCACCACATCCAGGTGGCCCAGGATGTGCAGGGCGGTCTCCTGCTGGTTCAGGTCGATGACGCCCACGTAGCCCTCCAGGTTCTCTCCGGGCAGGCCCAGCTCTGCGGAGAGTTTCAGCATCTCCTCCAGGGCGGCGGCGGGACCCTCCCCGAAGGGTTTTCCGGGCTTGGCCTCGCCGATGGTGCTGTCAATGTGGACCAGGCGGGAGACGGCCTCCACCAGTTGGGTCTCCTTGTCCGCGAAATAGGCGTCGATGCGTTGCTGCATGTTACAGGTCCTCCTTACTGTCGGGAACGGTCTCATCCTCGCCGGGCTTGCCGTTCACCTCGTCCAGGTATTTGTAAATGGTGTAGCGGGAGACCCCCAGGTGGGTGGCCACATAGGGCACGGCCCGGCGGTAGGAAAAGGCGTCCATCTCCTTCAGGTGCTCGATGACCCGGATGCGGTCCGCCTTGTTCATTTCCCGGGTGGGCTTGCCCACCCGCAGGACGGCTGCGTCGAAAAGCTCTCCGATGCCGGTGTCCCGGGGTTTGTACAGGGCGCTGTGGAAGTCCACCTCTGTGTGCATCAGGTCCAGCAGGACCCGGTTGACATAGGTCAGGGGGGTAAAATCATAGTTTATACCGAACCCATAGTGATAATCCTCGCCTTTGATGGAAAAGGTGGAACTCTTGGTCTGCTGGCCGCTGGGGGTCACTGCCAGCAGATTCACCACATCGGTGTCCAGGTGCAGATCCTGTTCCACGCCGGTGACGTCCTGGGTGGAGCCCACGGAACGGCCGGACACATGGCCGTTGTAGATGGCCAGAATGGGGTGGAGGGGGTCGGTCAGGTCGTTGATTACGGTTTCGCAGTTGGAGCCAAACATCTCAGCGATGCCTTTGGCCATTCGGTCCAGCATGTCAAATGCCTCTTCACGGGTCATACGATTCACCTCAGATGGAAAAATGGAAGGGAAATGGAAGGATATATAACAAAATGCCCTTCCAACCAATGGAAGGGCATTTTGGAAGGAACGCAATCAGTGGGGCATCAGGCTCAGTGCCAGGGTCAGGACCACGAAGATCAGACCGACCCACTTGGTCCATCTGGCCAGTTTGGCATCCACAGATCTTGCCTGATTCTTGGACAGGAAAGATTCGCTTGCGCCGCCGATGGTGCCCAGACCGGAGTGCTTACCAGATTGGCCCAGAACAAAAACAATGAGGAGAATGCCAGCCAGAACCTGGATGGCAGAAATGATGGTAGTAGCCATGATGGTAATTCCTTTCGCTTTAACTATTACTTGATTTGAAATCCCCGATCAAAAGGGGAGGATAATGATAATTGACTACCCTGTATCCTAACATACTCACTCGTTTTTTGCAAGCCCCTTTTTCGGGAAAAGAAATCACCAGAGAGTGAAGAGCATTTTGGCAACTTCTGCCCGGGTGACGGTGTCGTTGGGCCGGAGCTTTCCGCCCGAACCGCTCACCACCTGCAGGCCCACCAGGGTAGCCACGTGGATCTTGGCCCAAGCGGGGATCGAGGCGGCGTCGGAGAAGGAGGACAGGGGGGCTTCCGGGTATCCCTTGGCCTGGAGCCGGCCCAGAATGGTCATGGCTTCCGCCCGGGTGATGGAGGCGTTGGCGTTGGCGTAGAGCTTGCCGTCGGCGGCCTTGCTGCCCTGCATGATCTCCAGTTCATAGAGGGCTTTCACCGCGTTCCGGCTCCAGCTGGGGATGGAGGGTGCGTCCGCGTAGGGCAGGGGGACGTTGGCGTAGTCCTCCAGGTTCAGGCCCATCCAGCGGGCGGTCATCAGGGCGAAATCCCCCCGGGTGATGGAGCGGTTGGGATAGAAATAGGTTTCCTTCCCCACCTGAACCCCGGTGATGACCCCCAGCTCATTCAACCGACCGGTGTAGTCCCTGGCCCAGTGGCTGCCCATGTCCGCGAAGGGGGTCTGGGGAGCGGAGGAGGACAGGGTCACGGAGTCCTGGCCCAGGTTGCCGCAGCAATCCGCGGCGGTGACGGTTATTTGGTGGAGGCTGGGGCTTAGACCGGACAGGGCGGCGGTGAGGGTGCCGGCGGAGGGATCAAAGGAGAAGGGAACCGCCTGGCCGTCCACGGTGAGGGAGACCCGGTTCTTGGACAGGGCGTTCCTGGCGTTGTCTGTGAGCTTGGCGGTGACCGACGTGCCGCTGACCGACAGGGAGACCGTGGGGGCGGTGTTGTCCCAGCCGGTATGGTTGGACAGAACCGCCTGATCCAGCCACAGGGTCCCGGCGGTCTTGCTGCCGGAGAGGGTCAGACCGTCAAAGGAGACCGCGTCGCCGGGGACGGCGGCGGTAACCCGCTTCCATCCGGAGAAATCCAGCGTGGCGAGGGTCTGGGTCAGGGTTTCTCCGTTCTGGCCGGAGAAATTGGCGGTGAGGGTGTTCCCGGACTGATCCCCATAGACCCACAGGGAGAGATACCGGTCCGTGTCGGTCAGGGCCTGGTTGGCGGTGAGCTGGGCGGCCCCTTCTTTTAATGTATAGTCAGCCCGCAGGCTCTGGAAACCGTATTTCACATAGGTGGAGGAATCCTCCGGGGTCAGCTTGGCGTCGGAGGATTTAAAATAGGTATCCTTCCCCTCGAAGTTCGACAGGAGGGTATATTGGGCGGGGGCGTTCACCGTGACGGCGATGGTTACGGCATAGTTGCCGGCGGCCACTTTGATCTTGCCGCTGGCGGAGGTTTTCCCGGCGGTGAACTTGCCGTCGGCGGTGATGGTGCCGATGGCGGGGTCCGCCGTCCAAGTGAAGCAGGTGTCTCCCCCGGTGAGGCCCACGGTGCGATAGGAGGCCGAGGCGCTCAGATCCACCACCTGTCCCGGGGTGAGGGTCAGGGAGGAAACGTTTTTCCCCTGGTTGGTCACGTAGATGGCGTCCGGTGTGTCATACACTTGAATCTTGGTGCTGCCGGAGACCCCGCCGGCGGCGGCAGTGACCGTGTAGGTCCCCGTCTTGTCCGGGGCGGTAAAGAGTCCACTGTCGCTGACCGCTCCTTCGGTGGAGGACCAGGCGACCTTGCCGGGGAGGCTCTCCATGGGGTACCAGCCGGTGTCCAGGGCGGTGGCTGTGCACTGGGTGGTGGCGCCGGACAGGAGGGTCAGGTTGGCGGGCGTTACGTACAGGGAGCCGGCCTTCCCGGTGGGGTCCAGGTTGGACACCAGGAAGATGGCGTTGGTCACCGAGCGGGGGGTTCCTTCCGAGGGTGCATTTATCATGGAGGAGGAGGCGTAGTCTGGATAGGTGGACACCATGGTGGTGGAGCCGCCGCCATCCAGGAGGACGGCCTCCGTGCAGCCCAGCTCCTTCAGACGCTGGGCCACCATTTGAATGGTAGCGCCTACGCTGTGACCGCTCTGGCGGCCGTCAATGGTGTAGAAGATCACACTGCCGTCAGCCTTGACCCCCACGGCGGTTCGGGGGGCGGCGGTGGAGGCGTCCAGCCCGCTGGACACCTGTCCGCCGGACAGAATCCAGTACATGGCCCCCACGGCACAGTATACGCTGTTCCAGCGGGTGTCGGCGCTGTAGATCTCAAGATCCAAGGAATCCCCCGGTTGGAGGGAGCGGGCCATCTCCTGAAGCCACTCCCCGCCGGTGTTGGAAATGGACAGAAGGAACTTGCCCTCGGGGATGGCGGTGGCGCCGGTGGCCTCAATGACCTCCTCCACCCGGCAGGAGACCAGAGAACCGATTTTTAACTGATTAGAGGTGGTGAGGGAGACCCCGTCGGCACCGGATACCGGCTGGCCTTCGGTTTTTGTGACCGGGGTGAGGATCACGTCCACCCCGGGCTTGGTGTTCTTGGTGGTGGCGCCAAAGTCGTCGGTGAAGAGAAAATAGCCGTCCTCGTTTCGGATCTTGTTGATGTCAGAGATTTTTAAGGAGTACCCCTTAAAATCCGCCCGAAGGGTCAGATCGGGCTTGCCGATGACAGCGGAGCCGTCGGCATTGAACCCAATGGCGCTTAAGTAAGAGGCGGAGGACCGCAGGACTCCGTCGGTGACCACCAGGCCCAGGGGATTTCCCGTGGCCATTACGTAGTAGTCACCATTGATGCCGCTGAGGACCCGGTCGCCGCCCTTCTCCAAATCCTTGGCCATGGTGAGGACCGACTGCTTGGCCAGGACGGAGGAGCCATAGCTCACCTTGGGGGAGATGCTGGGGGAGGGAGTGTAGGTTACATAGTTCTCTGTGCGCAGGTCCGACCGGGACGCGCTCCACATAACCTCCCTGGTGAGGGTGGTGTTGTCGCAGATATCCAATGTATAGGAATAGATCCGGCTGCCCAGAGCCTCGGAGGCCAGGGCGGAGGTGGAGAGAAGAGCCGCACAGAGAACCAGAGCGGTCATGCGGCGGAGGAAGGGTTTCATAAGCGAGCTCCTTTTCTTAGGGTCATGGTGGGTTGCTTGTCCACCCATTGTATCACAGATGGTCTACAGGCGTAAAGAGAAGGGGTTCGAAAGAAAAATAAAAAAATCGAAAAAAGTGAAAATTAGGGGTTGACTTTCTCGGAAAGCGGTGGTAA
>JAEDLP010000162.1 GCA_016295225.1 Oscillospiraceae bacterium | reverse complement strand
CCGCAGCGGCGGTCTGGCAGAGCTTGCGCTGGGGCAGCTTGCCGGGCAGGGTGTCGCGCAGAGACTTCCGGGGGTCCCCCGCGCCGGTGACCCGCATGGCCTGGTGCACATAGGCACGGCCGGACAGGGGGTCCCGGATGCAGCCGCCGATGCAGGTGGCCGCACCGCCGAAGGGTTCAATCTCGGTGGGGTGGTTGTGGGTTTCGTTCTTGAACATCAGCAGCCAGTCCTGGTCCTCGCCGTTGACGGTGGCGGTGACGTGGATGGAGCAGGCGTTGATCTCCTCACTCTCGTCCAGCTCGGGAAGCGCTCCACGCTTTTTCAGGGTCTTTGCGCCGATGGTGGCGATGTCCATCAGGGTCTGGGGCCGGGCTGCGGCCTTCTCCTCGCCGTAGACCTCCACCCGAGCGGCCAGGTACTGCTTATAGGCCTCCTGGACGGCGGTGTCGTGGATTTCCACCTTGTCCAAATGGGTGGAGAAGGTGGTGTGGCGGCAGTGGTCGGACCAGTAGGTGTCCACCACCCGAATCTCGGTGATGGTGGGGTCCCGGTGTTCTTCGTTACGGAAGTAATTCTGGAGGAATTTCAGGTCGTCCAAATCCATGGCCAAGCCCAGGTTGTCCAGCAGCTCTGCCAGGGCGTTGTCATCCATGGCGATGAAGCCATCGACGGTGGCCACGGTCTCGGGAGTGGCGTACTGGGCTGCCAGGGTTTCCGGCTTATCCAGGGAGGCCTCCCGGCTCTCCACCGCATTGATGACGTACTTCTTGATGGCGGCAAGCTCACTTTCCGTCAGGGCGCCGGTGAGGACATAGACCTTGGCGGTGCGGACGGTGGGACGGCCCCCCTGGGAGATGATCTGGATGCACTGGGCGGCGGAGTCCGCCCGCTGGTCATACTGACCGGGCAGGGGCTCCACGGCGAACACGGTCTGTCCCTGGGGGACATCGTAGCTGACGTCGTCCACCTGGGGCTCGGAGAATACGGTGTTGACGGCGTAGGAAAACAGGGCTTCGTCAATATTTTCCGCGTCATAGCGGTTCAGAACCCGGACAGCGGTGAGGCTGTGGATCTGCAGGAAGCTGCGGATTTCCTTGAGGAGGTTTTCCGCCTCGTGGCGCTGGCCTTCCTTCTTTTCAACATATACACGATAAACCATGGGGTCATTTCCTCCCAGTTTCGTTATTTCAGGGCCTGCAGCGCCCGTTTGCCGATGTCGCTGCGGCGGTAGGCACCCTCGAACCGAACACCGTCGGAGAGCCGGTAGGCCTCCCGGATGGCATCCTCCAGGCAGTCCGCCACGGCGGTGGTGCCGGTGACCCGGCCGCCGGAGGTGACGAGCTTGCCGTTTTCCTCCTTGGCGCCCGCGATGTAGGTATGCGCCAGGGCCTCCGGAGTGAAGGTGATCTCAAACCCCTTCTTGTAGGAGGTGGGGTAGCCGGAGGATGCGGTAATGACACAGCAGGCGTGCTTGTCGGCGAATTTCACCTCGGTTTCCGCAAGGGTGCCGTTGGTAGTGGAGCGCATCACGGTCAGCAGGTCGCTTTCGAGAAGCGGCAGCACCACCTGGGTCTCGGGGTCACCGAAGCGGCAGTTGTACTCGATGACCTTGGGGCCGTCGGTGGTGATCATGAGACCGAAATACAGGCAGCCCTTGAAGGTTCGGTTTTCCGCATTCATGGCCGCGATGGTGGGGAGGAAAATCTCTTCCATGCAGCGATTCGCTACCTCGGGGGTATAGTAGGGGTTGGGGGCCACAGTGCCCATGCCGCCGGTGTTGAGGCCGGTATCGTTGTCCCCGGCCCGCTTGTGGTCCATGGAGGACACCATGGGCTTTACTGTCTGTCCGTCGGTGAAGGCGAGAACCGACACCTCCGGGCCGGTGAGAAACTCCTCAATGACCACATGGTCGCCGGAAGCCCCGAAAACATGGCCCTCCATCATGTCCCGGACGGCGGCCTTAGCTTCCTCCCGGGTGGAGGCGATGATCACGCCCTTGCCCAGGGCCAGGCCGTCGGCTTTGATGACCGTGGGGATGGGGGCGGTGTCGAGATAGCGCAGGGCATCGGCCAGACGGTCAAATACTTCGTAGCGGGCGGTGGGGATGCCGTATTTCTTCATCAGGTTTTTGGCAAAGACTTTGCTGCCCTCGATGATGGCGGCGTTGGCCCGGGGGCCGAAGCAGGGGATGCCTTTTTCCTCCAACGCATCCACGCAGCCCAGCACCAGAGGATCGTCCGGGGCCACCACCGCGTAATCGATGTGATTCTCCACGGCGAAGGCAGCAATCTTTTCAATATCGGTAGCACCGATGGGAACGCAAGTGGCATCCTGAGCGATGCCCCCGTTTCCGGGAAGAGCAAAAATTTCCGTGACGGAAGGATTCTTTTTCAGAGAGCGGATAATGGCGTGCTCCCGCCCACCTCCGCCGACGACAAGTAATTTCATAGAAACCTCCTGAAAAGTGGAGTGGATTTCGATGGGAAGGTAAATTGTTGTTTGTCGAGTATACGCTGTCATTGCGAACCAGTCCGCAGACTGGTGTGGCAATCCCCCTGTTCTTCCTCCTGTCATCCCGAGCGAGCGCAGCGAGTCGAG
>JAEDLP010000040.1 GCA_016295225.1 Oscillospiraceae bacterium | reverse complement strand
CCTACGAAGATGGCACTTATAGTTCCAAGTTTTCGAGGACTGTTCCCAGCAAGATTTATGAGCTCGTTGAAAACAGCACCTCAATGTCCAAGATGAAGGCGTTGCAGGATGCAGTCAACAGCTTTATTGATAAAACTGCGGCTAAGAACGCTCAGATTACAGACGCAAACAAGATGAATCGGATTTCTATTGTAAAGTTTGCAGGAACGAAGACCGATCAGGTTGGCGATCAGAAGTATAAGCAGGATGGGCATTCTTACAACTATTCCCAGATTGTTAAGAACCTGACTGAGGTTAATACCACAGGTCAAGCGGAACTGAAATCCGCAGTCAACGCATTAACTGCTGCTGGAGCGACCTCTGCTGACTATGGCATGGAACTTGCTCAAACGGTATTAAGTAGTAGTTCTGGTGGCCGAAACAAGGTTGTTATTTTCTTCACCGACGGCGAACCTAACCACGGCAATGGTTTTAGCAACAGTGTGGCTGCCACTACGGTCAATACGGCAAAGGAACTGAAAGACAGCGGCACTAAGATTTATACCATTGGCGTCCTGAAGGGTGCTAATCCCGATGATACTACAGGCAACATCAATAAATACATGAATGCAGTGTCCAGCAACTATCCTGCTGCTACTGCAACAACAAGTAATAATAAGGCCTTTAATGTAGCTCTGGGTGAACCCGATAAAAATGGTGGATACTACAAAGCAGCTACAAATGCAGACGACTTGAATACCATTTTTGGCAAGATCAACGAGGAGATCACGGCTGATGTTACTGCAGATGCAGCTTCTGTTCTGTCGGATACTTTGTCTCAGTATGTGAAGTTTGCGGATGATCCTAATGTCGTCGTAAAGAAGATTCCCGCGAGCGGAACGGGAGATAGTCCTACCTTTGACACTACAAAGGCTGAGACTATTACCCAGCAGGTTACTTCTCATGTCGATAAGGACGGAAAAACGATTACTGTTACTGGCTTCGATTACTCTGCCAACCATGTATACAAGGATAACAAAAACGTCTGGCACGGTTCCAAGCTGGTGGTGAGCTTCGATGTTGTTCCCGACGCATCTGCTTCTTGGAATGTTGGCAAGAACATCGTGCCCACCAATGTTGCTGCAGAAGGCGGTGCAAATAATGCAGGGCTGAGCTATGGTAATAACAACAGCGAAAAAACCGAGCTGACCAAGTCTCCTGAAATTGAAGTCACCGCTTATGGTGTAAACTATGAATTTGTGAGCGGCACGGCAGAGAAAAAGCTTCCCCCTGACGTGACGAGCCAGCTGACAACGAGCGATACTAGTGGCTATTACATTGGTCAGCTTGTGACCAATAAGGCCCCCACAACCTATACTGCGGTTGAAGTAAAA
The DNA here is from genome assembly GCA_016295225.1 of Oscillospiraceae bacterium. Classification (GTDB taxonomy): domain Bacteria; phylum Bacillota; class Clostridia; order Oscillospirales; family Oscillospiraceae; genus Evtepia. Next base: position 13,050 of record JAEDLP010000040.1, on the reverse strand, counting down.
GATGCTGATGACCAGTATGTGATCGGGAAGTGGGTATTCAAGGGCTGGGATGCCACCAGCAAGAAAATGGCTGCAGGCGGCATCAAGTTCACTGGCACTTGGGAATATGTGGAGAATGGAAAATTTGACATAGTGATTCACTTTGTTGACGATTCGACAACACCTGTTACTCTCAAGGAAGACGAGACCGTGAAGGATCAGTATGCTGACAGCAGCTACAATGTAACGAAGCTCATTCCTGACCGCATCGGTGACTACATGAAGGAATCTGTGACCGGCGATGTTGAGGGCACTGTGACAGGTAATGTGGAGATCACTGTGGTCTACACCAAGGATATCTGGAACGACGAAAAGGACAAAATCGACGAGGGCGATGGTATCCCCGACAAGTATCAGGCTGTCGTCCTGTTCAAGAGCAAGGATACCAATAAGGGTACCGTGACCGGCGATGGCATCGTTCAGGTCTTTACCTTCAGCAAACAGGAAGACGGCAAGACCGTTTACCTGAAAAATGGTACTATCGATCCCGACATGACTAAGGTGACTGCCACTGCCAAGAGTGGATACAAGTTTGACATCTGGACGAAGGATGAAGGCACCACAAGCGTGAACCCTGACACTGCAATCGAGAATGTTGCTGGCGGCACTATCATCGAGTTCTATGCAAACTGGGCTAAGAAATCCTCTCCCAAGCCCCCTGTCCTGAACAAGGAAGACCACTACGCTTACGTTGTGGGCTATCCCGACGGCACCGTGCAGCCTCAGGGCAACATCACCCGTGCCGAGGTGGCTACCATCTTCTTCCGTATGCTGACTGACGAGTCCCGGAACGAGTTCTGGAGCCAGACCAACAGCTACAGCGATGTGAGCGAGGGTCAGTGGTTCAACAACGCCATCTCCACCCTGGCCAACGCGGGCATCCTCAGCGGCTATCCCGACGGTACTTTCCGTCCCAACGCCCCCATCACCCGCGCTGAGTTCACCAAGATCGCAGCCAGCTTCTTTGAGCAGGTGGAGTACACCATCGACAACCCCTTCAACGACGTGGACGACGACGACTGGTTCTACAAGTTCGTTATGGCGGCCTATGAAGACGGTCTCATCACCGGCTACCCCGAGGGTGACTTCCGTCCCAACGCCAACATCAACCGTGCCGAGGCCATGACCATCGTCAACCGGACCCTGGGCCGGGCACCCGACGCCGATCACTTCCTGGAGGATATGATCGTCTGGCCCGACAACGCCAAGAACGCCTGGTACTATGAGGCTGTCCAGGAAGCCACCAATTCTCACGAATACGTGATGAAGGGCACCGGCACCAACAAGTACGAAGAGTGGACCAAGATCCTGGAGGTCCGTGATTGGCCCGCTCTGGAAAAGGAGTGGTCCGACGCCAACTCCGCCGCCGGCGGTGAAGTGGTGAAGTAAGACCCCAACCCCATAACGCAAAAGAAGGAGGCTTCGGCCTCCTTCTTTTTGTCATGGCTCCCCTGTAAGAGGAGCTGGCAGCCGCAGGCTGACTGAGGTCAACCAGCGATCGAGGCGTCTTCCATAGCCGCCTCCAAGTGCTTCATATTCATATACTTCTTGTTTCCCCACTGAGTGCCAGCCACATGGCGCAGCCGGGCGCAGACCGCAGAGTTGCCGTCCGGGAAGGTCCCCACCACGCGGGTCCTGCGGCGGATCTCCCGGTTCAGTCCACACAGGCCCGGTTTTTGAGGATGAGGCTGGCTTTGCCATACCCACATTCTCCAAACATCGGCTTCTTTTTACGCAGAATGCCCCTTTGAGCGCAAAAAGAGAGCGTGCTGCAGTGGGTTCCCCCTGCAACACGCCCTTCTTATAGGCCCCGTGTGCCGTCTTTTTTTGAAAAACTTTGAAAACCCTCTATGCAAAATGGGAGAATTATATTAAAATAGAACAAACTTGAATTTCTGCGCTTAGGCGCCGGGAGGTTAAGGAAACCATGGACAAACCAAAGTACAAGCGAGTTCTGCTGAAGATCAGCGGCGAGGCCCTGGCCGGTGCGCCGGGCCGCGGCCATGACTTCGGCTTTATCCACCAAGTCTGCGATGTGGTGAAAGCCTGCGCCCAGCTGGGCGTGGAAGTCGGCCTGGTGGTGGGCGGCGGCAACATCTGGCGCGGCCTGAAGGATGGCGGCGACAAGATGGAGCGCAGCCGGGCCGACCAGATGGGCATGCTGGCTACGGTGATCAACAGCCTGGCCGTCCAGGACGTGCTGGAACAGAAGGGCCAGGAGGCCCGGGTGCTCACATCCTTTGAGATGGGGCCTGTGGCCCAGCGGTATACTTACGCCGACGCGGATCGTTATCTGAAGGAGGGCAAGGTGGTTATCTTCGCCGGCGGCAGCGGCAACCCCTACTTCTCCACGGATACCGCCGCAGTCCTGCGGGCAGCGGAGATCGGCGCTGACATGATTCTGCTGGCCAAGAACATCGACGGCGTCTACAGCGCCGACCCCAAGAAAGACCCCAGCGCGGTGAAGTACGACCGCATCAGCTATGCCCAGGTTCTGGCAGACGGGCTGCAGGTTATGGATCTGCCCGCCACCGCTCTGGCCATGGAGAACCACATCCCCGTTATGATCTTCGCCCTGGCAGACCCGGAGAACATCCTTCGCGTGGTCAAGGGAGAGAGCATTGGTACTATTGTTGAGGAGGAAATGAAGAATGTCTGATATTATCCATGATTATGACGCAAAGATGCAGAAGACCGTCGACGTGGTGGTGAGCGACTTCGCCAGCGTCCGCGCAGGCCGCGCCAATGCCGGCGTCCTGGACCGGATCGCTGTGGAATACTACGGCACCGAGACCCCCATCCATCAGGTGGCCAGCATCTCTACCCCCGATCCCCGCACCCTGGTCATCCAGCCCTGGGACGCCACCCTGCTGAAGGCCATTGAGAAGGCCATTCTGATCTCCGAGCTGGGTATCAACCCCCAGAACGACGGCAAGGTCATCCGTCTGAACTTCCCTCAGCTCACCGAGGAGCGTCGTAAGGAACTGACCAAGCAGGTGAAGAAGTACGGCGAAAACGGCAAGGTTGCCATCCGTAACATCCGCCGGGACGCCATGGATAAGCTGAAGGCCATGGAAAAGAAGTCCGAGATCACCGAGGACGACCTGAAGGAATATGAAAAGGACCTGCAGAAGGTCACCGATAAGCGCATCAAGGAGATCGACGACCTGACCGCAAAGAAGGAAGCCGAACTGATGGCAGTGTAACCGGCGGGCTATGGCATTTTTCAGAACGAAAAAACAGGCGGGGGAGGCGGAGCTCGACCTCTCCCGCCTGCCAAAGCATATCGGCATCATTATGGACGGCAACGGCCGCTGGGCCAAGAAGCGGGGCCTGCCCCGGACCGCCGGTCACGCCGCCGGTGCGGAGACCTTCCGCACCATTGCCTATCACTGCCGGGATCTGGGTATCCCGTATCTGACCGTCTACGCTTTCTCCACGGAGAACTGGAAGCGTCCCGCAGAGGAGGTCTCCGCCATCATGGATCTCCTGCGGAAATATCTGCTGGAGGCCCTGGAAAAGATGCAGAAGGATGGTTTCCGCATCCGCTTCCTGGGGGACGTCACCGTCTTGCCGGAGGAGCTTCGGGAGCTCTGCCTGGAGACTGTGTCTGTGGGCAACCAGGTGGACGCCAAGTATCAGATCAACGTCTGCCTGAACTACGGCGGCCGGGATGAGATCATCCGGGCGGCTAAGGCCTGGGCCAGAGACGTGGCCGAGGGCCGGGTCCAGGCGGAAGATCTGGACGAGGCGGTCTTCTCCCGATATCTGGACAGCCGGGGGGTCCCCGATCCCGACCTGATCATCCGGCCCAGCGGCGAGCTGCGCCTGTCCAACTTCTTGCCCTGGCAGTCGGCTTATGCGGAGTTCTACTTCACCGACGTGCTCTGGCCGGACTTTGACGGCAAGGTTCTCAACGAGGCCATCATTGACTATCAAAAGCGAAGCCGCCGGTTCGGCGGTATTTAAGACCTGCATCCGCAACCATAAACGGAATCCAGGTTCCAAGCGCTGCGTGACAACGCAGAAAGGAAGGTCCATCCGATGAAAAATAGAATTCTTGTGGCATGTGTGGGCGTCCCGCTGATTCTGGTGGTGCTCTTTGTGCTGCCTAAGCCCTTTACCCCCACCATGATTGCCATTCTGGCGGCGGTGGGCACCTATGAGGCCATGCATGCCATCGGCATGAACCACCCCCGCATCGCCCTGTACACCGCCGTTCTGGCCATCGCCATCCCCTTCTGGGTTTACGCCGGAGAGAGCCGCGCGGCTGCGTTGACCGCCCTGCTGATTTACCTGATTCTGGTCTTCGTGGAGGCGGCTGCCAGCGGACGCCGGGTGAAGATCGAGCGGGTGGGCGGCGCTTTCTTCTTTGCCCTGCTGATCTCGTACGGCCTGTCCTCTGTTGTCCGCATGGGCATGCTGGAGGACGAGCTCCGCACCGCCTGTGTCCTGCTGCCCATCGCCCTGCCCTTCGTGGTGGACGCGGCGGCTATGCTCACTGGCAAGTACCTGGGCAGACACAAGCTGGCCCCCAAGCTTTCCCCCAAAAAGACGGTGGAGGGATCCGTCGGCGGCCTGGTGGGAGGCGTAGTGATCTGCCTGCTCTACGGTCTGGTTTTCCAAAAAATCACCGGCGTAACCGTAAACTACTACTTCCTGGCCGTCTACGGCATCCTGGGCGCAGTGATCTCCCAGGTGGGCGACCTGTTTTTCTCCTACATCAAGCGAACCCGGGACATCAAGGACTTCGGACACCTGCTGCCCGGTCACGGCGGTGTGCTGGACCGGTTCGACAGCGTGATCTTTTGCGCCCCCCTCATTGAGATCCTTATGACGTGGATCCCCGCGTTCAAATAAGAGGCAAATACTATGATCCAACGCAGCATTTCTATTCTCGGCTCCACCGGTTCCATCGGCACCCAGACTCTGGACGTGGCCGAGACCTGTGGCATCCGTGTGGCCGCTCTGACGGCCAACAAGAGCATTGACCTGTTGGAGCAGCAGGCTCGTATTTTCAAGCCCATTCTCGTGGCGGCGGCGGATGCTGCCGCCGCTGCTGCTTTACGGGAGCGGCTGGCGGACACCGACGTCCGGGTGTTGGCCGGAGAGGAGGGCGTCCTGGCGGCAGCCTCCCTGCCGGAGGCAGACACGGTGGTCACCGCCCTGGTGGGCATCGCCGGGCTGGAACCCACCCTGGCTGCCATCGACGGGGGCAAGCGCATTGCCCTGGCCAATAAGGAGACCCTGGTCTGTGCCGGCCCCCTGGTGATGGGGCGGGCCAAAGAGAAGGGTGCGGAGATCGTCCCTGTGGACTCCGAGCACTCGGCCATTTTCCAGAGCCTCCAGGGCAGCAGTCACAAGGAGATCAAGCGCATCCTCCTGACGGCCTCCGGCGGTCCCTTCTTTGGATGGACCCAGAAGGAACTGGGAAAAGTCACCCCGGCCCACGCCCTCAAACACCCCAACTGGTCCATGGGGGCCAAGGTCACCATCGACTCGGCAACCCTGATGAACAAGGGACTGGAGCTTCTGGAGGCCATGTCCCTCTTTGACGTCCCCCCGGAAAAGATTCAGATTTTGGTCCATCGGGAGAGCATACTGCACTCCGCGGTGGAATACTGTGATAACAGCGTCATTGCCCAACTGGGCAGCCCCGACATGCGTCTGCCCATCCAGTACGCCCTGTCCTGGCCGGAGCGGACGCCCGGCCCCGCCAAGGAGCTGGACCTATTTTCCTGCGGCAGCCTGACCTTTGCCCGGCCCGACACGGAGACCTTCCGCTGTCTGGCCCTGGCCATCCAGGCGGCCAAGGAGGGCGATACCGCCCCGGCCATTCTGAACGGGGCCAACGAGGTGGCGGTGGCCAGGTTCCTGGAGGAGAAGATCTCCTTCCTGGATATTCCCCGGGCGGTGGAACACGCCCTGACTGTGGTACCCAGAGAGGAGCCCCTCACCCTGGACGCCATCCGACGGGCAGACAAACTGGCCCGGGAAGCGGCAGAATCCTACTGCTCCAAGGCTCCATTTTAAAGGTTCCATTTGTAGTTTTGCGTTTTTTGAGGTGACTTCTTTGCTCTATATCATCATCGGCGTTCTCCTCTTCGGCCTGCTCATCGCCGTCCACGAGGCAGGCCATTTCCTGGCGGCCAAAAAGCTGGACGTTCAGGTCAACGAGTTTGCCATCGGCATGGGTCCGGCGATCTTCACCAGGCAGAGAGGGGAGACCATGTACTCCCTTCGGGCCTTCCCCATTGGCGGCTACTGCGCCATGGAAGGGGAGGACGAGAAGAGCGAGAATCCCCGGGCTTTTTCAGCCAAGGCCCCCTGGAAGAAGATCGTGATCCTGGTGGCCGGGTCGGCCTTTAACTTCCTGGCGGGCTTTCTCCTGGTGGCCCTCCTGTTCACCTCCGTCGGCAGCTACACGGTGCCGGTGGTGAAGGACTTCATGGATGGCTTCCCTTGCGCCGGAGAGAATGGCCTGATGCCGGGGGACCGCATCCTGGAGATCAACGGAAAAAAGATCCGTGTTTACTCCGACGTGTCCGCCTGCCTGTCCGCTGCCCAGGGAGAGACCAAGGATCTGTTGGTGGAGCGGAACGGGGAGCGGGTGGTTCTCAACGACCTGCCCCTGAACCTCCGGGAATATGAGGTGAATGGGGAAACTGTGACCATGTACGGTCTCTACTTCGACGTGGAGAAGGCCACTCCTCTGGGAATCCTGGAGCAGAGCTGGAACACCTGCCTCTACTTTGCCCGGTCGGTCTGGACCAGTTTGGGCATGCTGGTCACTGGCCAGGTGGGCCTGCAGGATATGTCCGGTCCCGTGGGCATTGTGACCTATTTGGGAGAGGCGGGCAGCCAGAGTGGCTCCGTGGCCAACGGCCTGCGGAATGTCTGCTATATCATTGCCCTCATCGCCGTGAACCTGGCTATTATGAACATGCTGCCCATTCCCGCCCTGGACGGGGGCCGGGTCTTCCTGCTGCTGGTCACCGAGGTCTGGTATCTGCTGACCCGGCGGACTATCGACCCCAAGTATGAGGCATACCTGAACGCAGGGGGCTTTCTCCTGCTCATCCTGCTGATGATCGTTGTGACCTTCAGCGACGTGTTAAAATTGGTGAACTGACTTATGACAAAGAAAATTTTTGTGGGCGGCATCCCCATTGGTGGGGGCGCGCCCGTTTCCATCCAGTCCATGACCAACACCCCCACCGATGACGTGGAGGCTACCGTGGCCCAGGTCCGCCGGCTGGCGGCCGCCGGATGCCAGATTGTCCGGGTGGCCGTCCCCAATATGGCGGCTGCCAAGGCTGTGGGGGCCATCAAGGAGCAGATCGACCTGCCTCTGGTGGTGGACATCCATTTCAATTACAAGCTGGCCCTGGAGTGCATAGAGGCCGGAGCGGATAAGGTCCGCATCAACCCCGGCAACATCGGGGAACCTGAGCGGGTGCGGGCTGTGGCCAACGCATGCGCCCGGAAAAACATCCCTATCCGCATCGGGGTCAACGGCGGCTCCCTGGAGAAACCCCTGCTGGCCAAGTACGGTGGGGTCACGCCCCAGGCTATGGTGGACTCGGCCTTCGGCCACATCGCACTGCTGAACCGCTATGACTTCGACGATATCTGCGTCTCCCTGAAATCCTCCCACGTGCCTGTTACTATGCAGGCCTATCAGCTTATGAGCCAGCAGTCGGACTATCCCCTCCACCTGGGGGTCACCGAGGCCGGCACCACCCGCATGGGGACCCTGAAATCCGCTGTAGGCATCGGCGGCCTGTTGGGCCTGGGCATCGGCGATACCCTGCGGGTAACTCTCACCGCCGACCCGGTGGAGGAGATTTACGCCGCCAAGGATATCCTCAAGGCGGTGGGGCTCAGGAAAGATGGCCCCGACCTGATCGCCTGCCCCACCTGCGGCCGCACCAGGATCGACCTGATCCCCCTGGCCAAAGCGGTGGAGGAGCGGCTGAAGGACGTGAATAAGCCCATCACCGTGGCGGTCATGGGCTGCGTGGTCAACGGACCCGGCGAGGCCTCCGCCGCCGACGTGGGCATTGCCGGGGGCAACGGCTTCGGCATGCTCTTCCGCCACGGTCAGGTTCTGAAAAAAGTCCCTCAGGAAGACCTGTTGGACGAACTGATGGCGCTGATTGACGAGATACCCTAAAGGAAGGAACCGCCCATGCCAGAGAAAAACCTGCCTTTTTTTGAACTGTTTTCTCCCTACCAGCCTGACCCGGCCCTGTACGCGGTCCTGGAGTCCTGGCTGGTCACTGGGGCGGTGATGGACAGCGCTGCCCGCACCATAGAAGCCCAGCTGCTCTGTCCCACGCCCCCTGATCCGGCCCTTTTGCAGCGAGTGGAGGCCGACCTGGCCCAGCTCTACCGCCTGAACCGGGCGGTCCTGACCCCGCTGGCCCCTGAGCCCGCCGCCTGCTGCGCTCAGGAGATGGCAGAACCGGAGGAGGAGCCGCCCTTTGTCTTCGAGGAGGAACCTCCCTTCGTTTTCGACGACGCGCCGCCCCCGGAGGAACCGCCCTTTGTTTTTGACGACGCGCCCCCCGTGCCCGAAGAACCGCCTGCCCCGGCCGAGCCCCAGCTCAGCGAGCAGGAGCGGATCTTCCAGCAGACCGAGGCCCTTCGCCAGAAGGCTATGAAGGAGGCCATGGCCGCCCACGAGGCGGAGAAGGTCTTCTCAGCCAACCGTATCTTCGGCAGCCGCCAGATCAAGAAGAAGCCCGTCCCCATGAATACCCTGGAGCTGGACATGGGAATCGTGGTGGTGGAGGGCGACGTCTTCGCCGTGGAGCACCGGGAGCTGAAAAAGCGCAACGCCTGGGTCATCAGCTTTGACATCACCGACTACACCTCCTCCATCCGGGTCAGCGGCTTCATGCCCGGAGACGAGGGCCTGCCCATCGTCAATGGGGTGAAGACCGGACAGCACCTAAAAATTTCCGGTCGATTGAACCTGAACCGCTTTGACAACGACATGGTCCTGGAACCCATGATTATCGAAACAGCGGAGAAGAAAACGAAGAAGGACAACGCCCCGGAAAAGCGGGTAGAGCTTCACCTCCACACCCGCATGTCCCTGATGGATGCGTTGACCGACACCAAGGACGCGGTGAAGCGGGCCATCTCCTGGGGTCATCCCGCTATCGCGATCACCGACCACGGCGTGGCCCAGTCCTTCCCCGATGCCTGGAGCACCGCCAAGGGCAAGATCAAGGCCCTCTTGGGCACAGAGGCCTATTACATCAACGACGTGGACGAGAAGCTCACCGTCCGGGGAGACCAGGACCAGGATCTGGACGGCCCCATGGTCTGCTTCGACCTTGAGACCACCGGCCTGGACAAAAAAACCGACGTGATTACGGAGATCGGCGCGGTGGTTCTGGAAAAGGGGGAGGTCAAGGAGAAGTTCCAGACCTTCGTGGACCCCCAGCGGCCCCTGGCCCCCAACATCGTCCAGCTCACCGGCATCACCGACGACATGCTCATCGGCGCCCCCAGCCAGGAGGAGGCCATCCGGGCTTTCCTGGACTTTGTGGATGGCCGTCCCCTGGCGGCCCACAACGCCGAGTTCGACATCGGCTTTGTGCGGGAGGGATGCAAGCGGTACGATATCCCCTTTACCCCCACCTATCTGGACACCCTGCCCCTGGCCCAGAATCTGCTGCCCGAGCTGGGCAAGTACAAGCTGGACATCGTCTGCCGCCACCTGAACCTGCCCGGCTTCAACCATCACCGGGCCTCTGACGACGCGGCCATGGTGGGCCACATGCTGGTGCCCTTCATCCAGATGCTCCGGGACCGGGGGGTGGACAAGCTCCAGCAGGTCAACGGTAACCTGTCCAAGACCAGCTCCCTGGGCAAGGCCAAGCGGATGCCCAAGCACCTGATCGTCCTGGCCAAGAACCAGACCGGCCTGCGGAACCTGTACAAGCTTATCTCCCTGGGTCACCTGCAATACTTCAAGCGTTTCCCCATCATGCCCAAGAGCGAGATCAATGCCAACCGGGAGGGCCTCATTCTCGGATCCGCCTGCGAGGCCGGTGAGCTCTACCACGCCATCGTCCGGGGGAAGGACTGGGAGGAGCTCTGCCGCATCGCCTCCTGGTATGACTATTTGGAGATCCAGCCTCTGTCCAACAACGCCTTCATGCTCCGGCCCGACAAGAACGGCAAGTCCATTGCCCGGGACTGGGAGCAAATTCGGGAGTGGAACCGTACCGTGGTCCGCCTGGGGGAGGAGCTGGGCAAGCCGGTGTGTGCCACCGGCGATGTCCACTTCCTGGACCCCGAGGACGAGGCCTATCGCCACGTCCTCCTGGACACCAAGGGCTTTGACGATGCCGACGCTCCCAACCCTCTGTACTTCCGCACCACGGAAGAGATGCTGGAGGAGTTCGCCTACCTGGGGGAAGAGAAGGCCTACGAGGTGGTGGTCACCAACACCCAGCTGGTGGCCTCCTGGTGCGACGAAGTGAAACCCCTGCCTGACGGCCTCTTTGCCCCCAAACTGGAGAACTCCGACAAGGAACTGTACGACCTGGTGTGGGGCAAGGCCCACGAGCTCTATGGTGAGGACCCGCCCCAGATCGTGAAAGACCGTATCCAGCTGGAGCTGCCCGGCATCATTGAGCGTAAATACGACGTTATCTACATGTCCGCCCAGAAGCTGGTGCAGAACTCCCTGGAGCACGGCTACCTGGTGGGCTCCCGTGGCTCCGTGGGCTCCTCCATCGTGGCTTTTCTGTCGGGTATCACCGAGGTCAACTCCCTGCCACCCCACTACCGCTGCCCCAACTGCAAGCACTCGGACTTTGAGGCCGGGGTGGGCCACGGCTGCGGCGCGGACATGCCCGACGGCTGGTGTCCCGTCTGCGGCACCAAGTACGTGAAGGACGGCTTTGATATTCCCTTCGAGACCTTCCTGGGCTACGGCGGCAAGAAGGTCCCCGATATCGACCTGAACTTTTCCGGCGAGTACCAGGCCAACGCCCACCGGTACACCTTCGAGCTCTTTGGCGAGAGCCACGTGTTCCGGGCCGGCACCATCGGCACCGTGGCGGAGAAAACCGCCTTTGGCTATGTGAAAAAGTACTTGGCCGCCCGGGGTCTCCAGGTCACCAAGGCCGAGGAGAACCGCCTGGCCCTGGGCTGCACCGGGGTCCGCCGAACCACCGGCCAGCACCCCGGCGGCATGGTGGTCATCCCCCAGGACAAGGAAATTTACGATTTCTGCCCCGTCCAGCACCCAGCCGACGACACAGGGACGGATATCATCACTACCCACTTTGACTACCACAAGATGGAGGACAACCTCCTGAAGCTGGACATGCTGGGCCACGATGATCCCACTATGATCCGCATGATGCAGGACCTCACCGGCGTCGATCCCCAGACCATCCCTCTGGATGACCCGGACACCATGAAAATCTTTACCAACTCCGCCCCTCTGGGCTATGAGGATGATCCCATCCTCGGTCCCACGGGTGCCGTGGCTGTGCCGGAGTTCAATACCAAGTTCACCCGGCAGATGCTCATGGACACCCAGCCGGAGAAGTTCAACACCCTGGTCCGTCTGTCGGGCTTCTCCCACGGCACCGATGTGTGGCTGGGCAACGCCCGGGACCTGATCCTGTCGGGCACTGCCGACGTTGATTCCACCGTGGGATGCCGTGACGACATCATGCTCTATCTGATGGAAATGGGCGTGGAGCCCAAGATGGCCTTCGACATCATGGAGGCCGTCCGCAAGGGCAAGGTCAAGAAGAATGGCTTCAACGAGGGCTGGGAGGAGGCCATGCGGGCCAACAACGTCCCCGACTGGTACATCGAGTCCCTGGCCAAGATCGGCTACCTCTTCCCCAAGGCCCACGCCGTGGCCTACGTCATGATGGCCTTCCGCATCGCCTGGTACAAGGTCCACCGGCCCCTGGCCTTCTACTCGGCCTACTTCTCCATCCGGGCCAAGGCCCTGGACGCCACCTGCATGTGCCGGGGCATGGAGGTCTGCCAGCAGAAGATGAAGGAGATCGCCGCCAAGGAGAAGGACGCCGCCGCCGTGGAGGAGGACATGATGGTTACCCTGGAGGTGTGCTACGAGTTCTACCTCCGGGGCTTCACCTTCGAGAACATCGACCTCTACCGGTCGGACGCCACCAAGTTCATTATGAACGAGGAGAAGAATGCCCTGCTGCCCCCCTTCACCGCCATCCCTGGCCTGGGGGAGACGGCGGCTATCTCCATTGTGGAGAACCGGGAGGGCCGTCACTTCATCTCCCAGGAGGAGCTGCTGGCCGCCTGCCCCAAGGTCTCCAAGACCCATGTGGACCAGCTCCGTGCCGCCGGGGCGTTAGGCTCCATGCCGGAGACCAGCCAGATCTCCCTATTTTAAAGGTAAAAAAGTCACGCAAAGGTTCTTTGCGTGACTTTTTTGTCGCTCTCTGCTATGCTGGGAGGGAAAGGAGGCGTCGAATATGACCATAGGGAGCAACATTAAGAAACTGCGGACAGGGAAGAAGCTCACCCAGGACCAGCTGGCCGAGAAGCTGTACGTCACCCGCCAGACGGTGTCCAACTGGGAGCGGGGAACCTCCCAGCCCGACCTGGAGCAGCTGGAGGCCATCGCCGGGGCGTTGGAGGTGGACGTGACGACCCTGCTCTATGGGCCGAAGCCCAAAGCCGGGCCCTCACGGAAACGAATCGTGACAGCGGTGGTGCTCGTTGTCCTGACCTGTGTACTCTGGTGCTTGGGCAAGTTTGTACTGGCACCGTGGATCAGAGAAATCACGTCGCGCACGTATGTCATGGACATGGCCCTTCTTTACAGGTTCTGCTACCAGCCGCTGGTGCTGGTCCTGGGGAGCTGTAGCCTGATGATCTTAGCCAGCCTTGCGTGGGATATTTCGCTGCCGAAGAAATCTCGACAGGTCTGCTTGGGGGTAGGAATTTTTATGGTGGTGTGTACTGCCGTGATGCTGGTCCCGTACT
>JAEDLP010000161.1 GCA_016295225.1 Oscillospiraceae bacterium | reverse complement strand
ACGTCGCCGCCGGCGCCGCCGTACTCCTTGGGGAAGTAGATGCCCATCATCCCCAGCTTGGCCATCTTCTGGACGGTCTCCATGGGGAAGCGCTCTTCTTCGTCGATCTCCTCAGCCAAGGGCTTGACTTCGTTCTCGGCGAATTCGCGGTACATCTTACGGAGCATCAGCTGCTCATTTGTCAGATGAAAATCCATACCAATTTCTCCTTTTTTATCAGGTTTTACTTCTTGCTGTAATCATAGAAGCCCTTGCCGGACTTACGGCCCAGCAGGCCGCCGCGGACCATCTTCTTCAGCAGCAGAGCGGGACGATACTTGGGATCGCCGGTCTCGTTGAAGAGGGTCTCCATGATGGCCAGGCAGACATCCAGGCCGATGAAGTCGCCCAGAGCCAGGGGGCCCATGGGATGGTTGGCGCCCAGCATCATGGCCTTGTCGATGTCGGCCACGGAAGCGACGCCGGTCTCAACCAGGCCGACAGCCTCGTTGATCATGGGGATCAGGATCTTGTTGACCACAAAGCCGGGTGCCTCAGCGACCTCGACGGGGTCCTTGCCGATCTCCTGGGACAGCTTGTAGATGAAGTCGAAGGTCTCCTGGGTGGTGTTGGCACCGCGGATGATCTCCACCAGCTTCATGCTGGGCACGGGATTGAAGAAGTGCATGCCGATGACGGGGTGCTTCAGGCCCAGACCCATCTCGGTGATGGACAGAGAAGAGGTGTTGGAGGCGAAGATGGCCTCGGGCTTGCACAGAGCATCCAGCTCGTTCAGCAGTTCCTTCTTGGTGGCCATGTCTTCCTTGACGCACTCGATGATCAGGTCGGCGTCAGCGCAGGCGGACTTCTCTTCCACCAGGACGTTGGCCAGCAGGGCGTCAACAGCCTCCTGGGTCATCTTGCCCTTCTCCACGCGCTTCTGCAGGGAAGCAGCCAGCTTATCCTTGTGCTTCTGAGCGGAAGCGACGGAGCTTGCATACATCAAAGCAGTGTGGCCCTTCGCGGCGAAAACCTGAGCGATGCCGCTGCCCATGGTACCTGCGCCAAAAATTGCTACCTTCATGATTGTTCCTCCTGTAATTTCGTTTCTGTTTTAAAATACGATCAGCGTCTTACATGCGGGGAAATCAGAGCAAATCCCTAGATTGCCAATTTACTCACAATGCCTATTATAGGTGTATGTTATAAATTTATCAAGTGCAAATTTCCAGTTTCGCATTCAATTATCACTTTTTTACACTTCACACAAATTCCTCGTTAAATTTTATACAATTTGTTAACTGATTAACAGATCAACCTTTTTGCATCCTCGTTTTCTGTGGATGCCCCCATTTACAGAACCGATTTCCTGTGGTAAAATCGTCCTGCTTCCACAATACCTTGTGGCAGTTTCATTCTGAACCCTGAAAGAACGCCCCGGGAGGATGTATGTATGCGAATGCGGAAAAAGAAAAATCTGGTGCCCCGGATGGAGCGCTGCGGCGACTTCCTGATCCGGGACCCCTATGACCGTGCCGGGCACTGGCGGGAGCTGATGCCGGAAGCCAGAGAACTCCGGCTGGAGCTTGGCTGCGGCAAGGGCCGTTTCACCGCCGGCACAGCGGCGGCGGAACCGGATGTGCTGTTTATCGCCGTGGAGATGGTACCGGATGCCATGGTGGTGGCCATGGAGCGGTGTGTGGGCGCCGGTCTCACCAACGTCTACTTCGTGGACGCCAACGCCGACCAGCTTCCCTGCTTCTTCGCCCCCGGCGAGGTGGACCGGATCTATCTGAACTTCTCCGATCCCTGGCCCAGCAACCGCCACGCCAAGCGCCGCCTGACCCACGGCAACTTCCTGCGGCTGTATCGTCAGGTGCTGAAAATGGGCGGTCAGATCCACTTCAAAACCGATAATCAGCCCCTGTTCGAGTTTTCTGTTGATGAGATCCCCAACTTCGGCTTCACCTTGTCGGAGGTCACCCGCAATCTCCACGAGCACGGCCCTGTGGGCGTCATGACGGACTACGAGGCCAAGTTCTATGAGCAGGGCCTGCCCATCAACCGTCTGGTGGCCACACAGGTAGCCTGGGAGGAACCCTTCCCCGCCACCATCAAGAACCTGCGGGAGCGGTGGCTGGATACCTTCGCAGCCGATGTGTCCGAGGAAAACCTGGGCAAATATGTACTGGCCGGCGGCAGCTATCTCTGGAACATCTTCTCCGAGAAGCTGGTGCCCTGCCTGGAGGGTGACGCAGCCCGCAAGGCACTGGAAGAGCTGCCTGACGAGACATGCTACCGTTTTTATAAGGAATATCCCCCTCAGGACCAGCCCCGCATCAAGGCCATTTCCATGTCAGAGGTCTCTTTCCTGTCCGATGACCTGGACTGGTATCTGGTGGACAAGGACTTCACCTGGACCTATGTCCACACCCATGAGAAGGACTGCGGCCCCTATTTCTGTAAGGTTCCTTAAATATAAAGGGGAAGTCCCCCTGCCGGCTCCGGCAAGGGAACTTCTCTTTTTTCTTCACGCTTCTCTTTCACCGGAAAGGCAATCCGTCTGCTGTTTTATGGCCGCATATCCTTCCCCCGGTGCAGATAGGACAGCATCAAGCAGCAACAAGGACGCCTTTGGGAAAAGGCGTCCTTGTTTTTATGCGTTCTTTCCGATCTGGCGG
>JAEDLP010000039.1 GCA_016295225.1 Oscillospiraceae bacterium | reverse complement strand
ATCTCCGACCTGAAGGGCGTACAGCTGAAGATCGAATGGGGCAGCCAGATCCGCTCCTATGTCTTCATGCCCTACACCCTGGTGAAGGACACCCGCACGGCTTTTGAAACCAGCAACGTCAACGCTGTCATGGACGGCGAGATCGACGGGTTCATCAACGCCTACCTGACCGCCCAGGCCACCGGTAACTGGGCCACCAAGTAAGATATTGTATGTTACTCTCAGCAAAAATACCCTTTGGACTGTGTCCGAAGGGTATTTTTCTGCTTTTTCAGACAAACTGCGGCAAATGTATTGACTTTTTCGCTTTTTGGTGTTAAAGTTTGAAAGCGTTAAAGATTTAATTCCCTGAATGGAGGTCTTCCCATGAAATTAGCGCTTCTGATTCTTTACTTTGCCGTCATGGTGGCCATCGGTCTCTACTGCCGCAAGCACGCCACTGACGTCAATGGCTTCGTCCTGGGCGGCCGCTCTGTGGGGCCCTGGCTCACCGCCTTCGCCTATGGCACGTCCTACTTCTCCGCCGTGGTCTTTGTGGGCTACGCCGGACAGTTCGGCTGGAAATACGGCATCGCCGCTACCTGGGCGGGCATCGGCAACGCCCTCATCGGCTCCCTGCTGGCTTGGGCGATTTTAGGCCGCCGGACCCGCATCATGACCCAGCACTTCAACTCCGCCACCATGCCCCAGTTCTTCGGGCAGCGGTTCCAGAGTAAGAGCCTGAAGATCGGCGCGTCCATCATCGTCTTCGTCTTCCTCATCCCCTACACCGCTTCCCTCTTTAACGGCCTGTCCCGGCTGTTTGGCATGGCCTTCCACATCGACTACACCGTCTGCATCATTCTCATGGGCGTCCTCACGGGAATCTACGTCATCGCCGGCGGCTACATGGCCACCGCCATCAATGACTTCATCCAGGGCTGCGTCATGCTGGTGGGCATCTGCGTGGTCATCGGCGCAGTTCTCAACAGCCATGGCGGCTTTATGGAGGCCCTGAAGGGGCTGGCTCAGGTCTCCGACCCGGAGATGGTCAACGGTGACGTCCCCGGCATTTTCGCCTCCTTCTTCGGCCCCGACCCCATCAACCTGGTGGGCGTGGTCATCCTCACCAGTCTGGGTACCTGGGGTCTGCCCCAGATGGTCCAGAAGTTCTATGCCATCAAGTCCGAGCAGGCCATCCATAAGGGAACCATCATCTCCACCCTCTTCGCCTTCGTGGTGGCCGGCGGCTGCTACTTCCTAGGTGGCTTCGGCCGACTCTTCTCCGACAAGATCGACATCGCTGCCGAGGGCTACGATTCCGTCATCCCCACCATGCTCTCCGGCCTGCCGGAGCTGCTCATCGCCGTGGTGGTGATCCTAGTTCTCTCCGCCTCCATGTCCACCCTGTCCTCCCTGGTCATCGCCTCCTCCTCCACCCTCACCATCGACCTGCTAAAGGACAACATCATCAAAGATATGAGCGACAAGAAGTCGGTCTTCATCATGCGGTGCTTCATCGTGGTCTTTGTCCTGATCTCCATGGTCATTGCCATCGTCCAGTACAAGCAGTCCATCAGCTTCATCGCTCAGCTCATGGGCGTGTCCTGGGGCGCACTGGCCGGCGCATTCCTGGCCCCCTTCCTCTACGGCCTGTACTGGAAGAAGGCCACCAAGGCCGCCTGCTGGGTCAACTTCATCTTTGGCGCAGGCATCATGATCCTGAATCTGGCCTGCCGTCCCCTCTTCCCCACCCTGCTCCAGTCCCCCATCAACTGCGGTGCCTTCGCTATGCTGGCTGGCCTGATCATCGTCCCGGTGATCAGCGTCTTTACCAGAAAGCCCGATCAGAATATGGTGGAAGAAGCCTTTGCCTGCTATGACAAGAAAACCCCCGTCTCTCAGAAAAACGCACTGAGCGACTGAGTTCATTCCAATCTTCTTCCTACGACCACGCCCCCGCCCGGAGTGTTCTCCAAGCGGGGGCGTGGTCTTTACAATCATAAACCAGTATAAACAGCCCGACGCGAATACGCCGGGCTGTTGGTTTCCATATTGATCTTTACCCCTGCTGACCCAGGGCGAAGGCCTTCTTGTTCAGCTCCAGGACCTTGGGGGGGACGTTGGCCTCCAGGGAGGCCTGCCAGGCCTCGGGGGCGATGTCCGGGAAGTAGTGGGACAGACGGCCCATGAGGACCATGTTCACCGCCTTGGTGGAACCGGCCTCCTCGGCCAGAGCCAGGCAGTCCATGGCGTCCACCTGGATGCCCTTGGCCCGCATCTTCTCCACCAGGTTCTCCGGGTACTTGGCCAGACCCGCGATGACGGGCATGGGCTCCATTTGCTGGGTGTTGGTGACAATCCGGCCGGTGGGCTTTAAATACTCGATCCAACGGGCGGCCTCCAGCAGCTCGAAGGAGACGATGTAGTCGGCCTCCCCCTTGTCAATGATGGGAGAGTAGACCTTGTCGCCAAAGCGGACATAGGTGACCACGCTGCCGCCACGCTGGCTCATACCGTGAACCTCAGAAACCTTGACGTCATAGCCGACGTTCACCAGCAGGTGTCCCAGCATCTTGGAGGCCAGAAGAGAACCCTGGCCGCCCACGCCGACGATCATAATATTTACCGTTTCCATACTTCTTCCTCCTTACACAATGAGAGCGTCCCGGTGGCACATCTGCATGCACACCTGACAGCCCACGCACTGGGTCTTGTCAATCTCTACCTTACCCACCCGCAGGCTCAGGGCGGGACATCCGATCTTCATGCACAGGCCGCAGCCGTTGCACTTGTCCAGATCCACCTTCAGGGGCGGCGCCTTCTCCACGCTCTTGAGCATCACGCAGGGGCGGCGGGAGATGATGACGGAGGGCTCTTCCGCCGCCAGTTCTTCCTTCAGAACCTTATCCACTTCCTTCAGCTGGTTGGGGTCCACCACACGAACCCGATCAAAGCCCACGGCATGGCAGAGGGCCTCCAGGTCAATGCGGCCGGCCGGCTCACCCCGGAGGGTCTTGCCGGTGGTGGGGTTCTGCTGGTGGCCGGTCATGCCGGTGATGGAGTTGTCCAGGATGATAACCGTGGAGTTGCTGCGGTTATAGGCAATGTCCGCAATGCCGGTGATGCCGGAATGGGCGAAGGTAGAGTCTCCGATGACGGCTACGCTGTGCTTCTCGTGCTGCTCTCCCCCGGCGATGTTGAAGCCGTGGAGACCAGAGCAGGATGCGCCCATGCAGACGTTCAGATCCAGAGCGTTTAGGGGGGGCATGACACCCAGAGTGTAGCAGCCGATATCGCCGTAGACCATGCACTTATTTTTGGACAGGGTGTAGAACACACCCCGGTGGGGGCACCCGGCACACATAACGGGAGGACGACCGGGGACGTCGTCCTCCAGAGTGACGGTGTCCTTGGGTTCCCGCCCCAGACACTGGGCGATACGGCCCTGAGTCAGCTCGTCCACCATGGGGATGAGCTCCTTGCCGGTGACTTCCACGCCGATCTGTCGGCAGTGGTTCTCGATGATGGGCTCCAGCTCCTCAATGACCAGGACCTTGTCCACCTGGGAAGCGAAGGTTCTGATCTTTTCCACGGGCATGGGCCAGGACAGGCCCAGCTTCAGGACGCAGGCCTTCTCTCCAAAGACCTCGCGGACGTACTGGTAGCTGGTAGAGGATGTAATGATGCCAACGGAGGTGTCCTCCCCCATCTCCATGCGGTTCAGGTCGGTGGTCTCTGCCAGGACAGTCATGGCCTTGGTGCGCTCCTCCACCCGGTAGTGGGCCTTCATGGAGTTGGTGGTCATCATGACCCGCTCCGGGTCCTTGACGTATTCCTTCCGGGGGACCTCCTGGCGCTCTCCCTTCCCCACGATGCTCTGGGAGTGGGCGATGCGGGTACAGGTACGCACCAGAACGGGGGTGTGGTATTCTTCCGACAGCTGGAAGGCCCGCTTGGTGAAGTCCAGAGCTTCCTGGGAGTCCGAGGGCTCCAGCATGGGGATCTTGGCCGCGATGGCATAGTGCCGGGAATCCTGCTCGTTCTGGGAGGAGAACATGCCGGGATCGTCGGCCACGCAGATGACCAGACCAGCCTCCACCCCCTGATAGGAGATGGTAAACAGCGGGTCGGCCGCCACGTTCAGACCCACGTGCTTCATGCAGCAGGCCGAACGCTTGCCGCCCACCGCTGCGCCATGGGCCACTTCCAGGGCGACCTTTTCGTTGGGCGCCCACTCGCAATAGATCTCCGGATACTTGGCTGCTTCCTCGGTGATCTCGGTGCTGGGGGTGCCGGGGTAGCTGGAGATCACACAGCAGCCGGCTTCATATAGTCCGCGGGCAACCGCCTTGTTGCCCAACATCAGTTCTTTCATGGGGTTCCTCCGTGTTCAGTATCTTGCCGGACCGGTTCGCCCTCGCCCTTCTCCTCGGCCACCCGGTCCATGATCTCTCCTAAGGCGCCGGTGCCGTAGTTGAGAACCCGATTGACTCGGCTGACCGTGGCGGAACTGGCCCCGGTCTCATTGAGGATTGCGGTATATACCTTGCCTGCGTGGAGCATTTTTGCCACGTCAAACCGCTGTTCCATGGCACGCAGTTCAGTCACTGCGCACAGATCGTCGAAAAAGCGGCAGCACTCCTCCACCGTGCTCAGGGAAACGATATGCTCGTACAAATCGAAGCTGCGCTCTTTTTTGCTGGCTCTGGGCATTCTTTCCGCTCCTTTTCCATCGTTGATCCCGGTTTCCCGGAGACATGTTAACCTCTGTTCTGCTGGGCAACCAGTTGATCCGCGCCGTACCGCTTGCGCAGGACGGGCTTTTCAATCTTGCCGGTGGCGTTGCGGGGAATCTCTGCAAAGATGATTTTCTTGGGACGCTTGTAGCGGGGCAGATCCATGCAGAAGTCGTTGATCTCTTCCTCGGTGCAGGTCATGCCATCCTTGACTTCGATGATTGCGCCGCAGATCTCGCCCAAACGGCGGTCGGGCAGACCAATGACGGCCACGTCCTTGATCTTGTTGTGGGCCCGGAGGAAGTCCTCAATCTGGACAGGATAGATGTTCTCACCGCCGGAGATGACCACGTCCTTCTTGCGGTCCACCAGGAAGATGAAGCCATCCTCGTCCTGCATGGCCATGTCGCCGGTATAAAGCCAGCCGTTTTTCAGAACCTCAGCGGTGGCCTCGGGGTTGTTGTAATAACAGGTCATGACGCCGGGACCCTTGACGCAGAGCTCGCCCACGTCGCCCTGGGCCACTTCCTTGTCGTTCTCGTCCACGATCTTGACCTCCCAGCGGTAGCCGGGGATGCCGATAGCGCCCACCTTGTGGATGTTGTCCATGCCCAGATGCACGCAGCCGGGGCCGGTAGACTCAGACAGGCCGTAGTTGGTGTCGTACTGGTGGTGGGGGAAATATTCCTTCCACCGGCGGATCAGGGAGGGCGGCACGGGCTGGGCGCCGATGTGCATCAGGGTCCACTGATCCAGCTTATAGTCCTCCAGCTTCAGGTCGCCCCGGTCCAGGGCATCCAGGATCTCCTGGGCCCAGGGGACCAGCAGCCAGACTAAGGTACACTGCTCGTCGGAGATGGCCTTCAGGATGATCTCCGGGGTGGTGCCCTTCAGCAGAACAGCCTTGCCCCCGGCAAACAGACTGCCCATCCAGTGGAACTTGGCGCCGGTGTGGTACAGGGGCGGGATGCACAGGAACACATCGTCGTGGCCGATGCGGTGGTGCTTCTGCTCCATCTCCGCGGCCTGGGTCAGGCTCCGGTGCTTATGGAGGATGGCCTTGGGGAAACCGGTGGTGCCGGAGGAGAAGTAGATGGCGCCGTCGTCATCGTCGGTGATGAGGACCTGGGGGGGCGCGGAGGAGCAGTCGGCGGACAGCTCACGATAGCTCTCAGCAAAGGTAGGGCAGTTGTCCCCTACGTAGATGAGCAGGCGGCCCTTGCTGAGCTTGGGCTCGATGCTCTCGATACGGCCGATGAACTCAGGGCCGAAGACCAGCACCTGAACCTCGGCCAGGTCGGCGCAGTACTGGATCTCATCGGCGGAATAGCGGAAGTTGAAGGGGACCGCCAGAGCGCCCGTCTTCAGAATGCCAAAGTAGATAGGGAGCCATTCCAGGCAGTTATACATCAAAATGGCAACCTTGTCACCCTTCTTCACGCCCCGGGAAATGAGCATGTTGGCAAAACGGTTGGCCTTCTCATTGAACACATTCCAGGTGATCTCCCGTCGGTAGGGCTGGTCGGTGGTAGGCTGGATGAGATCATACTCCTTCCAGGTCATCCGGCGGGTCTCCTTGATTTCCGGGTTCAGCTCAACCAGGGCCACTTCATTGCCATAGAGCTTGACGTTGCGTTCCAAAAAATCGATAACAGGCATGTTGGGACAGTCCTTTCACAGTTGTGTTTCTCTCGTGCAAAAAACTTCAACCTTTACAGCTTTAAATTGTAATGCAATATTTATAATGTAGCATGGAACGATAGTAAAGTCAAGGGAAATCGACTGTCCTCTCCCCGGTCCGACAGCACGGAAAAACAGCCTCCGCGCCAGTTTGTGCGGAGGCTGTTTGGTCACTTAAAGGCCGGAGGCCTCTTCCAAACTCTTCAGAAGGGCTTCGATCTCTTGCGCCACTTCCTTGAGAGCTCCCTCCTCGAAGGGAGATTTCAGGCCGGCTTCCCGGAGCAGGTCGGTAAAGACCTTCTCTCCGCCCTGGGACAGCAGGCGGACATAGCGTTCAAAGGCGTCCTTGTAATCCTTCCGGGATTCCAGCAGGAATTGAAGGGCCGCCGTCTGGGCCAGGCAGTAGTCGATATAGTAGAAGGGGGTCTCGTAGATGTGCATCTGATACTGCCAGCGGGTTCCCTCTTCCAGATAGGGCACGCCGTCAAAGGTGATGTGGGGGCGGAACTCCGCCTCCAGCTTTCTCCAGGCGGCCTTGCGCTCCTCGGGGGTCCACTGGGGGTTCTCATAGACCTGGCGCTGGAAATCGTCCACGATGGTGCCGTAGGGCAGGAAGGACAGGGCGTCCAGCAAGTGCATGAACTTGTACCGCTCGGCGTCCTCCCCGAAGAAGTGTTCCATATAGGGCCAGGCAAAGAACTCCATGCTCATGGAATGGGTCTCAGCGGTCTCCATACCGCCCACGTTCAGCTCCACCACATACTTGTTATGGGCGGTGGTGTAGTCGGCAAAGGCATGGCCGGCCTCGTGAGTCACCACGTCCACGTCACCGGACGTGCCGTTGAAGTTGGCCAGGATGAAGGGCTGGTGGTAGGCCATAAAGCTGGTGCAGTAGCCGCCGCCCCACTTATTCTTCCGGGATTCCACGTCGAAGGCGTCGGTCTCCAGCATGAAGTCAAAGAACTCGCCGGTCTCTTTGCTCATGTCGTGGTACATGGCCTTGGCGGCGGCGAAGATCTCCTCCTTCCCGCCCTTGGGGTCGGGATCGCCCTGGGGGAAGATGAGATCGTAGTCGTAGATCATCAGCTTATCGACCCCCAACCGCTTGCCCACCTCGGTGCGCAGACGGGAGACCACGGGGACGATGTCCCGGCGGATGTTGTCCCGGAACTTCTTCACCTCTTCCGGGCCGTAGCACAGGCGGCCCATGCGGTAGTAGCCCAGCTCCACAAAGTTTTGGTACCCCATCTTCCTGGCCATTCGGTCGCGAACCTGAACCAACTGGTGGAAGATGCCGTCCAACTCCTGGCTGTGGGCCTTAAGGGTATTGCCCAGAACCTCATAGGCCTCCTTGCGGGTGGCCCGGTCAGGGGACTTGGCGAACTTCATCAGCATGGGACGGGGCAGCTTTTCCCCCCGGAACTCGAACTCCATAGCCGCCATCATCTGGGAGTACTGGCTGACCAGCTTGTTCTCCTCGATCATGTCCTCGATGATCTCGGGGGACATGGACTTGAGCTCCACCTCGAAGGAGCGGAAGACCAGGGGGATGATCTGGCCGCTCTCCTCCAGCTCCTTGCGGAAGGGGGTCTCCAGCATGGCTCGGGTATACTCCAGCAGATAGTTCTGGGCCTGGGGACCCATCTCATCATAGTAATCCTTTTCCGCCAGATAGAACTCGTCGGCGGTGTTGATGCTGTAGCGCATGTAGGACAGGGCCTGGGCGGTCTCCAGGCGGATATACAGATCATTGCAGCGGTTGCGGGCGGCCATAACCTCCTGGGCGGAGGCGGCTCCCTTTACCTGGGCAATGATCTCCTTGATTTCGGCGGCAAACTCCTCCAGGGACAGCCGCTGGTATGCTAACTCAGACACTTTCATGGTTATATTCCTTTCTTGCCAAAGGGCAGGTCACGAAGGGCAATTTTTCCATGGAGGGACTCCGCCATCTTCACCGACCGGACGATGGCCTCCTCCACGGCCCGGGCAGCCATGCTGCCCACCGCGTCGGGGTCAGCGGGGACCGACCCACGGCACATGGCGAACATGGCGTCCCCATCAAAGGTGGCGTTGGCAGGCCGGACCGCCCGGGCAATGCCGTTCTGGGCCACGGCGGCCAGCTTGGTGGCCTGATTCTTGTTCAGGGCGGCGTTGGTCACCACGCAGCCGATGACGGTATTTTCCCCCACATACTTGCCGCTGAAGATATCTTTCTGGCGGCGGCCGTTTGCAATGAGCCAGTCCTCGCTGCCGGCAAAGCCGGTGTCATCGTCCTTGCGGGAGCCGGCGATGATCTCCCCCCGTTCCAGCACGTCACCCATAGCGTTGCAGGCCACCACAGCCCCCACCATCAGGTCGCCCTGGCGGAAGGCGCAGGCGCCGATCCCCCCCTTCATGGCAAACTGGGGACCCCGGATCTTGCCCACGGTGCAGCCGGTCCCGGCCCCAAAGTTGCCCTCCTGAAAGGGGCCGCCCTTCAGGGCCTTCCCGCAGGCGGCGTAACCCATGGCTTGGTCGGGGCGCGCGTCCTTGTCGCCAAACTTCAGGTCAAAAAGAACGGCCGCGCAGACATTGGGCACCACGGTGACCATCACATCCCGGCCGATCCTCTCCTCCTCCAGCTTTTTCATCACGCCCCCGGCGGCGTCCAGACCAAAGGCGCTGCCGCCGGTGAGAACCACGCTGTGGACCACTTCCCGGTTGCACACCGGATCCAGAGCGTCGGTATCCCGGGTGCCGGGAGAACCGCCCCGAACGTCCACGCCGGTGACCGCCCCCTCCGGACAGAGAATGACGGTACAGCCGGTCCCGCCCTCCAGATCCTGGACCTGGCCGAAGGAAAAGCCGGGAATCTCATGTATCGCTATCTTTTCCATTTTATCCGTCCTTCAAACATCTTTGGTGAAACGCGGACAGGATCGTTTCGGTCCTGTCCGCGGGCGATTGGATTTATTCCTTGCTTTCGGCCTCACCACGGCGGACCAATTCCTCCGCTACGGTGTAGAGCATGCCGGCGCCCACCGTGAGGATCAGGTCGCCGGGGCTGGCCAAGTCATAGAGCCAGTCGGTCAGCACCTCCAGGGAGGGGGCCGCTTTGGCGCCGGGGACCACCTTGGCCAAGTCTTCGGAGGTAATGCCGATCTCGTTCTTCTCCCGGGCCGCGAAGATCTCCGCCAGGAAGACCTTGTCGGCTCCCCGTAAGACCTCTGCAAACTCATTGAAGAGGGCGTAGGTCCGGCTATAGGTATGGGGCTGGAAGGCGCAGATCACCCGCTTATAGCCCAGACTGGACGCCATGCCCAGCAGGGCCTTCAGCTCGCTGGGATGGTGGGCATAGTCGTCGTAGACCTTGGCCCCCTTCACCATTCCCTTGTATTCAAAGCGTCGGCCCGCCCCCCGATAATCATGGAGGCCCCGGGCGATGGCTTCGCCGGAGATGCCCAGCACCAGAGCCACGGAAGCCGCCGCAATGGCGTTCTTCACATTGTGCAGCCCAGGAACCTGAAGGGTGATATGAGCCGCCTGCTTCCCGTTCCACACCACATCAAAGGTCGGGTAGCCCCGGTCCCAGGTCAGATTCTCCCCGTGGAAGTCTCCCTTTTCCAGGCCGAAGGTCAGCACACTTTCCTTCCCCTCCAGGGCCTGCATGGTGTTCTCGTCCTCGCAGTTGGCCAGAACCGCGCCGTTGGCCGGAACCAGATCCGCAAAGGCCCGGAAGGAGTGCTCCACATCCTCCAGGTCCTTAAAGAAGTCCAGGTGATCCGCCTCGATGTTGAGGATCACCGCCAGGGTGGGATAGAAGGACAGGAAGGAGTTGCAGTACTCGCAGGACTCCAGGATGATGGTATCCCCTTTTCCCACCCGATGGCCGGTTCCCAGCAGGGGCAGGGTACCGCCGATCATAACCGTAGGGTCGATGCTGGCCGCCATGGCAATGTGGGTACACATAGAGGTGGTGGTGGTCTTACCGTGGGTGCCGGAAATGCACACCGCATTTTCATACCGGCGCATGATGGAGCCCCAGGCCTCCGCCCGCTCGAAGACAGGGATACCCTGGGACAAAGCTGCGGCGATCTCCGGGTTGTTGTTGTGGACAGCGGCCGTGCGGATCACCAGCTCGGCACCCTCCACGCTCTCAGGAAAATGACCGATGACCACAGGGATGCCCAGGGAACGCAGGTGGTCCACCGTTTCACTCTCTTTCATGTCAGAACCGGTGACATGGATGCCTTCGCCTTTGAGGACTTCGGCCAAAGGGGCCATAGACACGCCGCCTATGCCAACTAAATGCGCCCGCTTGCCGGGCACAAGATAATCATGAATTCGATCGATTGCCATTGGGTTTACACACCTTTTCCATTCAGCTATAATAGTGTCTACTGAATCAACCTTGAAACGTTTTAGTAACGATATATTATAATCCAATCCCTGTCAAATTGGCAAGTGTTTCCGTGCTCTTTTCTTCCCATCGGGAAAGAAAGATGGAAGGAGGTCTTCTGATGAAGGTATTCGGCGCACAAACAGACTCCTGGCAGGACCTGTTGGCCCATATCCTGAAAACCCAATATGGACTCTCTCCCCTGCCGGAGCTGGCCCGGACAAAAGAGGGAAAGCCCTATTTCCCCAGTCTTCCCGCCCTGCAGTTTAATATCAGCCATTCCAAGAGGCACGTTCTCTGCGCTCTCTCCCGCCGGCCGGTGGGCGTGGATATCGAGGAAATTCGTCCTCGCCGGGAATCCCTTCCCCGATATGCCCTCTCCCCCGGGGAGTATGCGGACTATGAGGCCTTGGGGGCGGATTGGCCGGCCTTCTACACCCTCTGGACCCGAAAGGAAGCCTGGTGTAAATACACGGGACAGGGGTTGGCTCCCCTGTGGGGACAGACACCCCCGGAGGCCGGACTCTTTTCCCGCAGCTACCAGGGGGACGGCTGGCGGGCAGCCGTCTGCGGCGAAGAGACGCCCCCAGAGGAGATCATCTGGCTGGAAGGAGGATGGGAATGAAACTGACCCAGGCATTTTTTAACCGGGACACCTGCCAGGTGGCCCAAGAGCTTTTGGGCAAGTACCTGGTGCGGGTCCACAACGGGATCCCCCTGGTGGTCCGCATCAGCGAGACCGAAGCCTACATCGGTCGGATAGACAAGGCCTGCCATGCCTACAACTACCGCCGCACCCAGCGGACGGAAACTCTTTTCGCCCCGCCGGGCACTGCCTATATTTATCTCATTTACGGCATGTACCACTGTCTGAACTTCGTCACGGAGCCAGAGGGGGAACCCTGCGCCGTCCTCATCCGGGGCGGGCAGGCCAGAGGAAACCAGGACTTTCTGATGCGCAACCGGTACGGAAAAGAATCCACCCAACTGACCTCCTATCAGAAAAAGAACTTCCTCAACGGGCCGGGCAAGCTCTGCAAGGCCCTGGCTCTCACCCGGGAGCAGAACGGCCTCTCCCTGCTGGGGGAGGAACTCTTCCTCTGCGACCGTCTGGAGGAGATCGGCCTGGCCACCCCGGAAGAAGACCGCCTTCCCCTGGACATTCAGGTCAGCAAGCGCATCGGCATCGACTACGCCGAGGAGGCGGTGGATTTTCTTTGGCGGTACTATATCGAGTAAAAATCGGAAGGAGTTCAAACCTCCTTCCGATTTTTGTTACTGCTTGGTAATGAACTGGGCGGCTGCTTTCAGCATCATGCGCTTGGTGCCCACGTTGTCGAAAGCCACCTCCACCAGCGCGTCGCCGCCCATAGGCTGGATGGACAGAACCATGCCGTCGCCGAAGGCGGTGTGGCGGATCATATCGCCCTTGCGGAGCTGGGGCAGAGCCGCCGCCTTGGGGGCGGGCTTCCGGTAGGCCGCCGCGCCGGCGCTGGTGCCGCTGGGCCGGGGCCGGGACTGGGCGGAGGCCGTCTGGACGGGCCGGCGGGTCTCCACGGTGCGGATCTGGGAAAAGCCCCCTTCTCCGCCCCAGTCGTCCCGGAAGAACTCCCGCTGAGGCTGGGGCCGCTGGCGGCCGCTGAACTGGACCAGCTCCTCGGGGATCTCCTTCACGAAGCGGGAGGGCAGGTTGGCGGAGGTCCGGCCGAAGAGCATCCGCTGGGCGGCGCAGGTGAGGTAGAGCTTCTCCTTGGCCCGGGTCAGGGCCACGTAGCACAGGCGGCGCTCCTCCTCCAGCTCCTCCTCCTCACCGATGGAGCGGAAGCCGGGGAAGACCCCCTCCTCCATGCCCACGGTGAAAACCACGGGGAACTCCAGGCCCTTGGCGGCGTGCATGGTCATGAGGGTGACGCAGTTGTCCGCCTCCTCCACGCTGTCCAGGTCGGTGTACAGGGCCACCTCGTCCAGGAAGCCCCCCAGGGTGGGCTCCTCTGCGTTTTCCAGATAGCCGCTGATGGAGGAGGACAGCTCGTGGACGTTTTCCAGCCGGGACTTGCTCTCGTTGTCCTTCTTGGCGGTGAGCATCTCCTCGTAGCCGCTCTCCTTCACCAGGGTCTCGTAGAGTTCGGGCAGGGGGACCTCCTCGGTCAAACGCTGCATGGTCTGGATGAGGTCCACGAATTTTTGGAACTTGGGGGCGGATTTCCGCAGGTCGGGCCATTGAGAGGCGTTGGACAGGACCTCCCACAGACTCAGATCCTCCCGGGCGGCAATCTCCCGGGCGGTCTCCATGGTCTTGGCCCCGATGCCCCGGGGCGGGTTGTTCACCACCCGCAGCAGGCGGAGGTCGTCGCTGGGGTTGTGGATGACGCAGAGGTAGGACAGCATGTCCTTGATCTCGGCGCGCTCGAAGAAGCGGAACCCTCCCACCACCCGGTAGGGAATGCTGTTGCTCTTGAGGGCCATTTCCACCTGGTTGGACAGGGCGTTCATGCGGTAGAGGACGGCGCAGTCCTTCCACTGCTTGCCCTCCCCATAGGCCCGGAGGAGCTGGGAGGCGATGTACATGCCCTCGTCCCGCTCGTTGGCGGCGGTGTAGCACTGGACCTTGTCGCCGTCGCCGTGGTCGGTCCACAGGTTCTTGCCCTTTCTCCCCCGGTTGTTGCGGATAACGGCGTTGGCAGCCTCCAGGATGTTCCCGGTGGAGCGGTAGTTCTGTTCCAGGCGGATGACCCGGGCGTTCTGGTACTCACTCTCGAAGGAGAGGATATTTTCAATGGTGGCACCCCGGAAGCGGTAGATGGACTGGTCGTCGTCACCCACCACACAGATGTTCTTCCGGCCCCCGGCCAGAAGACCGGCCAGCAGGTACTGGAGGTGGTTGGTGTCCTGGTACTCGTCGATGAGGACGTAACGGAATTTCCGCTGGTAGTACTCCCGCACGTCGGCGTACTGCTGAAGGAGACGGACGGTGTGGAAGATAATGTCGTCAAAGTCCAGGGCCCCCGCCGCCCAGAGCTTTTTCTGATAGGACAGGTAGACGTTGGCGATCTTCTGCAGGCGGAAGTCGCCTTTGGCCTTGCACTGCTCCATAAATTCCGGAGCCAAAAGCATCTCATCCTTGGCCCGGGAGATATAGCCCAGGACCGAGCGGGGCGGGAAGGACTTGTCGTCCATGTTCAGCTCCTTCAGGCATTCCTTGATGACCCGGATCGAATCGTCGGTGTCGTAGATGGTGAAGGAAGAGGGGAAGCCCAGCTTCTCGATATCCCGGCGGAGGATGCGCACGCAGGCCGAGTGGAAGGTGGCCGCCCAGATGTCGTTTGCATCGGGGCCGATGGCCGTTTCCAGCCGCTCTTTCAGCTCCCCGGCGGCCTTGTTGGTAAAGGTGATGGCGATGACCTGCCAGGGCATGGCGGGCTCCAGGGCACAGAGAAGTCTGGCCCGGCTCTTGTCCTGCTCGGTGGGGTTCCGATTTTCGGCATATTGGGCCAGGAATTGGAGGTCGGCGTCGGTTACATAATCCGGGACCTCCCGGCTGTCGGACCCTCTGCCGTACTTCAGCAGGTTGGCGATGCGGTGGATGAGCACCGTGGTCTTGCCGCTGCCGGCGCCGGCCAGCAGGAGAAGGGGACCCTCGGTGGTGAGGACGCCTTCCAGCTGGCGGGGGTTCAGATTGCCGAATTCCCGGGCAATCACGCGGCGGCGAAGGGCCGCGAAGGTAGTCTGGTTCTCTTGAGAAAGCATAAATTCACCATGTCTTTCTAATTTCAGTCAAAATGCAACGGCCACCATTTTACCGCAAACGGGAAGGATTTACAACCGGGAAGAA
>JAEDLP010000160.1 GCA_016295225.1 Oscillospiraceae bacterium | reverse complement strand
AGGAAGGAAGGGTAAGGTATGAGCTTTGACATGGAAATGGCTCAGGGCAAACTGGGCCGCGTGATCGCAGTGCGTCTGAAACCCGGTACGGATGTTCTTCTGGGTCTGCAGGAGGCCTGCGAGCGCAACGGCATCAACAACGGCGTCATCCTCAGCGCAATCGGCAGTCTGCAGGATCCCCACTTCTGCAATCCCGTGGAACTGCCCACCAAGGCGGGCTACGGCTACGGTGAGACATTGCACCTCACCGGCCCCATTGAGCTGACCAACGCGTCCGGCATCATCTGCCATGATGATCAGGGCAACACGAACCTGCATGTCCACATGACCGTGACTGACCGGCACGGCACCGCCCACGGCGGCCATCTGGTGGAGGGCACCAAGGTCCTGCTGACCGTGGACGTGATCCTGGCCGAGATCGAGGGCCTGGTCATGGGCCGCAAGTTCGATGAGGAGCTGGAGGTTCCCCTGTTCGCTCCCCGCCAGGCATAAGTTGTTTTCAATTGCATTGTGATCCATAGAGCCAAACATTTTAAGAAAGGCGTGAAAACATTGGCAACGAAAAAGAAGAACTCTGAAGAGAAGTACTCCAAGGAACTGCTGCTGGGTTTCTACCGGACGATGGTCCGCATCCGCGCATTTGAGGAACACGCGGCTGAATGCTTCACCAAGGGCATGCTGGCCGGCAATATCCACCTGAGCATCGGCCAGGAGGCCGCTGAGGCCGGCGCTTTCGCCACCATCCAGCCTCAGGACTATTTCACCTCCACCCACCGCGGCCACGGCCACGTCATCGCCCGCGGCGGCGACCCCAAGCTGGCCATGGCTGAGCTGTTCGGCAAGCGCACCGGCTACTGCAAGGGCAAGGGCGGTTCCATGCACATCGCTGATATGGCCAAGATGAACCACCTGGGCGCCAACGGCATCGTGGGTGCCGGCCAGCCCATCTCCGCCGGTTCCGCACTGGCCTCCAAGATCCTGGGCGACAACTGCGTCACCGTCGGCTGCTTCGGCGACAGCTCCACCAACGAGGGCACCTTCCATGAGTCCCTGAACATGGCCGCCACCTGGAAGCTGCCCATGGTCTGGTTCATTGAGAACAACTGCTACGGTGTTTCCACCGAGATCCACCGCGTCACCAACACCCCCGACCTGGCCACCCGTGCCGCCGCCTATGACGTGCCCTTCGCCGTCGTGGACGGCACTGATCCCGTGGCCGTTTACGAGGCCATGACCGTGGCTATGGACCATGCCCGCAGCGGCAAGGGCCCCTATGTGGTGGAGGCCAAGGTCTATCGTTATCAGGGCCATTACTGCGGCGACCCCGCCGTGTATCGTCCCGCTGAGTACATGGAGAAGGCTCTGGCCAACGACGGCATCGAGAAGCTGGGCAAGAAGCTGATCGCTATGGGCGTCAAGGAAGAGGAGCTGGAAGAGATCAAGAAGGCCGCTCAGGAGGAGATGGACGAGGCCGTCAAGTTCGCCGACGAGTCTCCCTATCCCGATCCCTCCGAGGTCACCGACGATATGTATACTGCCGATAACGAAAGGTGTGTGGCAAGATGAGCAAGAAGATTACCGTAAGCAAGGCCATTCGTGAGGGCCTGCTGGAAGAGATGCGCCGGGATGACAAGATGTTCATCATGGGCGAGGATATGGCCGTTATGGGCAACGTGTTCGCCGTCACCACCGGTTTCCTGGATGAGTTCGGTCCCAACCGTGTCATCGATACCCCCATTTCCGAAGAGGGCTTCCTGGGCATGGCCGTTGGCGCTGCCATGCGCGGCATGCATCCCTGCGTGGAGCTGATGTATGACGACTTTGTCACCGTCTGCGCCGATCCCCTGTTCAACCAGGCTGCCAAGCTGAAGTACATGTCCGGCGGTCAGTGCTCCATCCCCCTGGTGCTGCGTATGCCCATGGGTTCCGGCCGCCGCAACGCCGGCCAGCACTCCCAGTCTCTGGAGGGCATGGTCTGCCACTTCCCCGGCCTGAAGGTCGTGGCTCCCTGCTCCGCCGCCGACGCCAAGGGCCTGATCAAGTCCGCCATGCGTGACCCCGATCCCGTGGTGGTCTTTGAGCACAAGCTGCTGTACGCCAAGAAGGAAGAGATCCCCGAGGACGAGGATTATCTGGTCCCCATCGGCAAGGCCAACGTGAAGCGCGAGGGCAAGGACCTGACCATCATCACCTGGAGCCGCGAGGTCAACTTCTCCATGGAAGCCGCTGAGAAGCTGGCTGCCGAGGGCATCGACGTGGAGGTCCTGGACCTGCGCACCCTGGTGCCCATCGACTGGGAAGCCATCAAGGCCTCTGTCTCCAAGACCCACAACGTCATCATCGTCTCCGAGGAAGTCAAGCGCGGCAGCTATGCCGGCGAGATCTCCGCTCAGATCGCCGAGGAGCTGTTCGACGAGCTGGACGCTCCCGTGGAGCGTGTCTGCGGCCTGAACATCGTCTCTCCCTTCAGCCCCGTGCTGGAGGACCAGAACTTCCCCCATCCCGACGACATCGTCAAGGCCGTCAAGCGCGTCCTGAACAAGTGAGGAGGTAATCAACATGGCACATGAAGTATTGATGCCTCAGCTGGGCCTGACCATGGAGGAGGGCACTGTCTCCACCTGGATCAAGCACGAAGGCGATGAGGTGAAGGTCGGCGACGTGATCGTGGAGATCACCACCGA
>JAEDLP010000038.1 GCA_016295225.1 Oscillospiraceae bacterium | reverse complement strand
AGCTGGGCCTCCGTCAGATCGGAGAAGGTTTCGGCGGTCAGAAGCTGGCCGGTCTTCAGATCAAAGGTCATGCCATAGCTGGAAAAATGGTCGTAAATATAGTGGGACTGGAACAGGATACTCAGGACCCCGTTTTGCTGATAGACCACTTCTGCGGACACCTCGGCAGGGAAAAAGGATTCGGGATAAGGCTCGGTCTCCTGGGCTGACCAGCCAAGCCATTTCCCCAGCAGCTCGTGGCGTCCGGCCCCATGGGAAAAGGCAGCGAAGTCCTGATAGATCGTTCGGTTGATGGCCTGGGCAACGGTGCCGCTGTCCTGGACAGACACCAGATCATAGTGGAGGGTATATGCGTAGGATCTTCCCGGGATGGGGTAGACAATATTTTTCTGGGTGACTGTGACGGGGAGGAAGAGGACGCCGCTGTCTTGCTTGCTGCCGTAGAGGTCCGGGTCCTCATCCATGGCGTTGACGAGCATCTGGGCGGTGTCGTCTCTGGATAGGGCTGCATCCTTGTTCAAGCCGGTCAGATTTCGGAAGAGATTCTCCTTTTCCGCCCAGCGGTTCACGTTGTATGCCCAGTTTGGGCCGGTAAAGCAGTACCGGTTCCCGTCATACCCCATGGCGACCAGCAGCATTTTGGCCGCCTGCATGCCGGTCACATTGCCCGTGGGGGCAAAGCAGCCGTTCCCAACCCCGTTGATCAGGCCGATGGAACTGCAGTAGGCTACATGATCCCGATACCAGGCACTGCTGCTCACATCGGAGAAGAATGTCCCGCCCGGTACGCATGCGGGGGCCTTTCCGCCGTTGACTGTGACGGACATGATTTTGCAGAATTCCGCCCGGGTGACCGCATCGTTGGGGCGGAAGCTGCCGTCGGTGTAGCCGTTGAGAATGGAGAGATCCACACATCGGGACACAGCATTCTTATGATGGATGGTGGTATGGTCCGAGAAGTGGCGCCCATGGGCGGACGCCGGAACGATCAAGCTGAGGGAAAGAGTCAGCGCCAGGGTGAGTTGTAAGAGTTTCTTTTTCATATCATTGCCTCCTGATGGTTGATCAATGGGGGATCACTTGATCCCCCAAGCGGGGCGAAGACCCTCCAGGTTTTTGACCAGTTGCTCCGGCATCACCCGGGTACAGCCCAGGGTCTTCAAGTGGAGGGTGACGTGGGCCAGTTGCTCCAGACACTCCAGACGGTAGTGGGCCTGTTCCATGGTCTCCCCCCAGGTGACCGCTCCGTGGTATTCCAGCAGCAGGGCCCGGTAGTCCCGGCAGTAGGGAGCCACGCTGTCGGCCACTCCTTCCGACCCGGGCAGGGCGAAGGGAGCCACGGGGACCGTGCCCAGAAAGACCACTGCCTCCTGGATGACGGGTTTGTCCAGGGGGAGGCCTGCGCAGGCGAAGGCCGTAGCAGCGGGAGGATGGGCGTGGACCACCGCCCGCACGTCTGGGTTCTCCTGATAAATACGAAGGTGCATTTTCGTCTCCGAGGAGGGTTTCCGGGTGCCTTCCAGCAGGTTTCCGTCCAGGTCCAGCTTCACCAGCATGTCTTCGGTCATGGCCCCCTTGGAGACCCCGGTGGGGGTCACCCACAGGGCGTTTTCCCCCACCCGGACACTGAGGTTGCCGTCGTTGGCGGCCACCAGCCCCCGTTGGTAAATTTTCAGCCCTGTTGCCAGGATCTCCGCCCTGGCCTGGGCGTCGGAAGGATACGTTGCCATAGTCAGACCTCCCTTTTCCGGCCAAAGAGAGCGGCCAGGCTGTCCTCAAAGGGGGGATAGCAGATCCCCCGCTCCGTGACGATGGCGGTGATGAGGTCGTGGTCGGTGACGTCAAAGGCGGGGTTGTAGCACTTGACTTCCGGCAGGGAGGAGGGCTGTTCGAAGAACTTGGACTTGATCTCCTCCCCGTCCCGCAGCTCGATGGGGATGTGGTCCCCGTCAGGGCAGGTGAAGTCGATGGTGGAGGAGGGGCCCAGCACATAGAAGGGGATACCGTAGTGCCTGGCCAGGATGGCCACCCCGGAGGTGCCGATCTTGTTGGCGGTGTCCCCGTTCCGAGCTACCCGGTCACAGCCCACGAAGCAGGCGTTGATCTTGCCCTCCTTCATCACGATGCTGGCCATGTTGTCGCAGATGAGGGTGCAGTCGATCCCGGCCCGCTGGAGCTCGTAGGCGGTGAGGCGGGCCCCCTGGAGGAGGGGGCGGGTCTCATCACACCAGGCGTGGAGGGTGATTCCTTCCTCCTTGGCCAGAAAGAGAGGCCCCAGGGCGGTGCCGTACCGGGAGGTGGCCAGGGGACCGGCGTTGCAGTGGGTGAGAATGCCGTCGCCTTCCTTGACCAGGGACAGGCCATGGCGGGAGATAGCGGTGCACATGGTGATGTCCTCCTGGTGGATGGCGATGGCGGCCTGACGCATGGACTCCAGGATGCTGTCGATGTCCATGCAGGGCATGGATTCGGCCACAGCCAGCATCCGGTCCAGCATGTGCTTCAGGTTCACGGCGGTGGGCCGGGAGGAATTGAGGTAGGCGTGGTGCCTGCGGCATTCCTGGATGAAGTCGCCGAACTGGGCGGCCTTGGTCTGCCGGGCCAGCACGTACATAGCGTAGCCGGCGAAGATGCCGATGGCAGGGGCCCCCCGGACCCGGAGGGCGTGGATGGCCTCGTAGAGATCCTCGGCCTGGGACAGCTCAAGATAGACCGTCTCGTTGGGTAGGCGGCTCTGGTCCAGAATGCGGACGGCGCGGCCG
Organism: Oscillospiraceae bacterium; assembly: GCA_016295225.1. Lineage (GTDB taxonomy): Bacteria > Bacillota > Clostridia > Oscillospirales > Oscillospiraceae > Evtepia. The sequence continues at coordinate 11,943 of JAEDLP010000038.1, read as the reverse complement.
TCGTCCGACAGGCGGACGTTGTCAATATGGGTGATTTGGGTCAGTTCCATTGGGATTCACTTCCTTTACAATTTATATTGTAACAAGGTAGGGAGGAAAAAGCAATTGGCAGGGGAATGGAGAGGTGTATTGACATGATAAAAAGGACAAAGGGCTTTCGGAAAATAAAAAATGTGATTGTGCAAAACGACGAGTCGGAAAATGACCAAACTTGCCCGGGAAAAGCGAGAAGTGACGGAAAAAACTGCGTGGAAACCCAGATAAGAAGGATTCAAATGAAGTATTTTCCGGGAAAACCAAAAAAAGTGACAAGTAAAACGAAGGAGCACGCATAAAATCCTGCGCCGCCCTCCGCGATTTCACCAGAAAGTGACTGGAATAATTTGTGCAAAAGGTGTATTTCATTTTTTGAGAAATGGTGTTATTATGGTCACAAGTTACAGGACAGTCAATCACGACGACCTGCTTCTTACATTCAAAACAGTCCGGAGTGAGTACCGGCTGTTGAGAATACTGGGTTTCAGTGTAAACCCGGATGATCCCCAAGATTACTTATTATTTTGAATGGGAGGAAATTTTTATGAGACTGAAAGACACTGGTCTGAGCGCTGTTGAACTGAAGGCCCTCGTCAAGAAGTACATGATCGAGACCTATGAGCGTATGGACTTCGTCGCTGACCGCGCTGAAGGCATCTACATGTATGATGAGAACGATCAGCCCTACCTGGACTTCTATGCAGGTATCGCTGTTAACTGCCTGGGCAACTGCAACCCCAAGGTTGTGAAGGCTATCCAGGATCAGGCTGCTACCATCATGCAGACCTTCAACTATCCCTACACTGTTCCCCAGGCTATCCTGTCCAAGGAAATCTGCGAGACCATCGGTATGGATAAGATTCTGTATCAGAACTCCGGTGCTGAGGCTAACGAAGCTATGATCAAGATGGCTCGTAAGTGGGGCATCGAGAACATCGGTCCCGACGCTTGGCACATCATCACTGCTAAGAAGTCCTTCCACGGCCGTACCTTCGGCGCTATGACCGCTACCGGCCAGCCCGACTCCGCTATCCAGAAGGGCTTCGGCGACCTGACCCCCGGCTTCACCTATGCTGAGTTCAACAACCTGGACGCATTTAAGGCTGCTTATGTTGAAGGCAAGACCTGCGCTATCATGTTCGAGCCTGTTCAGGGCGAGGGCGGCGTTTGGCCCGCAACCGACGAGTTCATCAAGGGCATCCGTGAGTTCTGCGACGAGAAGGGCATCCTGTTCTGCCTGGACGAAGTTCAGGCTGGTTGGGGCCGTACCGGCGACTTCATGTGCTACATGACCTACGGCGTGAAGCCCGACATCGTGTCCATGGCTAAGGCAATGGGCGGCGGCTTCCCCATCGGCGGCATCGCCTGCAACGACAAGGCTGCTTCCGCATTCGGCCCCGGCACCCACGGTTCCACCTATGCTGGTCACCCCGTCGCCTGCGCTGCTTCCCTGGCAGTCCTGCGTGAGCTGAAGGCTGGCAAGTGGCCCGAGAACGCTAAGAAGGTCGGCGACTACTTCGCAAAGAAGCTGCTGGAGGTCCCCGGCATCGTTGCTGAGCGTCATCGCGGCCTGTTCGTCGGCGCAGTCCTGGAAGACGGCGTGAACTCCGTCGAAGTTAAGCGTGCTTGCATCCGCAACCACTTCCTGGTCACCGCTATCGGCACCAGCATCATCCGTATGGTTCCTCCTCTGATCATCACCGAGGCTGACTGCGACGTCGCTTGCGAGCGTCTGGCAAAGGCTATCGCTGAGGTTAAGGGCTAATCTTAATTAACTCTTACAGGGAGGTTACTCCAAAGTGGTAACTTTCAACGCCCCCACCATTTGGTGGGGGCGTTTTTTCAACCAATTTTCGAGCTTGGCGCAAGCACCAGGCAAGGTGGCTGTATTGTAATCGAAACAACGAAAGTGCCCCCGGCTCAATGAGTCGGGGGCACTGCAATTCAGGGGATTACCGGGTAGGGATTACTTCTCTTCTTCCTCATCCAGGATGAAGGAGACCAGCAGGTCTTCTGCGCTGACGCGGTCACCGGGGACCACATAGAGCTTGTCGACCTTGCCGTTGACCTTGGAGACGAAGGTGGTCTCCATCTTCATGGCCTCCACGATCATCAGAGGCTGGTTGACCTTAACCTCGTCGCCTTCCTTCACCAGGACGGTTTCCACGGTGCCGGGAATGGTGGAACCCAGGTGGCAGGGGTTGTTCTTGTCGGCCTTCAGCTTGCGGTCCACCACGACCTCCAGGGTCTTGTCCAGAACCTTCAGCTCACGCAGGACGCCGTTGACCTCGAAGGTCAGAACACGGTAGCCGTCCTTGTCGGGGTCGGACATGTGGTCGAACTTGATGATAATGTCGTTGCCGGTGCTGGCCTTCAGCACGGTCTCCTCGCCCTTGCGCAGGCCGTAGAAGTACACATGGCTCTCCAGGGTGGTAACGTCATTGTAGGCCTCGAAGTGAGTGCAGTAGTCCTCGTAGACCTTGGGATACAGAGCGTAGCTGACTGCCTTCTGATCCATCTCGAAGTCGGTGAAGCCAGACATGTCGAACTTCTCGCGCAGATGCTTCTTGATGTCCTCGAAGTCCACGTCGGGCAGCAAGGTGCCGGGACGGACGGTGATGGGCTCGATGTCCTTCAGGACGATCTTCTGCAGTTCCTTGGGGAAGCCGCCCTCGGGCTGACCGATCATGCCCTTGAAGAAGTCCACCACGGAGTCGGGGTAGGACAGTCCTGCGCCATCGGTGAGGATGTTGTCCATGTTCAGGTCGTTCTTGGACATGAAGATGGCCAGGTCGCCGACCACCTTGGAGGAGGGAGTGACCTTGATCAGGTTGCCCAGCAGGATGTTGGCCTGACGATAGAGTTCCTTAATCTTTTCGAATTCGTCCTTGGAGCCCATCTCAGTGACCTGGGCCAGCAGGTTGGAGTACTGGCCGCCGGGAATCTCATGCTTGTAGATCTGGGCGTTGGGGGAGACCTGACCGCTCTCGTTGGACTTGTAGACCTTACGGACGTGCTCGTAGTAGCGGCTCAGCTCGTCCAGACCTTCGAATTCCAGACCGGTGTCGCGTTCGGTTCCGCGGAGGGCTTCCACCACAACGTTCAGGGAGGGCTGGCTGGTGCAGCCTGCCATGGACTCGATGGCCAGGTCGGCGATGTCCACGCCGGCTTCGGCAGCCTTCAGAACGGTGGCAACGCCTGCGCCGGTGGTGTCGTGGGTGTGCAGGTGGATGGGGATGTGGAGCTCGGACTTCAGGGTTTCCACCAGCTTGTAAGCGGCATAAGGCTTCAGCAGGCCGGCCATGTCCTTGATGGCCAGGATGTGGACGCCCATGGCCTCCAGTTCCTTTGCCTTCTTGACGTAGTAGTCCAGGGTGTACTTGACTTCGTTGGGGCTGGTGATGTCGCCGGTGTAGCACAGGGAGCCCTCGACGATCTTGCCGGTCTTCAGGGCCTCTTCCACAGGCATCTTCATGTTCTCGATCCAGTTCAGGGAGTCGAAGACACGGAAGACGTCGACGCCCTTGATGGCGGAGATGCGGATGAACTCCTTGACCAGGTTATCGGGATAGTTGCTGTAGCCCACGGCGTTGGAGGCGCGCAGCAGCATCTGAATCAGGGTGTTGGGCATTCTCTCGCTGAGGATCTCCAGTCTCTTCCAGGGAGATTCCTTCAGGAAGCGGTATGCGGTGTCGTAAGTAGCGCCGCCCCATGCTTCTACGGAGAAGGCGTTCTGCATGATGGTGTTGGTGGCCCGGGCTGCGCCGACGATATCCTTGGTACGCATACGGGTTGCGATCAGGGACTGCTGGGCGTCACGCATGGAGGTGTCGGTGACATACAGCTTTTTCTCGCCCAGGATCTTCTGGGTGAAGCCTGCAGCACCCAGCTTTTTGAACTCGTCCTTGGAGCCGTAGACCAGGGCGGTCTCGTCGTACTTGGGCAGGACGCGGTCCTCGAAGTAAGGCTTCTCGCCCTTGGAGACGTTGACGATTTTGTCGCCCAGGAAGTCCAGGATCTTGGAGGCCCGGTCCAGGTTGTGGGACAGGGTGAACAGCTCGGGGGTCTCCTCGATGAAGGTGGTGTAGCACCGGCCGGCCTGGAAGGTGGGGTTGTTGATGACGTTGATCAGGAAGGAGATGTTGGTCTTGATGCCCTGGATCTTGATCTCGCGAAGAGCGCGGCGGGACTTGGCCACAGCGCCCAGGAAGGTGCGGTCGAAGGAGCTGATCTTGACCAGCAGGGAGTCGTAGTAAGGCAGGATCTCAGCGCCGGTGTAGATGTTGCCGCCGTCCAGACGGATACCGTTGCCGGAGCCGGAGGAGTACACAGCCACCTTACCGGTGTCGGGCATGAAGTTGTTGGAGGGGTCTTCGGAGGTGACGCGGGTCTGGATGGCGTAGCCGTGGCACTCGATGGCCTTCTGAGAGGTGATGTTGATCTCGGGGGAGTTCAGGGGATAGCCCTCGGCGATCAGGATCTGGGAGCGGACGATGTCAATGTCGGTGACCAGCTCGGTGACGGTGTGCTCCACCTGGATACGGGGGTTCATCTCGATGAAGTAGGGGTTGCCCTCCAGGTCCACCAGGAACTCGCAGGTACCGGCGTTGCGGTAGCCCACGTGGCGGCACAGAGCCAGGGCGCTCTCGAAGATCTTCTGGCGGGTTGCCTCGGGTACGGAGAATGCGGGGGCGTACTCCACCACCTTCTGGTGACGGCGCTGGACGGAGCAGTCACGGTCATACAGGTGGACCACGTTGCCGTAGTTATCGGCCAGCATCTGAACTTCCACGTGCTTGGGGCCGCGGAGGTACTTCTCAATGAAGACCTGGTCGTCGCCGAAGGCCTTCTTGGACTCGTCGATGGCCTCCTTGAACTCCTTGGCCATGTCGGCTTCCTTATAGACAATTCGCATGCCGCGGCCGCCGCCGCCGTTGGAGGCCTTCAGCATGACGGGGTAGCCGACCTTCTTGGCCACCGCCATGGCTTCTTCCACGGTCTTCATGGCGTGGTCCACGCCGGGGATGATGGGGACGTTGGCAGCGATGGCGATCTGCTTGGAGGAGATCTTGTCGCCCATGGCGTTCATGCTGTCCACGGTGGGGCCGATAAAGACGATGCCGTTCTTCTCGCACTCTTCCACTAGGATGGGGTTCTCAGCCAGGAAGCCATAGCCGGGGTGAATGGCGTCCACGTTGTGTTCCTTGGCGATCTTGATAATGGTAGCGATGTCCAGATAGGCGTCCACGGGGCCCTTGCCGGGGTCCAGGGGATAGGCCTCGTCGGCCACGGTGCGGAATCTGGCGTACTTATCCTCCTTAGAGTAAACAGCGACGGAGGTGATATCCAGCTCGTTCAGGGCGCGGAAGACGCGGATGGCGATCTCGCCGCGGTTGGCCACCAGGACTCGCTTGAAGTTTTTGATACGTACTTCGCTCATAAGCTTAACTCCTTCTCGTATATAGTGAGGGTCATTGCCTTCCGGGCAATTAACACTCCCTTTGTTCCTGTTCGTCATGCAAGAACAAATGTATTCTTTTTCTTTAACACATTATACACGAAAGGGAAAATCCTTGCAAGAGCGGGAAAAGAGGGGGAAAACTGCAAATTTCTCTGCAATTTTCGCTCTTTTGGCCTGCAAAAAATTTTTCAGGAAAAAATCACTGCATTATTATGAATTTTCGGGGAAGGACCCGGAGGCTTTTCCATCAAAATCCACAAGAAAAAACAAGGGCAAAAATTGGATAAAGATGGAAACAAAAAGAACACCAAAACCGGGCCGAAATGGGCCGAAAAAATCTGATAGATTGACGAAGCCGGTTTCTCGGGAAATTGCCTTTACAGGGTGGAAATATACGACTATAATGGGACTGATGATATCGAAAATTGCATTTTTTAAGAATTCAGCATGGCCACATGCCAGAAAGGAGGCTTGAGACTGTGCTTACATACTCCTTTGAAAACACCGACTCTGAAAGTATGTATGAGCACCTGTACCGGTGCATCAAGCAGGACATTTTACAAAAAAAGTTAAAATCCGGGGAAAAGCTGCCCTCCAAGCGGACCTTTGCCAAGAATTTGGGAGTAAGCACCATCACGGTGGAGAGCGCCTACGCCCAGCTGGTGGCGGAGGGCTATCTGTACACCCTGCCTAAGCGGGGCTACTACGTCTGCGACCTGGAGAAAGGGGAGGAGCCCATCCTGCCCCGGCCCAAGCGGGAGCTGCCCAAGCAGCCCCCAAAACGGGCGTACTGGGCAGACTTTGTGGGCAGTTCTGTGGCCAAGGACATGTTTCCCTTTTCTATCTGGGTCAAGCTCCTGCGAGACGTGACAGCAGGGGAGGATGAGACCACCCTTTTGACCGATACCTCCGCCGGCGGCATTCTCAAGCTGCGCCAGGCCATCTCTGACCACCTGTACCAGTTCCGGGGCATGTCCATTGACCCGGAGCAAATCGTGGTGGGGGCCGGTACGGAATATTTATATAGTGTAGTCATCCAGCTTCTGGGCCGGGAGCGGGGCTACGCGGTGGAGGACCCAGGCTACCTGCGCCTGAGCAAGATCTATGAGAAGAACGACGTGACCGTCCACCATATCCCTATGGACGCCTCGGGCATCATCCCGGAACGGCTGGAGGAGAGCGGCGCGGAGATCCTTCACATCACCCCCTCCCACCACTTCCCCACGGGGATCGTCATGCCGGTGAGCCGCCGGTATGAGTTCCTCAGCTGGGCCTCCAAGGGAGAGAACCGCTATATCATTGAGGACGACTACGACTGTGAGTTCCGGCTGTCCGGCCGTCCCATTCCCACACTCCAGAGCATCGACGTGATGGAGAAGGTCATCTATATCAATACCTTTTCGAAAAGCCTGGCCCCGGCCTTCCGCATCAGTTATCTGGTGCTGCCCAAACATCTGGTGACCCGGTTTTACGAGACCCTGGGCTTTTATTCCGGCACGGTCTCCTGCCTGGAGCAGATGACCCTGGCCCGGTTCCTGTCCGAAGGGTACTTTGAAAAGCACATCAACCGCATGCGCAACCACTACCGGGCCATGCGGGACAGGCTCCTGGCGGAGATTCACCAAAGTCCCCTGGCGGATAAGGTCCAGATCAGCGAAGAGAACGCCGGCCTGCACTTTCTGATTAAGGTGGACACCCCCCGCTCCGACGAGGAGATCCTCCAGGCGGCGGAGCGGGAAGGGATTCGTCTGTCCTTTGTTTCCCAGTATTATATGAAGGAGGAAAGCCGTCACCCCCATGTGCTGGTGATGAATTACTCCGGTCTGGAAGAGGAGAAGATCCCAGAAGCGGTGGTCAGATTGTGCCGGGCGGTGTTGGAGTGAAGGCCGGAGGAAGGTCGAAAAAAAGCTTGAACCCCCCGGCATATAGTGATACAATAAATTAGTTGATTTAGAAAAAGAGATACCGGTCTCACATTTACATTGGAGGTAAACGATTATGTTTGCAAAGCTGATTGAAACTCTGAAGGCAAATCCCCGCACCCTGGTCTTCACCGAGGGTCCCGACGCCCGTATCCTGGAGGCTACTGCCCGTCTGAAGAAGGACGGATTCCTGACCCCCATCCTGGTGGGCGTTGAGGCTGAGGTTAAGGCTGCTGCGGAAAAGGGCGGCTTCGATATCGAGGGCGTTCGCATTGTGGACCCCGCCACCTATGAGGGCATGGACGCCATGGTGGAAAAGATGGTCGAGCTGCGCAAGGGCAAGATGAGCCCCGAAGACTGCCGCAAGAACCTGCTGAAGGGCAACTACTTTGGCACCATGCTGGTGAAGATGGGCGAGGCTGACTGCCTGCTGGGCGGCGCTACTTACTCCACCGCAGATACCGTCCGTCCCGCTCTGCAGCTCATCAAGACCAAGCCCGGCAACAACAACGTGAGCTCCTGCTTTATCCTGCAGCGCACCAAGGACGGCGTGGACGAGCGCCTGTGCATGGGCGACTGCGCCATCCAGATCGATCCCGACGAGGATGCACTGGTGGAGACTGCACTGGAGTGTGCAAAGACCGCCGCTACCTTCGGCATCGATCCCAAGATCGCTTTCCTGAGCTACTCCACCAAGGGCTCCGGCAAGGGCGAGGCTGTGGACAAGGTCCGCAACGCCTGCGAGAAGGCCAAGGCTGCCGCTCCTGAGCTGGCTATTGACGGCGAGATGCAGTTCGACGCTGCCGTTTCTCCCGTGGTCGGTCAGCAGAAGTTCCCCGGCTCCAACGTGGCCGGCTATGCCAACACCTTCATCTTCCCCGAGATCCAGTCCGGCAACATCGGCTATAAGATTGCCCAGCGCCTGGGCGGCTTCGCTGCTTACGGCCCCATCCTGCAGGGTCTGAACGCCCCCATCAACGACCTGTCCCGCGGCTGCGACGCTGACGAGGTCTACAAGATGGCTATCATCACCGCTGCCCTGGCATAAGCACCGGGATATCATTTCATCAGCAATATATTATAATGTATCGACAAAGAACCGGGCCGGTTGGTCCGGTTCTTTGTGTTTTGTATGAACAATAGATAAAATGGACATGATATAGATACAAAAGTGAGAATCCGGTTGAAGTGGCGGTACATGTGTGATAAAATCCACTCTATGTTTTGCTAACAGTATTAAGTAAAAGGAGATTCAGAATGGACGTAATCATTCGCGTTAATGACGCAGTCAACAGCGTGGTCTGGGGAGCTCCGGTCCTGATCCTGCTCATCGGGATCGGCCTTCTGCTGACCATCCGTACCGGGGGCATGCAGTTCCGCCACTTTGGACATGCCATGAAAAACACCTTGGGAAAGGTTTTTGACAAATCCTCTGACAAAAAGGCCAACACTGGCGAGATGACCCCCTTCCAGGCCATGACCACCGCTCTGGCCGGCACCGTGGGAACCGGTTCCATCGCCGGCGTCACCGCTGCCATCGCGTTGGGTGGTCCCGGCGCCCTGTTTTGGCTGTGGGTGGCAGCCCTCATCGGCATGATCACCAAGTATGGCGAGGTTCTGCTGGCCGTGAAGTACCGGGAACGCACCGAGTTTGGCGAGTGGGCCGGCGGTCCTATGTACTACATCAAGAATGGACTGGGCTCCAAGTGGAAGTGGCTGGCTGGATTTTTCTGTATCGCGGCTGCCTTGGCTGCGCTGGGTACCGGCAACGCCGTTCAGGTGGGCAACATTACCACCTCCATCAACACGGTGATCAGAGCTTTTAACCCCTACTTTACCGGTGAGGCTACTGCCAATCTGATCATCGGTATCGTCATTGCTGTTCTCACCGCCATCGTCCTCTTCGGCGGCGTTCAGCGCCTGGGCGCGGTCACAGAGAAGCTGGTTCCCGCCATGGCTGTGGTGTATGTGGTGGCCTGCCTGGCAGTGGTCGTGGTCAATTTCAAAAATATCCCCGGGGTTCTGGGAGATATTTTCGCCGGGGCGTTCTCTCCCGCTGGTGCCACCGGCGGTGCTGTGGGCTCCATGATGCTGGCCCTCAGCTGGGGAATTAAGCGCGGCGTGTTTTCCAACGAGGCCGGCCTGGGTACGGCTCCTATGGCCCATGCCAACACCTCCGAGAAGAACCCTGTGAAGCAGGGATTCTACGGCGTCTTCGAGGTTTTCATGGCTTCCATTATCATCTGCACCCTCACCGGCCTGTCCCTGCTTTGCTCCGGTATCCACATCAACTACGGAATCATGGGCAGCACCGCCCTGAACGTGCAGGCGTTGGGCACCGTGTTCGGCCTGAAGGGCGGCTCGATCATCATCGCCGTGGGCATCTCCCTCTTTGCCTTCTCCACCGTCCTCAGCTGGGCGCTGTATGGCGGCCGCTGCTGTGAATTCCTGCTGGGCTCCAAGGCCATTCGGCCCTATCAGATCATCTATGTGCTGATTGTTGTGGTGGGCGCCACCATGGAGCTGGATCTGGCATGGAATATTGCGGACACCCTCAACGGCCTGATGATCATTCCCAACCTGATCGGTCTTTTCGCCCTTTCCGGCGTTATCGTGAAGGAGACCAGAGAATACTTTGCCAAGGGGAAGGAAGAAAAAAAGAATCCGTAATCTTGCAGAGAATAAGAGCACATCATATCTTACCCGGGTCGGACCAAGCGTCCGACCCGGATTTTTTGTCAGGGAGCGGAAAATCGGAAGAGATAGTAGGGATCAATCTCTACCCGGAAAGGGGGAAATAGCAGCTTACAACTGGATAATAGTGGGAATTCTGCAACCAAACTCCTGTAAATAAATGGATAAGATGGGTTTTAATGGACAACAAATACGTAAAAAATAGCACAACTTTGAATAAATTGTGAACACATGATGCATTAAACCTATAAAGATTTACGAAAAGCTGTTTTCTGCCATTGCTATTTTAGGATGATTATGGTATTGTAAAGACAGTAGTTCAAGCAGTGAAAGCTGCAAAACTCAAGAGAGCAAAATTTAGAAAAAAAGGAGAGATATGCATGGAATTAATCGCTAGTATCAACGGCACGATCAATGGCTTCGTGTGGGGTCCTCCCATGCTGATCCTGCTGGTGGGCGCAGGCATCCTGCTGACCTGCCGTACCGCAGGCGTCCAGTTCCGTAAGTTTGGCTATGCTCTGAAGAACACCATCGGCAAGATCTTTAAGAAGACCGACGCTGGTGAGGGCGAAGTCACCCCCTTCCAGGCCGTGACCACCGCTCTGGCCGCTACCGTCGGTACCGGTAACATCGCCGGTATTACCGCAGCTGTCACCCTGGGCGGCCCCGGCTCCATCTTCTGGCTGTGGATCACCGCTCTGATCGGCATGTGTACCAAGTACTCCGAGGTTCTGCTGGCCGTCAAGTTCCGTGAGAGAAACGCACTGGGCGACTGGGTCGGCGGCCCCATGTACTACATCAAGAACGGCCTGGGCAAGAACTGGAAGTGGCTGGGCGCCATCTTCTGTATCTTCGGCGCTCTGGCAGCTTTCGGCATCGGCAACGCTGTTCAGGTTGGTAACATCACCAGCTCCATCAACACCGTGATTACCGCTTTCAACCCCGACTTCGCTGGTCAGTCCACCGTCAACCTGGTTCTGGGTATCATCCTGGCAATCCTGGCAGCCATCGTCCTGCTGGGCGGCATCAAGCGTCTGGGTTCTGTTACTGAGAAGCTGATCCCCATCATGGCTGTTGTCTACATCGTGGCTTGCCTGGTCGTTTGCTTCGCAAACATTGCCCACTGGCCCGCAATCTTCCGCGACATCTTTGCTGGCGCTTTCTCTCCCTCCGGTGTCACCGGCGGTGCAGTTGGCTCCATGATGCTGGTCATCACCTGGGGCGTCAAGCGCGGCGTCTTCTCCAACGAGGCCGGCCTGGGCTCCGCACCTATGGCACACGCTGCTACCTCTGAGAAGGACCCCGTCCGTCAGGGCCTGTATGGTATCTTCGAAGTCTTCATGGACACCATCGTCATCTGCACTCTGTCCGGCCTGACCGTCCTGTGCGGCTTCTATGCCGGCGGCGTGGATATGACCTACGGCATCCAGGGCGACACCTCCCTGAACGCTGCAGCTCTGGGTACTGTCTTCGGAGCAAAGGGTGGTGCAATCATCATCGCACTGTGCCTGGCACTGTTCGCATTCTCCACCGTTCTGTCCTGGGGTATGTACGGCACCCGCTGCTGCGAGTTCCTGTTCGGCACCAAGGCCATCAAGCCCTATCAGATCATCTTCATTCTGATCATTATCGTTGGTGCTACCATGGAACTGAGCCTGGCTTGGGACATCGCCGACACCCTGAACGGTCTGATGGCCATCCCCAACCTGATCGCCCTGGTGGGCCTGTCCGGTGTGGTGGTCAAGGAGACCAAGGATTACTTCAACAACCGCGCAAAGAATTACGACTGATCGGCTGTAGAGTTATCCAAATCAGTTACATCATAAAAAA
>JAEDLP010000159.1 GCA_016295225.1 Oscillospiraceae bacterium | reverse complement strand
AGAGCCGTCCCCAAAGGCCGCTTCCCCCTCGGCCACCGCCAGAGGGAAGGCCGCGGACAGCTCTTCCGGGGTCTCCGCCAGACGGATGCCCCGTCCGCCGCCCCCGGCAGCGGCCTTGAGCATCACCGGGTAGCCGATGGCTTCGGCCGCTGACAGGGCCTCGGCCACGGTCTGTAAAATCCCCGTGCCGGGGATCACCGGCAGACCCCCGGCGGCCATCTGCTCTTTGAGGGCGGCCTTGTCGCTGAGGGCCTCCATGCTCTCCGGGGAGGGGCCGATGAACACCAGACCGTTCCGGCCGCAGAGGGCGGCGAACCGGGCGTTTTCCGACAGGAAGCCGTAGCCGGGGTGGATGGCCTGGGCCCCGGTGGCCAGGGCGGCGGAGACGATGCGCTCCTGGTTCAGATAGCTGTCCACCGGGGCGGGACCGCCGATGCAGCAGCTCTCATCGGCCAGGGCCACGTGGAGGGCCTCGGCGTCGGCCTGGGAGTACACCGCCACCGTGGCGATGCCCATCTCCTTGCAGGCCCGGATGATGCGCACGGCGATCTCCCCCCGATTGGCGATCAGGATCTTGGAAAACATGGCTCAGCCCTCCGTGATGGCGAAGGAGAAGGTACTCTTCACGCAGAGGGTGTCCCCCACATAGCCCTCTCCCTCAGCGAAGTAAAAGGGGTGCTTGGCCCGGGTGATCCGGCACCTGGTCTGAAAGAGGTCCCCCGGCTTCACCGGGGCCTTGAACCGGACCTCCTTCATGCTGGTGTACATGGGAACCTGCCCCATGGCCAGCTTGTCTCGGAGCAGGATGCCCACGGTCTGGGCCAGAATCTCGCAGAGGATGACCCCGGGGACCACGGGGGCGTCGGGGAAATGCCCCTGGAGGAACCACTCGTCCCCCTTCACCCGGTACTTGCCCAGGGCGAACTCCCCGTCCTGCTCCAGCTCCTCCACCAGAAGCATGGGCTCCCGGTGGGGCAGAATGGTTTTGATTTCGTCTTTTGTCATGACTGCCTCTTCAGGCGGAAGAGCCGGCAGCCGTAGTCCACCACCTGGCCGTTTTCCGCGCAAATTTCCAAAATTTCGCCGTCCTCCTCGGCCATGATCTCGTTCATGAGCTTCATGGCCTCCACGATGCAGAGGGTCTGGCCCTTTCTCACCCGGTCGCCCACCTTTACAAAGGGCTCGGCGTTCTCGGCGGGAGCGGCGTAGAAGACCCCCACCATGGGGGAGCACACCTCTACGCCCTCCTCCGGCTGAACAGGCTGGGGAGCGAAGACCTGGACGGTCTCACTCCCACGGGCCGGGGCGGCGGCCGCCGCCGGAGTCCGCTCCAGGCGGACCATCCGGTCGTTCTCGGTGACCTCCAGGCCGGTGAGGCCCAGCTCCGCCATGAGGGCGGCGTACTTTCTGATATCCCCTTCGTTCATAGGCGTACCTTTCGGAAGGCCAGGCAGGCGTTGTGGCCGCCGAAGCCCAGAGAATTGGACAGGCACAGGTCAACCTCCGCCTTTACCGCCTGGTTGGGAACGTAGTTCAGGTCGCAGGCGGGGTCAGGCTCCTCCAGGTGGATGGTGGGGGGGATGATCCCCTCCTCCATGGCCTTCAGGCAGGCCACGGCCTCAATGGCCCCGGCGGCTCCCAGCATGTGGCCGGTCATGGACTTGGTGGAGCTGACATAGGCCTTTTGGGCCTCCTCCTCCCCCAGCGCCCGCTTGATGGCGGCGGTCTCGGCCACATCGTTCAGAGGGGTGCCGGTGCCGTGGGCGTTCACATAGACGGTCTCGCCCTTCCGGTACCCGGCCTCGGCCAGGGCCTGCTCCATGGCCCGTGCGCCGCCGTCGGCGTCAGGCCGGGGGGCGGTGATGTGGTAGGCGTCGCAGGTGGAGCCGTAGCCGCAGACCTCGCCGTAGATCCTGGCCCCCCGCTTCACGGCGTGCTCATACTCCTCCAGGACCAGGGCGGCGGCCCCTTCGCCGATGACGAAACCGCCCCGCCGCTGGTCGAAGGGCAGGCAGGCGGCGTCGGGGTCCTGGGACACGGACAGGGCCTGCATGTTCACAAAGCCCGCCACGCCGCACTGGGAGATGGCGGCTTCCGCGCCGCCGGTGATGACCGCGTCGGCGTAGCCGTGGCGGATGGCCCGCAGGGCCTCCCCGATGGCGTTGGAGCCGGAGGCGCAGGCGGTGACCGCCGGCAGGGCAGCCCCCTGGCAGTTGAACCGGATGGCGATCTGACCGGCGGCCATGTTGGCGATCATCATGGGGACGAAGTAGGGGGAGACCCGCTTGGGCCCCCGGTTGATGAGCTTGGTGTGCTCCTCGGTGAAGGTGCGGATGCCGCCGATGCCGGAGCCGAAGTAGACGGCCACCCGGTCCGGGGGCAGGGTGCCGATGACCCCGCTCTCCTCCACCGCCTGGCAGGCGGCGGCCAGCCCGAACTGGGCGTAGCGGTCGCTGCGGAGGGTCTCGGTCTTATCCATATAGGCCCGGGGGTCGAAGTCCTTGACTTCCGCCGCCACCTTGGCCTTGTAATCGGTGGTGTCAAACAGGGTGATGGGGCCGATGCCGTGGACGCCGGAGATCATGTTCTTCCAGCACTCCTCCACGTTGTTGCCGATGGGGCTGATGACCCCCAGGCCGGTGACCACCACTCTGCGGTTGGTATTCTGCATATTGGTACTCCTTTTTCAAAAGCAAACCTTGCGGGATT
>JAEDLP010000158.1 GCA_016295225.1 Oscillospiraceae bacterium | reverse complement strand
GGCATATTGTGCAAGGGGTAAATCTGAAAAGCCTGTTGGAAATTCCTGATTTTTGAGGCGGAACAGAGGCCCGGACCGCATCTGCCGCAGTGCGGCGAATATGGCTTATCATAAAGAATCTACCTGAAAAGAAACTGAAAGCAGAAGGTAGCTCCTCCTGCTTTCAGAATATGGGCAAAAAAACGTGCCCCGCGATGGCCGTGTAGACCTCGTTATAACCTGCACCTTTACGGACAGGTGGGTCGCCTCCAGCTCGCTTTACCGCTTCCAACTTCCAACCGCAGGGTGGCAGTCGGGAGGCCTGCGAACCACGAACTGATCCGGCATCCCATATAACGAAATGTGGGTTAAAAAAAGATCTATCACGAACCCCGCAGGGCATTTCATTGTTTGATAAAGACTGATTATTCCTCTTCGTCGCTGAACAGAAGCTCCATAAACTGCTCGTAGACCGCCTCCAGTTCCTCGTCGGAATCCAGGGTGGACAGCAGGTCTTCGCCGTTTTCGTGGATAGTCTTCAGAATCACCAGACCGGCGTCGGGGTCTTCCTCCTCCCCCTCTGTTTCCGCAGGGAAAAAGGCCTGGTACATCTGGCCGTTGTACTCCAGGGCGTCTACGAATTCCAGAACGATCTCTTTGCCGTCCTCGTCAGTGACGGTGATGAAAGTGGGGCCGAAATCTTCACTCATGGGAGAGGTCTCCTTTCCTTGACTGATGATATTTTACACGAAGACGAGGGCGATTGCAAGGGAAGAAGAAGTCAAAAAGACCAAAAGATTGTCTCCCGGATAGTATTTATCTTGCCCGAAAAGAAGAATATCATGCAAAAGCGGAACTTTTTTTCGAAAAAATACGACATTTTCAATGTTGACAGGGGATGATACAATAGTAAGTATTCTGGTGCATTATGTACTGATGGAAAGCAGGGGAGGGAATCCCGCCGCTTTCTGCATTCTATTCAAAAGTAAGAAGGAGGTGTCTCCTGTGGAACGAGAAAACAGACAGCCCGCCCAGCGGCAGTCCGGGCGGGAGAAGCGAAGACGGGGCAGCGTGGTCGGAAAGATATTCTTCTGCCTCTTCACGCTGATGCTGATCGGCGTTCTGACCTGCGGCATGATCGCCGGTATTTTTATGAAATATGCAGAGACCAACATTATGCCTGTGGTGCAGGTCAAAGCGGAAGATTACACCATGAACCTCAGTTCTATCGTCTATTATCACGACGATCAGGTGGCGGAAAATGACGGCTGGGTGGAATACCAGACCATCCACGGTACGGAGAACCGCATCTGGGTGGATATCGAAGAGATGCCGGATGCCCTGTGGCAGGCCGTGGTGGCCATCGAGGACCAGCGGTTTTTCCAGCACAACGGCGTGGACTGGAAGCGCACCGGCGGCGCCGTGCTGAATATGTTCATCGGCATGCGCAATACCTTTGGCGGTTCCACCATCACCCAGCAGGTATTGAAGAACATGACGGAGGACAACGCCGGCACCGTCAACCGCAAGGTGCGGGAGATCTTCCGGGCGCTGGAGTTTGAGAAAAACTACACCAAGGCGCAGATCCTGGAGCTGTACCTGAACACCATCTACCTGGGTCAGGGCTGTTACGGCGTCCAGACGGCGGCGCAGTTCTATTTCGGTAAGGATGTGTCGGAGCTGACTGTGGCGGAGTGCGCCAGCCTCATCGCTATTACCAACAACCCGTCGCTGTATGGCCCCATGTATAATATTACCTACACCCGGGAGGATGGCACTACCGTGACGCCCCGGGAGCTGAACAAGCAGCGGCAGGCAAACATCCTGAACAAAATGTGCGACGCGGATGACGAGGGCGTGGTAGGTCCTGCCACCCTGGCTGAGATCGGCAGTAATCCTGAGACCTGGAGCCCCTATCTCACAAAAGAGGAGGCCGAGGCCGCCAAGGCAGAGGTCCTGCAGTTCACAGACGGCTCCACCTCCGCAGACGACATCGCAGCGGCTGCCTCCGGCGGCATCAAGATCAACAACTGGTTCGTGGACCAGGTGATCTGGGATGTCTCCAAGGATCTGGCCTCCAAAATGGAGATCTCCGAGAAGGAGGCCCGTATCCTCATCAACAACAGCGGCTACCGCATCTATACCACCATGGACCTGCGGATCCAGGAGATCGCCGAGTCGGTCTATGAGGACCGCAGCAATCTGGACCTGACCAGCCGGGACGGCCAGCCTATCCGCTCCGGTATCACCATCATCGACCCCTACACCGGCAACGTGGTGGCCACGGTGGGCGATCTGGGAGAGAAGGAGGGCAACCTGCTGACCAGCTATGCCATGGACAAGCGGCAGCCCGGCTCCTCCATCAAGCCTCTGACGACCTATGCTCCGGCTATCGACTCCGGCAAGGTGACGCCCGCCACCACCTTTGACGATTACCCCGTTCAGCTTTTGAACGACAACCCCTGGCCCAAGAACTCTCCCAATAAATACCGGGGCTGGACCACTGTGCGGACCGGTGTCCAGCACTCCATCAACACCATCGCCGTGCAGACCCTGCAGGCTGTCGGTGTTGCTGACGCTTACGCCTTCGCCACGGAGAATCTGAACCTGAGCCTGGTGCCTGATGATATGGGCCTCAGCCCCCTGGGTATGGGCGGCCTGACCTATGGCCTGAACACCCGGGAGATGGCGGCGGCCTATGCCTCCTTTGCCAACATGGGCGTCTACAATTCCCCCAGGACCTACCTGCGGGT
>JAEDLP010000037.1 GCA_016295225.1 Oscillospiraceae bacterium | reverse complement strand
CCCTGGGTCTGAAGGAGGACTGCTCCTTCCGCTTCTCCCAGTGGGACCCCAACAATACCGACAAGTACGAAGGCACCCCCGAGCAGTGGGCCGAGGCCCAGTCCATCATGGGCAAGATCCTGGACGACCTGGGCGTGAACTACACCATCGGCATCGACGAGGCCGCCTTCTACGGCCCCAAGCTGGACATCCAGATCAAGAACGTCTTCGGTAAGGAGGACACCCTCATCACCATCCAGATCGACATGCTGCTGGCTGAGAAGTTCGGCATGGAGTATGTGGACGTGGACGGCAAGAAGACCCGCCCCTATATCATCCACCGCACCTCCATGGGCTGCTACGAGCGCACCCTGGCTCTGCTCATCGAGAAGTACGCCGGCGCCCTGCCCTGCTGGATGGCTCCCGAGCAGGTCCGTTTCCTGCCCGTCACCGACCGCGCCGCCGATTACTGCGCGGACCTGGCCAAGCAGATGACCCAGAAGGGCTACCGCGTGGAAGTGGACTACCGCAACGAGAAGATCGGCAAGAAGATCCGCGAGGCCCAGCTGGACAAGGTTCCCTACATGCTGGTGGTGGGCGACCGGGACATGGAGAACGGCACCGTCTCTCCCAGACACCGTTCCGCCGGCGACCTGGGCGCCATGTCCTTCGCCGACTTCGAGGCCATGTTCGAGAAGGTCGTGGACGAGAAACGGAAGGACGCCGATCTCTGAGCGGATCTTCTGGGAGTGAACCGCTATGGAGAAAGAAAACGCCGCTGCCCAGCGGGATAAAACCATCGTTCGCACCAGCGTCATCGCCATTCTGACCAACCTCTGTCTCGTGGCCTTTAAGATGGCGGTGGGCTTGCTGGCCAACTCCATCGCCATCGTGCTGGACGCCATGAACAACCTGAGCGACGCGCTGTCCTCCGTCATCACCATCCTGGGGACCAAGCTGGCCTCCCGTCCGCCGGATCGAAAGCACCCCTTCGGCTACGGCCGGGTGGAGTACCTCACTGCCATCATCATCTCCGGCATCGTCCTCTTTGCCGGCGTGAGCTTCGCCATCACATCGGTAGAAAAGATCATCACCCCGGACGTGACCAACTACTCCATGGTGACCGTGGTCATTGTGGTGGTGGCCATCGTGACCAAGATTGTTCTGGGCGCATATACCAAGAAGGTGGGCAAGATGACTGACTCCGACGCCCTGGTGGCCTCCGGTTCTGACGCTACCTTCGACGCGGTCATCTCTGCCGGTACCCTGGCCGGCGCGGTGGTGGCCATGACCACCGGCTACGTGCTGGACGGCTGGATCGGCGCCATCATCTCCCTGGTTATCATCAAGGCCGGCGTGGAGATGCTCATGGACACCCTCAGCTCCATCGTGGGGCGACGGGCCGACGCGGATCTGTCCAAGGAGATCAAGCAGAGACTCTGTTCCGTGGAGGGGATTTTGGGGGCCTACGACCTGGTCCTCCACAACTACGGCCCCACCAAGAGCATGGGTGCTGTCAACGTGGCGGTTTACGACTGGCACACTGCCGCTGAGCTCCACACCATCAGCAAGAAGGCCCAGCAGCTTATCCTGGACGAGTATCACATTTCCCTGTATATCGGCTTCTATGCGGTGAACACCCAGGAGGACGAACTCCAGCTTCTGGAGGAGAAGATTCGGGAGGATGTGAAGACCTATCCCTACGTCCTGTCCATCCACGCCTTCTTTGAAAACAAGGAGACGGGAGTTCTGTCCTTCGACGCAGTCATCGACTTTGCGTGTAAGGACAGCGTGGCTCTGGTTCGCCAGATGGAGGAGGAGCTGGCCGCCAAGTACGGCCGCACCTTCCGCATCAAGATCGACCGGGCCTATAGTGATTAAGAAGGAGGGAGCGCGATGTTTCTTGAGACCACCGCCGAGGGGAAGATTTATAAGGAACCTGCCGACTACCACTTCGTGGACCCGGAGGGGCTGGGCCGCTATGCCTTCCTGATCCGTCCCGCCCGGGGGGACCTGATCCCCGCCCAGCGGATGGAGCAGAGCCAGCTTTTGTCCGGCCGATACCGCCCCATCACCCTGGAGGGCCGCAACTTCTTCGCCTCCCGAAGCTTTTACGCCTTCTTCCGCCACTTGGAGGAAAAGGGCATCGAATCCACCGACCGTGGGATCATCGTCATCGCTATGAACAAGTTAAGGGAGATCATGGGAGAAGTTCCGGAGGTGCTGGACAACGCCCGACTCACCTCCGACGGAAAAAGCCTGTATCTCATCAAGAATAAGATGACAAATATTCGAGACTGACAAAAAAGCGAGAGAAGCCAGGCTTTTCTCGTTTTTTGTACCCCCAAAACCACTGGCTGGGCCAGTGGTTCCAAAAGGTCTACGGCGCTGAGAAAAATAAAAAAGCTCCCTAGCCGAGAGTTTTGGTGCAGAGGCTACTATATGAATACAACGGGCAAAACACAAGCCGAATTGCGGAGTACATAAAGAATCAACTGAAAGAAGATGAGGTGGGCGAACAGTTGACAATCAGCGGAAGCAGCCCGTTTACAGGCCTGCAAGTAATAGTCATTACGCAGCTGACAGCCCGTACTTACGCGTTTACGCGTCCGCGAAGAACAGAGGGCTTTGCCGGGGGATGTTTATTAGACGGTACCCTTAGGACTCAGATGCGAGACAATTTCGTTTGAAAATAGTGTGAAACCCGAAAAACAAGAATGGGACCCGGAACGGTTGAAAATTCCGGGCCCCATTTTGATTATGTTTATTCCCTGCGTGGCCTTGGGAGAAGAGGATGATTACAGAACTGGGCTTGGGGATAGAAGTAATTCCACGGAGTAAGTTATCCCAAAGTACCAACAGAAACAACGTCCATGTAGTCGCTACTCAAGGTATAGATAGGCAAATATCGGCCAGAAGTATTCCAACCGTCAGCAATCTTAACAAAGCTGATTCGATCGTCATATTGGTTTTCCAGAACGGTATAAGCATAACCAACCACACTGTGATTGCCATAAATTGAGTTAGATAGAACCTTTACGTGGAGAGGGTTGTACCCATTAATTGCGTTTTTTACGTTGGTATAGTTGACTGGGACTGTGGAAACAGAGACGCTTATATTGTAAGAGGCAAAAGCTTCTTTGATGTATTCGTCCGAAGTGGCCGTTGGTGTACCGTTTGCTTTGGAGTAGTAACCATGGGAAATACCATACTGTGCAACGTTGGAGAAAATGGTGTTGACATTAGTGTTCTTGACAAGTGCATAGTTACGATAGTTTCCAACAAGAACGATGAGGTTGGTAATTGCTGTTGGTCCACAGTGATTTGAATAGGACACTGAATTGACAACACTGAACTGAGAGGTGGTTAGAAATTCGCAAGAATTCTCAAAGGCATTTTTCCACTCTACAGCAGAAAAGGTTCCATCATAGTACGTTTCTGCCCATGCAAACGGATCCGAAATCGTACGGGTCTGCACAGGTAAGAAAGATGCGCTTCTGCTGTCAGCTAAAGGGGTTAGGGCAGAGCTTTTAGAGATGGTTGTACCCTCTACTGTAAGTAAACTACCGCTTTCCGTTTCCTTATAGTAGTTCAAGCCTCCGGTGTACACAATAACGTCGTTTGTGCTGGCATCAAATGTATCATATATGGGTTCGGCGCTGTCAGAAAACTCCAAAATCACGTGTTCGACATCTGGATATGCAGAAACAACAACATACCCTGCTTCTGTTCCGTTGGTGTCCAATTCGAAGCTGTAGGCGGAAACAGCTCCATCTACGTCATACATGGTTACGGTGTCTAAGATGGTTGTGTCTGCTGTCCATTTTGAATCCGGTGTGGCACGAAAATCATCAATAAAATACGATGCGATGATTTCGGCAACATTTTCAGGAATAGGCGAAGATGACTCTGCGGAAGAGGTATTCACTGCGCCGGCGGTGAAAGATAGTAGGCTAATAACGAAGGCAACAGACAAGCAACACGCTATCAATCTCTTTCTCATTTAAGCTCTCCTTTCTGATGTGCGATGCAAATACGAACTTTTGAGATAAACTCCATTGGTACCTTCTTAAAGACTTACAATAGCATAATCGACGAAATAAATCAATAGAATTTACAAAAAAAGCGGAAAAAATAGCTAAAATATATTGCAATTTTCCTATTTGTGTGGTATCTTTATACATACAATTTACAATAAATTATGACAATGATTGGAGGAAGCGCATATGAAACGAACCTCGTTTTTTTGGATGGCAACCATTACCCTGACCACTGTCCTGGCCTTGGTGGGCTGCCAAAGGGGAGCCGCTGCCCAGGAGCACGCCCCCCTTCAGTACACAGGGGGGGAACATTTCTTTACTGGCATTCTCACCAGCATGGAAGATGGGTATGTTACGGTAACCCTGACTCAGGACGCAAAAGACGAAAAGGAAGAAATCCGGTTTCCGGCGGGAACAGAGCTCTGCTTCTCCCTTACGGAAGACCTTCGGCAAGACATTGAGGAGGAGGGGGTTCAGGTGGGAGATAAAGTCACCGCCACGTATGACGATTCCGCAGAGGATACTGACCTCTGGGTCGTGGACATTGGCCTACCTTGGATCGGATTCACCGACGTGGATGCCCGAGACTACTGTGCTGATCCTGTGCGGTGGGCCAGAGAGCAGGGAATCACCAACGGCACCAGTAATGAGACCTTTAGCCCGGAGAGCCCCTGTACCCGAGCCCAGAGTATTACCTTTCTGTGGCGCACCGTCGGGTCCCCGGAGCCCACGGCTAACAACCCCTTTTCCGATGTAAGCACGGGAAGCTACTATGCGAAAGCCGCCGCGTGGGCGGCAGAACAAGGCATCGTAGAGGGTGACAGCTTTTCTCCCGACGCGCCCTGTACCCGTGCCATGGCGGTGGAGTTTATGTGGAAACAGGCTGGCAGTCCTGCTGTTGCGGCCGCCGGTTTTGCCGATGTGAGCACCGGCGCATCCTATGCCACAGCGGTTGGCTGGGCAGTGGCGGAGGGCATTACCACCGGCACCGGCACCGACACTTTTTCTCCAGAGAAGCCCTGCACTCGGGCACAGATCGTTACCTTCCTGTATCGAGGCTTTGGAGAAGGGATGTGAAAGGGGCAAAGAAAGGGCCGCGCCCCGTTTTTGAAGGGGTGCGGCGCAAAACGCTCAGAAATTGAACTTTATTTATCGGGCAGGCCCAAAAGACCAGAGGTCTTTTGGGCCTGTTTCATACCTCCCCGCTCACTACCAAATTCACCCCCAACCCAAAGGGATCTACCGCTGCTACATCCCCGGGCACCAGGGTCCCTCCCGGCACTTGGAGATGATGCAAGATCTTCATACACGCCAATAGCCGTTCTTTCGATACCCCAGCGGTAGTCTTCACAGGTACTAGCCTCCCGTCCCGCCCTTTCAGCGTGGTGGTTAGAACACGCTTAGGCGCTACGGACTCCTGCCGGGCATACGCCGCCCCCTTGGGGCAGCCGTTGCCCGTGACCCTGCCGTCGGCCGCTACCTGGATGCGGCATCCCTTGGGGCAGAGGATACAGGTGGTAACACCCGGCTGGGGCAGGCCCTTGGCCATGGCGTTGGAGGTCTCCGGGGGCATGGGCTCCAGGGGACGGCCCAGGAGAAAGGCAGCGGCGTTCCGCCCGGCGGCCAGCCCCTGGACGGTGACAAAGTCCGCCAGATCCAGGACCTTCCGGCTGTTGCCGCAGGCGAAGATGCCGGGGACCGAGGTCTGGAGGTGTTGGTCGGTGACCGCTCCGTTGGTTTTGGGGTCAAGGGTTACCCCGGCCTGGGCGGCCACCTCGTTTTCAGGGATGAGCCCCACGGAGAGGAGGAGAGTGTCGCAGGCCACCACCCGCTGGCTGCCGGGGATGGGCTGTCCGGCTTCGTCCAGTTGACTCAGCTCCACCCCTTCCAGCCGCTTCTTGCCAAAGAGGTTGGTGACGGTGCAGCGCAGGTGGAGGGGGATGCCGAAGTCATAGAGACACTGGCTGACGTTCCGCTCCAGGCCGCTGGGGACGGGGTTCATCTCCGCCGCGCACAGGACCTGGGCTCCCTCCAGGGTCAGCCGCCGGGCCATAATGAGGCCAATATCACCGGAGCCCAGGATGACCACTTTTCTGCCCACCATCAGGTTTTTGGTGTTCATGAGGTTTTGAGCGGTTCCCGCCGTGTAGACCCCGGCGGGACGGGAGCCGGGAATGGCGATGGCCCCCCGGGTGCGCTCCCGGCAGCCGGTGGCCAGGACCACAGCCCCGGCCTGGATTTGCAAAAGCCCCTGCCGGGTCACGGCGGTGACCACCCGCTGGGGGGTCAGCCCGGTGACCATGGCCCCGGTGAGGATCTCTGCCCCGGCGTCCAGGGCCTCCTGCCGGGCCCGCAGGGCGTATTCCGGACCGGTGAGCATGGTTTTGTAGCGGACCAGACCGAAGCCGTCGTGGATGCACTGGTTCAGAATGCCCCCCGAGTGGTCCTCCCGCTCCAGCACCAGCACCGACCGGGCGCCGGCCTCTCTGGCCCCTTTGGCGGCGGCCAGACCGCCCGGTCCGCCACCGATGATGACAACGTCGCAGTGTTTCATTCCTTCACCCTCCCTGTAAAGAGCTGGGAGCCGGGGCCTCGAACCGTGACCTCCTGGGGGGAGAGTCCATACTCCTTCACCAGTAGCTCAGCAATCTTGGGCAGGCAGTAGCCGCCGTGGCACCGGCCGGTGGTGGCCCAGGCCCGGTACTTGACCCCAGCCAGGGTTTTCACGCCCAGGGGGTTCTCGATGGCCTGCCGGATCTCGGCCCTGGTGACCGTCTGGCACCGGCAGAGGATCTCGCCGTAGTCCGGGTCTTCCGCGATGAGCCGGGCCTGGGTCTCCGGGTCTTGCTCCCGGAACCGGACGATGCCCCGGCGGGTGGGGTCAAAGGATGCCTTGGGGATCAGTTCCATGGAGCGCCCCAGGATGTCCCGGACCATTCGGGCGATGGGCAGGGAGGCGGTGAGACCGGGGGACTCGATACCCACCAGGTTGACCAGCCCCGGGCAGGCTTCCTCCTCCCGGATGACGAAGTCCCGGAAACCGCCCTCCCCCGGGGGGGCCTGCTTGGGCCGAACCCCGGCGTAGGCGCCGATGATGTGCTTTCGCTCCAGGCCGGGCAGGAGCTGCTGGGCCTCCTGGAAGAGCTGGTCCATGACGGGCCGGGTGGAGGAGGTGTCCTCCGGGACATCGATGTACTCGGCGCTGGGGCCAATGATGATATTGCCGTGGATGGTGGGGGTCAGGTGGACTCCCAGCCCGCCTATGCCCGCCTTGGGGGCGGGATAGATGGGCATGGGCAGCAGTCCGTCGGCGATCTTGTCCAGAATGAAGTACTCTCCCCGGCAGGGGTAGATGGCGTACCCGTCCACCCCCGCCATGGCGGCAATCCTGGCGCTGAATAGGCCGGCACAGTTCACCAGTCGCCGGCTGGTGAAGACCTTGCCTCCGGCGGTGACCCGGAAGCCCTCGGGGACTACTTGAATCCCGGTGACCTCGTGGCCCAGGAAGAGGCTCGCGCCGTTCTGCACTGCGTTTTCCGCCAGGGCCACGGTGTAGAGGAAGGGATCGAAAACCCCGGTCTCCGGGGACTCCATGGCCCCGATACCCCCCACCTGGGGGAGCCGTTCCCGGAGCTGGGCCTGGTCCAACAGGGCCAGACCCCGGCAGCCGTTTTCCTCTCCCTGGGCTTTCAGCCGGGCCAGGACGGCCAGGTCCTCCCGGTCAAAGGCCACCAGGAGCTTGCCGGTCTTTCGGTAGGGGACGTCCAGCGCCCGGCAGGCGGCTTCAAAGCCCCGGTTGCCCTCTACGCAGAGCTGAGCCATGAGACTGCCAGGCTTGTTGTTGAAGCCGGCGTGGACCACGGCGGAGTTCCGTCCGCTGGTGCCGGCGGCCACGTCCCACTCTTTTTCCAAAAGGGCAACGGACAGGCAATAGCGGGAGAGCTCCCGGGCCACGGCGCAGCCTACTGCCCCGCCGCCGATGATGAGGATGTCATAGGTATTGTTCAAGAGAAATTCCTTCTTTGTCAATGTGTATATGGGCAGAGTAACACGAAACGCCTCCCTTGTCAAAAGGAAGGCGTTTTGCGGATGCATTTTAAGAGCTGATGGGGGCATTGCCCGTGTAGAGCTGATAGTATCGCCCCTTCTTTTCCATGAGCTCCTCGTGGCTGCCGCGCTCGATGATGCGGCCGGCCTCCAGCACCATGATGCAGTCGGCGTTGCGCACCGTGGACAGCCGGTGGGCGATGACAAAGGTGGTCCGGCCGTACATCAGACCGTCCATGCCCTGCTGGACCAGCATTTCCGTGCGGGTGTCGATGGAGGAGGTGGCCTCGTCCAGGATGAGCACCGGGGGGTCGGCCACGGCGGCCCGGGCGATGGCCAGCAGCTGCCGCTGGCCCTGGCTCAGGTTGGCGCCGTCCCCGTGGAGCATGGTGTCGTACCCCTGGGGCAGACGAGTAATGAACCCGTGGGCGTTGGCCAGCTGGGCGGCGGCGATACACTCCTCGTCCCGGGCGTCCAGACGGCCGTAGCGGATGTTCTCCATCACTGTGCCGGTGAAGAGGTGGGTGTCCTGGAGGACGATGCCCAGGGAGCGGCGGAGATCGTCCTTCTTAATCTTGTTGATGTTCACCCCGTCGTAGCGGATCTTGCCGTCCTGAATGTCGTAGAACCGGTTAATCAGGTTGGTGATGGTGGTCTTGCCCGCCCCGGTGGAGCCAACAAAGGCGATCTTTTGGCCGGGGGTGGCGTAGAGCTTTACGTTGTGGAGGACGATCTTCTCCGGGATGTAGCCGAAGTCCACGTCGTCAAAGGTCACGTCGCCCCGGACCCGGATATACTCGGCGGGTCCGCCGTCCTGGCCGGGACGCTTCCAGGCCCACAGGTTGGTGCGGTGGTCGGTCTCCGTCAGGGAGCCGTCGGGGTTCTCCCTGGCGTTGACCAGGGTGACGTTTCCTTCGTCGGTTTCGGGGGTCTCGTCCAGAAGCTTAAAGATCCGGTCGGCGCCGGCCAGAGCCATGACGATGGCGTTGAGCTGCATACTGATCTGGGTGATGGGCATATTAAAACTCTTGTTGAACTGAAGGAAGCTGGCCAGACCGCCCAGGGTGAAGCCGCCCACCCCGTTCAGGGCCAGAGCACCGCCCACTACCGCGCAGAGGACGTAGCTGATATTCCCCAGCTGGCCGGAGACCGGCATGAGCATGTTGGAGAAGGCGTTGGCGTTGTTGGCGGAGTGGAAGAGGGCGTCGTTGCGGCGGGTGAACTCCTCGATGTTTTTCTCCTCCCGGCAGAAGACCTTGACCACCTTCTGACCCTCCATCATCTCCTCGATGAAGCCGTTGAGGCTGCCCAGGTCCCGCTGCTGGGCCACGAAGTACCGGCCGGAGGCCCCGGCGAACTTCTTGGTGGCCAGGAGCATCACCGCCACCATCACCAGGGTCAGGCCGGTGAGGGGGATGCTGAGGACCAGCATGGAGGCCAAAACGCTCACGATGGTAATGGAACAGTTGAGGAGCTGGGGCATGCTCTGGCTGATCATCTGGCGGAGGGTATCGATGTCGTTGGTGTAGATGGACATGATATCCCCGTGGGGGTGGGTGTCAAAATACCGGATGGGCAGCCGCTGCATATGCTGGAACATATCGTTGCGCAGATCCCTGAGGGTACCCTGGGTCACGTAGATCATCAGGCGGCTCTGGGCGAAGGCCGCAGCCACGCCGCACAGGTAGAAGAGAGCCACCCGGGTGATGGCCCGGGTCAGGCCAGAGAAATCCGCCGGCAACCCGGCCTGGACGTCCTTCACCAGAGGAAGGATATAGCTGTCGATGAGGGTCTTCATGAACAGGGTCCCCTGCACCGAGGCCAGGACGCTGACAAAGATGCAGATGACCACCACGATCAGGTGGAGTCGGTACTTCCGTCCCACATAGCCCAGTACACGGCCCAGGGTCTGGCGGGGGTGCTCCAGCTTGGGCCGGGGACCCCGGCCCCGGGGTCCGTGGGGGCCGCGCTGTGTTCTCGTCTGTGCTGCCATCAGTCGTCGCCTCCTTCGTCAAAGTCGCCGCCCCCACTGGTCTGGGACTGGTACACGTCCCGGTAGATCTCGTTGGAGGCGAGCAGGTTTTCGTGGGTATCAAAGCCACTGATGCGGCCGTTGTCCAGCACCAGGATGCGGTCGGCCCCAGAAACGCTGGAGACCCGCTGGGCGATGATAAACTTGGTGGTGTTGGGGATCTCCTGGGCAAAGGCGGCCCGGATCTTGGCGTCGGTGGCGGTGTCCACAGCGGAGGTGGAGTCGTCCAGGATGAGAACTTTGGGCTTTTTCAGCAGAGCCCGGGCGATGCACAGCCGCTGCTTCTGGCCGCCGGAGACATTGGTTCCGCCCTGTTCAATGTAGGTGTCGTAGCCGTCGGGCATTTTCTGGATGAACTCATCGGCGCAGGCCAGCTTGCAGGCCCGGACGCAGTCCTCCAGGGTGGCGCTCTCGTCGCCCCACCGGAGATTGTCCAGAATGGTGCCGGAGAAGAGGACGTTCTTCTGGAGGACCACGGAGACCTGGTTGCGCAGGGCCTCCATGTCGTACTCCCGCACATCCCGGCCGCCCACCAGCACCTGGCCTTCCGTCACGTCGTATAGGCGGCTGATAAGGTTCACCAGGCTGGTCTTGGCGCTGCCGGTGCCGCCGATGACACCGATGGTCTCCCCGGCCCGGACGGAGAAGGTGATGTCTTTGAGCACCGGCTCCTCCGCGTTCTTCTTGTAGGAGAAGGCTACGTCCCTGAACGCCACGGAGCCGTCAGGGACCTGGAGGACGGGGTTCTCCGGGTTGGAGAGATCGGGCTTTTCGTTGAGGACCTCGGAGATGCGCTCTGCGCTGGCGATGCTCATGGAGATCATCACGAAGACCATGGAAAGCATCATCAGGCTCATGAGGATGTTCATGCAGTAGGTGAGCAGGCTCATAAGCTCGCCAGTGGTAAGGGTGCTGGAGACGATCATGTGAGCACCCAGCCAGCTGATGAGGAGGATGCAGGTGTACACGGTGGCGGTCATCAGGGGAGAGACCCAGGACATGATCTTCTCGGCGGACAGGAACCGCTGGTAGATGTTCTGAGAGGCTGTCTGGAACTTCTCGGTCTCGTGTTCCTCCCGGACGTAGGCCTTGACCACCCGGATGGCGGAGACGTTCTCCTGGACGCTGGCGTTCAGGTCGTCGTACTTCCGGAAAACCTGCTTGAAGTGGACCATCACCTTGGTGATGATGAAGTACATGACGACGCCCAGAACCACCACGGCCCCCAGATAGACGCTGGCCAGCCGGGGGCTGATGAGGAAGACCACCACCATGGCCACCACCAGGGAGGAGGCCGCCCGGGTGCACATCCGCAGGATCATCATAAAGGCGTTCTGGATGTTGGTCACGTCGGTGGTCAGCCGGGTGATGAGGCCGGAAGTACTGAACTTGTCGATGTTGGAGAAGGAAAAGGTCTGGATGTTCTCATACATGGCCTGGCGCAGGTTGCGGGCCAGACCCGCCGAGGCCCGGGCGCCGAACTTGGCTCCCAGGACGCCCACGATGAGGCTCACCAGGGCGATGAGGAGCATCCACAGGCCGGTGCGCTGGATGTGGCCCAGGTCCCCGGCCTCCACGCCCTTGTCGATGATAGAGGCCATCAGCAGGGGAATGACCATTTCCGTGGCCACCTCCGCCAGCATGAACAGGGGGGTGAGGATGGAGTCCCGTTTAAATTCCTTGATTTGGGACGCAATGGTTTTTAGCATGGATACACTCCTTTTTGTCCGTTAGGTTTTCTTGGATGATGTCACAGATGGAGAGAAAGGTCTGCAGCTGTTCTTCGCTGAGCCCCTGGATGGCCAAGGATTCCACCTGATCCATGGCGGCAATGGTGCGCTCGCAGGAAGCCCGTCCCAGAGGGGTGAGGGTGAGCTTTTTCAGCCGGGCGTCCCCCTCTACACTTTGGCGGGAGATGTACCCCTTTTTCTCCATGAGCTTGACTAGGCCGGTGACCGAGGAGCGGGTGATGTTGAAGGTCTCCTCAATATCCCGCTGGAAGATATCTTCCTTCTCGCTCCAATAGAGATACCCCATGATGTGGCTGTGCATCATGGAGGGTTCCTCAGCGCCCATTTCCCGGACAATTTCCGTAAATTTGCGGGTGAAGGCGTGGGTCAGATATTTGAACCGGGGGCCGACAAAGGCGCGGGTTTCATCGGGAAGCCGCATGGGCAGTCCCTCCTTTTAAAAGTTTGGTAGCGAACTATTTGGTAACGTACATTTTACAGCCGAGGATCCCGAGCGTCAATGGTTATTCTGCACAAGAGGAACTGGATTTTGTTTTCCTTTTGTTGTTGACATTTCTGGCGGCGTGGGGTAGAGTCATAGCAAACCATGTCGATTCCCGGCAAAGGGAGAGAAAGAGAGGAATTGCCCATGAAGAAATACGCCCTCCGATTATTCACGGTCCTGCTGACCCTGACGCTGACCCTGAGCCTGATGCCCACGGCCTTCGGGGCCTCGGCCTATGACCGTCCCGGACAAAAGCTGGCCTGCCTGACCTTTGACGACGGCCCCGGCCCCTATTCCGATGCCATTCTGGACGTCCTGCAGAAACACGGGGCCAAAGCCACCTTTTTTATGAACGGCTACAAGGTCCGAACCTATGGGGATCAGGTCCGTCGGATGGTGGCTGAGGGACACCAGATCGGCAACCACACCTATAACCATCCCTATCTGGCCAAGAGCTCCGACGCCCTGATCCGGCAGGAGGTCAGCGGCACGGCCCAGGCCCTGACGGAGGTCACCGGCGTCACGGGGACCGGTTCCACGGGCTTCTACCTCCGCCCGCCCTATGGTAGCTTCAACAGCCGTGTGGCGGCGACGGCCAACGTGCCGGTGATCTGGTGCACGGTGGACTCCGGGGACTGGAAGTATCAGAGCGCCAGCCGTCTGGTGAGTTATACCGGGTCGGTCCTCCAGGACGGGGATATCGTCATCCTCCATGAGACCCACAAGAGCACCGCCCAGGGCCTGGACGCACTGCTGACCAAACTGGACCAGCGGGGCTTCGAACTGGTCACGGTGGATGATCTCTTCTGGCGGCGGGGCGTCACGCCGAACGCCGGTCAGATCTATTATAGCGCAAAAAACACCGGGATTAACCGATGCGAAAAGGAACTGTACTGGGATGAATCCCGTTTAAACACCCACTGGGCCTGGGACTCCATCTCTTATGTGATGAAGGAAGGTCTGATGACCGGCAATGAGTACGGGGAGTTCACTCCCCAGTTCCCTCTGACCCGGGGGATGTTTGTCACCGTCCTGGGCCGGCTGTCCGGGGTGGAGGCGGGGGAGACTCCGTCCGGATTTGCGGACATTCCCGCTGGCCACTACGCTGCCCCCTATGCCGCCTGGGCGAAAGAGACCGGCGTCATGGTGGGTCTGGAGGACGGCAGCTTTGGGGTGAACAGCCCCCTGACCCGCCAGCAGATGGCTGTGGCTCTGGCGCGATACGCCCAGCTGTGTGGGGCGGAAGCGGAATCCTTTGACCTGGCGTCCTACAAAGACAGCGCAGCCATTGCCGATTGGGCCAGGGAAGGGGTGGCCCAATGCTCCGCCCTGGGCCTGCTGAAAGGATCGGAGGGGTCCTTCCGTCCCAATGATACCACCAACCGCGCTATGGGCGCGGTCATCCTCCACCGTCTGTGCGAGTTTGACGTTTCTGCGGCAGAATGAAAGCGGCCCCGTCGTCCCAAGGAACAGGGACGACGGGGGTTTTGTAGATTTGGGGTTGACTTTTTTCCTAAAATGAGGTAGATTGTTATAGACCAAAGGGTTTATTGCGATAGACTTACGAGAGGAGGGAGTCGCCCATGAAAATCCGGATGCGTTCCTTGATCACATCCTTATTGATGCTGGGACTGATGCTGAGTGTAACGCCCATGGCCTTTGCCGGCTCTGCCGAGCCTGCTGCCGGCCGGAAGCTGGTGGCCCTGACCTTCGACGACGGTCCTGGCGAGTATGCGGATGATATTCTGGATACCTTGCAGCGGCACAATGCCAAAGGGACCTTCTTCCTGCTTGGCCATAAAGTCCGCACCAATCCGGATCAGGTCCGCCGCATGGCGGCCGAGGGCCACCAGATCGGGAATCATACGGAGAGCCATCCCCACCTAACCGAATGTTCCGATGCTGCCATCCAACAGGAGGTCAAGGAGACTGCCCAGGCCATCACGAAAGTCACGGGCCTGACGGGGACTGGCGATACCGGATTTTATCTCCGCCCGCCTTTTGGCAGCTACAGCGACCGGGTGGCTGCAGCAGCCCACGTGCCGGTGATCTGGTGCACGGTGGATACCGGCGACTGGAAGTATCGAAGCGCCCGGCATTTGGTGCATTATTTCGGGGAGCAGATCCAGGACGGAGATATTGTTATCCTCCATGAGACGGTGGAAAACACTGCCCGGGGGTTGGATGCGCTGCTGACCAAGCTGGAGGAACGGGACTTTCAAATGGTTACGGTGGAGGAACTGCTGAAGCAGCGGGGGATTACGCCGAAACCCGGCGAGATCCTGTTTGGAGCCCGGGAAGAGAGCTGTGTTCGCCAGTTTCCTAATACCGGTGTTCTGGGCGGCGCGACCCTTCTCCGGCGCCTGCTTGTGTTGGGCTTTCCTCCTGTCGAAGTGCAGTAAATCCCCGCCGTCCTATGGACAGTGGGGATTCTTTTGCTTAGAAAAAGAAGGACACCGCCTTTTGGTCCGAGTGTTGAGATTCGAACGCAAGGGAATCGGGCGCATGCGCCTGATTCCCTGCGGCTCAAATTGCATCTGCGCTTCGCGCAGCAGGAGGCCTTTCGTTCGCCTCCGTTTGTACAAACAAAAAACCTGTACCTCTTTCGAGATACAGGTTTTGGTCCGAGTGTTGAGATTCGAACTCAAGGCCTCTTGAACCCCATTCAAGCGCGA
>JAEDLP010000157.1 GCA_016295225.1 Oscillospiraceae bacterium | reverse complement strand
ACTGGCGGACACGAATCAGGCCGTGCATCTCGCCGGAGTCCTCGTTGCGGAACAGCGTGGAGGTCTCACCCAGACGCATGGGCAGATCCCGGTAGCTTCTTGCCCGGTTCAGGAACACCTGGTACTGGAACGGGCAGGTCATGGGACGCAGGGCAAAGCATTCCTTGGTCTCGTCGTTGGGGTCACCCAGCACAAACATGCCATCCAGATAGTGATCCCAGTGGCCGGAAATCTTATACAGGTCGGACTTGGCCATCAGAGGGGTCTTGGTCAGCAGGTAGCCTCTCTTCTGCTCCTCGTCCTCCACCCAGCGCTGCAGGGTCTGGATGACCCGGGCGCCCTTGGGCAGCAGAATGGGCAGGCCCTGACCGATGGACTCCACGGTGGTGAAGAATTCCAGCTCCCGGCCCAGCTTGTTGTGGTCCCGCTTCAGGGCTTCCTCCTGCTGCTTCAGGTATTCGTCCAGCTCGTCCTTGCTGGGGAAGCCGATGCCATAGATTCTCTGGAGCATCTTGCGCTTGGAGTCGCCCCGCCAGTAGGCGCCGCAGGACTTGGTGAGCTTGAAGCCGTTGTGCTTGATGCGGCCGGTGTGGTCCAGGTGGGGACCGGCGCACAGGTCGGTGAAGTCGCCCTGGGTATAGAAGGAGATGACGGCGTCTTCAGGCAGGTCGTCAATCAGTTCCTTCTTATAAGGTTCGTTGTGCGCTTCTGCCCAGGCAATGGCCTCGGCCCGGGGCTTCTCGCTGCGCTCTAAGCGGATGCGCTCCTTGCAGATCTTCTTCATCTCCGCCTCGATCTTGGTCAGGTGCTCGGGGGTGAAGGAGAAGGGGGCGTCAAAGTCGTAGTACCAGCCCTCGTCGATGGCGGGGCCGATGGCAAGCTGCACCTCCGGCCACAGCCGCTTGACGGCCT
Source organism: Oscillospiraceae bacterium (assembly GCA_016295225.1). Classification (GTDB taxonomy): domain Bacteria; phylum Bacillota; class Clostridia; order Oscillospirales; family Oscillospiraceae; genus Evtepia. The sequence continues at coordinate 1,834 of JAEDLP010000157.1, read as the reverse complement.
GGGCCATCACATGGGAGCAGGTGTGCCAGTAGGTTTTGCGGTACTCGGGATTTTCAAAGGTGTACAGGTTTTCGTTTTCCATATCAATACCTCCAGTATGATGAGATTTGAGAGTGGAGAGTGAAGAGTGGAGAGTTGAGATATGAGATACCCGATCTCAATATCTTCACTCTTAACTCTTCAATCTCCCATCGGGGAGGGTATAAAAAATGCCCACCCCCTGAACGTACAGGGGTGGGATGATAAAAGTCATTCCACGGTTCCACCCTGGTTACGGCATAAGCCGTCACTCATTGGCGCTTTAACGGGCGCGCACGGCATGGCATTTCCGCCATGCGGCTCAGAAGTGGTATCCGCAGCGGCAGGGGTACGGGGCCATTTCACCATACAGGCTCCTCTCTGGGAATCTTACCGGGGCGGCGTGTCTTCATCACAGCCTTTTTGTAAAAAACAATTTAGCACAGTTTTTCCCGGTTGTCAACCCCAAACTGCTGTCTTTTCCGGTGGGGACATTGACAGAAAAACCATTCCAAGGTATAATTCAATCATCCAATCTCAGGAGGGATTCCCCATGATTTACAAACCATTTCAGGATATTTCCCTGTCCCGGCTGGGCATGGGCAATATGCGCCTGCCTGCCCTGCGCCCCGGCGATCCCAAGTCTCCCATCGACTGGCCCGCGGCCCACGAGATTCTGAAGCTCGCCATGGAAAGCGGCATCAACTATTACGACACCGCCTACGTCTATCAGGGCGGCGAATCCGAGCGCTGCCTGGGCGAGGGCATGAAGCAGTTCCCCCGGGACAGCTTCTACCTTGCCACCAAGTACAATGTGGCTGCCAATCCCGACTACCGGGAGGTCTTTGCCACCCAGCTGGAGCGGCTCCAGACCGACTACATCGACTTCTATCTGCTCCACTGCCTCATGGACAGCCGCATCGACAGCTACCTGAACAACGGCTGCATCGACTACTTCCTGGATCTGAAGGCCCAGGGCAAAATCCGGTACTTAGGCTTCTCCTCCCACGCCAGCCCCGCCACCCTCAGGCGGTTTGCCGACCATCACCAGTGGGATTTTGCCCAGCTGCAGATCAACTACTTCGACTGGAACTACTCCACCACGAAGGAAGAATATGACATCCTCGATGAGCGGAACATCCCCATCATGGTCATGGAGCCCGTCCGGGGCGGCCGCCTGGCCCAGCTGACCCCCGATGCCGAGAAGCTGCTGAAGGACGCCCACCCCGACTGGAGCATCGCCTCCTGGGCCATGCGGTTCGTCCGCACCCTGCCCCGGGTGCAGGTGATCCTCTCCGGCATGAGCACCCTGGAGCAGGTCCGGGACAACGCCGCCACCTTCTCCGACCCCGGCACCCTGAGCGACGAAGATATGGCCACGCTGATGAAGGCCTGCGACCTGTTCCACACCCAGCTTCAGGTTCCCTGCACCGGCTGCCGCTACTGCTGCGACGACTGCCCCATGCAGATCAACATCCCCGAATACCTCAAGGTCTACAACGCCTGGAAGATCGGCGAGGGCGGCATCCGGCAGGATCTGGACGAGGTGGAATCCCAGGGCAAATTTGAAAGCTGCATCGGCTGCGGCTCCTGCACCGGTCACTGCCCCCAGAACATCGCCATCCCCGAAATCATGGCACAGCTCAAGGAAAGATTCGGCTGATTCTCACTGCATCCCTGGTACCATCCTTGACTTGTCATTCCTTTTCTGATAAAATCTGCACGAAAAACAACAGGGCACCTCTAAAAACTACCCTTTTGGGTTTTGGGCGGATCTTTTGCTCCAACAATGCGTATCAAAAAGTCCGCAATACAC
>JAEDLP010000156.1 GCA_016295225.1 Oscillospiraceae bacterium | reverse complement strand
CTCGGGTGCGAGAAAAGTTCCCGCATCAGGGTTTCGGGGAGGGAAGGGCAGCGAGAGGCGGCTCCGGAGCTGTGCCGGGTGGGATGTGCCGACCCGCCCGCGCCTCTTCTTTCCCCGGGCGCCGGTGGCGGGCCACCGGCATCCGGCAGAGCTCCGGAACACAGGGAGGTGATCAGATGCAGTGCCGGCTGAAAGGCAGCGAGAAATACTGTGAGATCGGGCGCGGCATCTGCTGTTCCTCCTGCGCCGATCACGACGGCTGCGACAAGGCCTGTCTGAATGATCCTGGCCGCTGCGGATACGCAGGAGACACGCCTGCCAGCTACGCGCTGCCGGTACCGACACTTTGGAGAGGAGGATCCCATGCCCACCGCACCGAAACGAAGTGACAACCTGAGCGGCCACCGGACGGAGGCTGAGCTGTCTGCCCGCCAGGAAGCGGAACAGCAGGTCCTCCCTGACCGCGGCGGACGGATCCGGCTGAAAAAGCCCCGGTTCATCTCCGGGAACAAGCTGGCCAACAGCTACTGGAATCAGCTGGTCAAACGCATGGAGGGCCTGTCCATCCTGGATGACCTGGACAGCGAGATGCTGGCCGGATACTGCGCCATGCTGGCCAGGCGGGACCAGACCATCATCCTGATCCATCAGCTGATGGACCGCCTCGGCGTCCAGGGCATTGTGGAAAACGCCTCCAGGACGAAGAAGACCGGAAAAACCGAGATGACGGACGAGGAGTGGGAGAATTCCGCCAGAGCCTCCGACCCGCCTATGACGGCGGACCAGATCATTGAGGCAGTTTCCAAATTGGACACGCTGAACGGCAAGCTGCAGGCCCTGGACCGGAACCTGCTACAGTACGCAGACAAGCTGGGCCTGACGCCCACCGGCCGTGTACGGCTGGCTCAGAAGCGGGCTGAGAAGGCGGCCGATGTGGAGCCGGACGAGGATCTCTATGGCGACTAGATGGCAGAGCGGGCTGCACCATCCTGTCAGCGTGTACGCCAAGCAGGTGACCCAGGGGAAGCTCCGGGACCAGTGCTGCGAGTATGAGATCAAGGCATGCCAGCGGCACCTGGACGATCTGAAGCGCCAGGGCACCGATGATTTCCCCTATGTATTTGATACGACCCGGGCCGACCGCATCATCCGCTGGTTCGGACAGTGCATCCAGGTGCGCGGCCCCTTTGCCGGGCAGCCTGTGGATCCGCAGCCCTGGCAGATCTTTGACCAGGGGTGCATTTACGGCTGGGTCCACAAGGACACCGGCGCAAGACGGTTCAACCGCACCTACAGCAAGCGGGCGCGAGGCAACGTGAAGTCCACGGAGGTCAGCTGCAAATGCCTGTACCACATGTGCGGCGACGCCATCTACCCGCCCTACAAGCCGGAGGAGGCCAGGTTTGAACTGGAGCCGGAAGTGGAGTGCGCGGCAGTGGACCGGGGACAGGCCATGCGTGTCTTCGGCGACGCCAAGAAGATCGCGGCGGCCAGCCCCAACATTGCAAAGCGCCTCATCATTCCCAGGAGCAATCCGGTAGTGCATCGGAATCGGGGCGGCTTCATGCGGGCCCTGAGCAAGGACACCAAGAACAAGGACTCCGGCGCTCCCAGCTACTTCGAGGTGGACGAATACCACGCCCATCAGACGTCGGAGATCTATGACCTGGGCAAGGACTCCTTCGGAAAGCGGTGGCAGTCCCTGCTGGACGTGATCACCACGGCCGGAGACGGCGCCGAGAGCAAGCCTTGCTTCCGGGAGGAACAGTATGCCAAGCAGGTGCTGGACGGCGCTGTGCGGGATGACCGGTACTTCGTGATGATCCGGGAGCTGCCGCTGGGCGCAAATCCCCATGACCGGGCCCTGTGGCCCATGGCAAACCCGGTGCTGCGCTATCCAAACGCCTACAGCCGGACGCTGCTGGACGAGATCGAGAGCGAGCACACGGCGGCCTATGAGAGCAAGGACCCGGATAAGATCAGTAAATTCCTGACCCGGCGTATGTGCCAGTGGCAGGCCGAGAGCGTCAACAGCTACCTGAATGCGGATCTGATGGAACTGGCCAGAAAGGCACAGGTGCCGAAGGACCAGTTTGCGGCACTGACCGACGGCCTTCACTGCAACTGCGGCTTCGACCTGGGCAAGCGGATCGACCTGTCCGGCGCCGGTGCTGTGTTCACCCTTCCGGACGGCCGTATCGCCATCAAGGCCCACGGCTTCCTTCCGGAGAATTCCGCCACCAGGCACGAGCACACGGACCGGATGCCGTACCGGGCCTGGGCGGCCGGCGGGTACTGTACCCTGACGCCCGGCGATGTGACGGAGAACCGGTACGTCAACAACTGGATCTGCGCCGGAGAGCGGGACCACCAGTGGCAGGTGGACGAGGTGGACTATGACGGACACAATGCCACGGACCTGGCCATCCAGATGTGCGAGGAGCGGAACAACCCGGACTTCTGCGTGGAGATCGCACAGACCTGCGCCGGGCAGAACCTGGCTGTGAAGGGCTTCCGGGAGCTGCTGCTGCAGGGCAAGCTGGTGATCGAGGAGAATCCCCTTTTTATCTCTTGCCTTGGAAATGCCATTGAGATCCAGAACAATTACGGCGATATCAAGCTGAACAAGAAGCACAAGGACGACACCCAGCGTATCGACCCTGTGGCAGCTGTGATGAATGCGCTGGCCCGTGTGCTTGTGAAGCAGAGCAAGGCCCCGGATCTGGCGGATGTGATCGCCTCCGGGCGGTTCTCTATGTAACAGCGGTGCCCGATTC
>JAEDLP010000155.1 GCA_016295225.1 Oscillospiraceae bacterium | reverse complement strand
TGGACACCTTTCTGGTGGGGGAGAGCTACCGCCCCCGGATCAACGCCTTCATCCGCAAGCAGGTTCAGGAGGGCCACCAGTGCTTTGTGGTGTGTCCTGCGGTGGAGGAGAATGAGGAGCTGGGCATCAAGTCCGCCGAGGTCTGGGCCGAAACCCTCCAGAAGACCGTGTTCCCGGATCTTCGCATCTCCCTGCTCCACGGCCAGATGAAGGGAGCCCAGAAAGAGCAGGTCATGGCCGCCTTCGCCCGGCAGGAGGCCGACGTTCTGGTGGCCACCACCGTAATTGAGGTGGGGGTGGACGTTCCCAACGCCACACTGATGGTCATTGAGGACGCAGACCGGTTTGGCCTTTCCCAGCTGCACCAGCTCCGGGGCCGGGTGGGCCGTGGCCGGGACAAGAGCTACTGCATCCTGGTGTCCCACAACAAAAACCCCGAGACCCTCCAGCGGCTCAAGGCCATGTGCGCCACCAACGACGGCTTCCGCATTGCGGAGGAGGATCTGCGCCAGCGGGGCCCCGGAGATTTTTTCGGCTCCCGGCAGTCCGGTCTTCCGGTGTTCCGGGTGGCGGATCTGAGCGTGGATCTTACCACCCTGCGCCAGGCCCAGGCAGCCTCCGCCCAGTGGATCGACCAGTGGGGGGACAGCGATCTGCCGGAGGCCCAGGCACTGCGGGCGCGGATCAGCCAGCTGTTCCAGCGCTCCCAGGGAACCCTGAATTAAACATATTCCGAAAGGAAGGAATCCATATGAAAAAACTTCTGTGTGCCATTCTGGTGCTTCTCCTTGCCGGCGTTCTCCCTCTGGGGGTACTGGCATCCTCCGTCCAGGCCGAGGGCACCTGCGGCGAAAACCTGACCTGGACACTGCAGGATCACACCCTCACCATCTCCGGCAGCGGGGATATGGAGGACGGCTGCCCCTGGGAGGAATACAAGGACGAAATCCGCAGCGTGGTTCTCACCGGCGGCGTCAGCCGCATCGGGGCCAAGGCCTTCTACCAGTTTGAAAAACTGAAGGACATCGACTTCGGCGATTCCCTGCGGGAGATCGGCCCGGAGGCCTTCTACGACTGCAATCGCATCCAGCGCCTTGTCCTGCCCGCCACCTTCCGCTCCTTTGAGGCAAAGTGCTTTCAGGACTGCGACAATCTGAGCCTTGTGTACTGCTACGGCCCCATGCCCCACTTCCGGGACAGCTGCCTGTGGACCGTGGGCCACATCGACCTGTACTACCCGCTGAATAACCCCTGGCCCTCGGAGTACGTCTCCCCCCTGCTCAGCTCCTACGGCTCTCACCTGTCCATTTACGGTGCCAACCCGGACATCCTGGATGAGGTTCAGACCGTCAGCGCCGCGTCTGTAGACGACACCGACCAGCAGGCCGAGACCGCGGAGGCCACCGTTCCCGCCACCACTGCCGCTACGGAGGCCCCCACCGTTCCCACCACGGCTCCCACCGCGCCGCCTACCACACCGCCTACCCAGCCAGCCACAGAAGCCCCCACCGTCCCCGCCACCACGCCGCCGACCCAGCCAGCCACGGAAGCCCCCACGGTTCCTGCCACGGAAGCCCCCACCCGGCAGACCGAGCCCCCTCTGCGGGAGCGTAACACCGGCGGTGACGGCTGGATCGGACTTCTCATCATCATCGGGGTTCTGACCCTCATCATCCTTGGGGTGCTGCTGTATCGGATTTCCAGCCACCGGGGCGGACGCTACAGTTAACGCTCCTGTCAAAATTGCCTATGGGACGGTGCAAAACCGTCCCATATTTTTTAAGCCTATTTCTACAAATATATTGCAATCTTTTTGGGCAGGTGGTATAATTTAAAATTGTGATTTTAGGGTCAAATTCAACCTTTGAAGGAGAAACAATATATGGTATCTCAGGATAAAATCCGCAATATCGCCATCATCGCTCATGTCGACCACGGCAAAACCACCCTGGTGGACGAGATGCTCAAGCAAGGCGGCATCTATCGGGAGAACCAGGCCACCGTGGAGCGGGTCATGGACTCCGGTGATCTGGAGCGGGAGAGAGGCATCACCATCCTGGCCAAGAACACCTCTGTACACTATAAAGACTTCAAGATCAACATTGTGGATACCCCGGGCCACGCCGACTTCGGCGGCGAGGTAGAGCGGATTCTCAAAATGGTCAACGGCGTTATCCTGCTGGTGGACGCCGCCGAGGGCCCCATGCCCCAGACCCGGTTCGTTCTGCAGAAGGCCCTGGAGCTGGGTCACAAGGTCATCGTGGCCGTGAACAAGGTGGACAAGCCCGATGCCCGTGTTCACGAGGTCATGGACGAGGTTCTGGAGCTGCTGCTGGATCTGGATGCCACCGACGAGCAGTTCAACTCCCCCACCGTGTTCTGCTCCGGCCGTCAGGGCACCGCGTCCTACTCCCCCGACGTGCCCGGCACCGACCTCACGCCTCTGTTTGAGACCATCATCAACTATATCGACGCCCCCCAGGGCGACGCGGATGCTCCCCTGCAGCTGCTGGTGTCCTCCATCGACTACAACGACTACGTGGGCCGCATCGCCGTGGGCCGGGTGGAGCGGGGCACCATCAAGGTCAACCAGGAGGTCACCATCTGCGACTTCCACGACCCCGACATCCGCCAGAAGGGCAAGGTAGTTGCCCTGTACGCCTTCGACGGCCTGGCCAAAGCCCCCATCCAGGAGGCCTCCGCCGGTGAAATCGTGGCCCTGTCCGGCATGGCGGATATCACCATCGGCCGCACCCTGTGCGCTCCCGACTGCGTGGA
>JAEDLP010000154.1 GCA_016295225.1 Oscillospiraceae bacterium | reverse complement strand
GCGCTGTCGGGCAGTTCCTTGTTTTCGGTGACCAGATTGGTCAGCAGGCTCTTGTCAATCTTGAAGTTGTTGCGGCCCTGCTCGAAGGTGATGCCGAAGACGTCCTTGTGCTCCTGGACGGCGGGGACATAGTTGGGGTCGATCTTGACGATGTTGTAGTTGCCCTTCTTCTTGGTACGGAGGATCTCCAGGGCCTCGGGGGTGAAATCGGGGGCGATGATGCCGTCGGAGACCTCGTATTTCAGATAGGCGGCGGTGGCGGCGTCGCAGGTGTCGCTGAGGGCCGCCCAGTCGCCATAGGAGCACAGGCGGTCCGCACCCCGGGCACGGATGTAGGCACAGGCGATGGGAGAGAGCTCCGCATCGTCATTCACAAAGTAGATGGCCTTGTCGGTCTCGCTCAGGGGCAGGCCAACGGCTGCGCCTGCGGGAGAGACGTGCTTAAAGGAAGCAGCTGCGGGCAGGCCGGTGGCCTCCTTCAGTTCCTTCACCAGCTGCCAGGAGTTGAAGGCGTCCAGCAGGTTGATGTATCCGGGCTTGCCCCCCAAAATCTCGATAGGCAGGTCTCTGCCGTCGCTGACAGAGATGCTGGCGGGCTTCTGGTTGGGGTTGCAGCCGTATTTCAGTTCCAATTCTTTCATTCCTCGATCTCCCATTTATTGATTCTTATTGATAAGGGTCTCTTCATACTCCCCGGTGGCCAGGTCAGTAAAGCGCACATAGAGGGAGATCTTGTTGGCCTCATTGAGGTTGTTCCACACCAGGTTGGCAAACTCCTCCATGGTGCCGGTGATGGCCACCCGCTCGGGTTCCCCCTGGAAGGTGGGGATGGGGTTGCCGTCGGTCACATAGGTGTGGAGGAAGTGGCCCACGCCAGCCAGGCCGGGATATTCATAGGTGTACCGGGCGCAGGCAGAGCCTTCCGCGTCGGCACTCTTCAGGATGGACATCTTGTAGCTGCCGTCGGGAGAGAGCAGGCCGGAGATACGGGGGGTCCAGTTAGGACCGTCGGGCTCAAACTCCCGGGTGCGCAAGGACTGCTCAAAGGTCAGGCCCTTCTCGATGAATTCCCGGATGGTATCGGTCTGATCGCCGTTGGTGACGATGAGACCGCGGCCCACCTGACGGACGGGATGATAGATAATCAGGCTGGGGTCTGCCAGCTTGGCGGGGTCGTGGGCCTCGGTGCGGATGCCGTCGGGCTCTTTGACGAAGACCCGGTTGCGGCTGTTCTCGCTGCGGCCCATGATGAAGTAGGCCACCACGGACTTGGCGCCGTCTGCGGTCTTGCCGATGACGATGCCCCGGCCGGGGTATGGATTCCCAGCCAGCAAAGTGGCCAGGTCAAGCGTTTCATAGATATTCATTGGTTACTTCCCTTTCCCAATTTCTTCGGATATCATCTGGGTAGCCTGGGGCAGGAGTTTCCACTCAGCCTGCTCCATGACCCGCTTCTGCAGGACCTCGGGGGTGTCGCCAGGCTGAACCTCCACAGCCTTCTGCAGGAGGATCTCGCCGCCGTCGGGCACCTCGTTCACAAAGTGGACGGTGGCGCCGGTGACCTTCACCCCATAGGCCAGCGCAGCCTCGTGAACCTTCAAGCCGTAGAATCCCTGTCCGCAGAAGGAGGGGATCAGAGAGGGGTGAACGTTCAGAATGCGGCGGGGCCACTGCTTGGTGAAGTTCTCGCTGAGGATGCTCATAAAACCGGCCAGGACGATGAGTTCCACACCATGGTCGGCCAGAGCCTGGGAGATGGCTGCCTCGAAGGCCTCCTGGCTGCCCAGTTCCTTCCTGCTGCAGACCACAGCGGGAACACCTGCGTTCTGGGCCCGGGTGATGGCGTAGGCCTTGGCGTTGCTGGAGATCACCAGCACAATCTCCCCAGCGGTGAGGATGCCCCCGGTCTGGGCGTCCAGCAGGGCCTGGAGATTGGTTCCGCCCCCGGAGACCATCACCGCGATCTTCGTTTTTACCATAAGATGACGCCCTCGTCGCCGGCAACGATCTCGCCCAGGCGGACGGGCTTCTCGCCCGCTGCCTCCAGAGCGGCCATGGCCTTGTCGGCCTCTTCCCTGCCCACAACGACGGTCATGCCAACGCCCATGTTGAAGGTGTTGAACATTTCGCGACGGGGGATGTTCCCCTTCTCTTCGATGAGTTTGAAGATGGGCAGCACGGGCACGTCTGCTTCCTTGATCTTGGCGGTCATGCCCTTGGGCAAACTGCGGGGGATGTTCTCATAGAAGCCGCCGCCAGTGATGTGGGAAACCGACTTGATGGACACGGACTCCATGAGGGCCAGGATGGTCTTTACATAGATCCGGGTAGGAGTCAGCAGCGTCTCGCCCAGGGATGCGCCGCCCAGCTCCGCCACGGGAGCCTTCAGGTCGCAGTTTTCCACGTCCAGGACCTTACGGACCAGGGAGAAGCCGTTGGAGTGAACGCCGGAGGAGGGAAGGCCGATGATCACGTCGCCCTCCTTGATGGTGTTCTTGTCAAAGACCTTCTCCTTGTCCACCACGCCCACGGAGAAGCCGGCCAGATCGTACTCGTCGATGGGATAGAAGCCGGGCATCTCAGCAGTCTCGCCGCCGATCAGGGCAGCGCCGGACTGGACGCAGCCCTCGGCCACGCCGGAGACGATGCCGGCAATCTTTTCGGGAACGTTCTTTCCACAGGCGATATAGTCCAGGAAGAACAGGGGCTTTGCGCCGCAGCAAACGATGTCGTTGACGCACATGGCCACGCAGTCGATGCCCACGGTGTCGTGCTTGTCC
>JAEDLP010000153.1 GCA_016295225.1 Oscillospiraceae bacterium | reverse complement strand
AGTTTGAGAAGCTATATGCAGCGGAACTCTGCGAGTAACCTGCTATTCCGTGGTAACAAGGGTGTGCTTTATGTATCTTTACGCCCCCCAAAAATTGATGATCCTTTGCTGACTGGAATGGTTATACTGTGGAGTAATGAGCCGCCTATGGTTTTTCAACTGAAGCACTTCGGCACGATGCTGATGGAGTTGGCAGCCACAGAAGCAAGCGACGTTCCGGACGTTGAAATCCTTTGGATCAATGAAAAGGATAAGAGCCTGCTCCCTCTGGATATGGAGATTTCGGAGGAAGGTGTGGCAAAATGGCTGAAGAGCCGTACCATCCCCAAAAACAGAGCATATGTGCGCAGATTTCTTCCTACAATCTGCCGGCAAAGAGGCTGAAATTGATGGAAAAGCAAATTCGGTACTGTCAACAGGTCCCTTATTGTACATTATCTCACTTTTTCATTGACGTTTACAATTCGGGGCACATCCTCTCTCAGGGGCGGCAAACAAAAATCCCCCGGTCGGATGACCGGGGGATTCGCTTGTTTATGGGGGATCAGTACTCGACCACGCCCTCGTAGACCAGCACGGCGTCGCCGGTCAGGAGGACTTCCTCGTCGGTGTAGTTGACGGTCAGGTCGCCGCCCACCAGCTTGACGGTGATGTCCCGGCCCTTCTCCAGCAGGCCGTTCTCGGTGGCTGCGATGACGGCGGCGCAGGCGCCGGTGCCGCAGGCCACGGTCTCGCCGTTGCCCCGCTCGTAGACCCGCATACGCAGGGTGTCGTTGTTGACGATGCGCACGAACTCAGTGTTGATGCGCTCGGGGAAGTACTCGGCGTGCTCAAACTTGGGACCGATGGTCTCCAGGTCCAGGGAGGAGGGGTCCTCACAGAAGACCACGCAGTGGGGGTTGCCGATGGAGGCGCAGGTGATGTTATAGGTGCCGTCGGCGATCTCCACGGGCCGGTTGATGATGGTGTTGCCGGGCAGGGTGGTGGGCAGGCTGCTGGTGAGCAGATCGGCCTTGCCCATGCCCACGCTGACGGTGTTGGCCTTGCCGTTGCGGATGTACAGCACCAGACTGTTGATGCCGCCGGCGGTCTCGATGGTCATGTACTCCTTCCTGACAATGCCCTTGTCGTAGAGGTACTTGCCCACGCAGCGGATGCTGTTGCCGGCCATCTTGCCCTCGGTGCCGTCCCGGTTGAAGATGCGCATCCTGGCGTCGGCCACGTCGGAGTTCTCAATGAGGACGATGCCGTAGCCGCCGATGCCGTAGTGCCGGTCGCAGACGCTGACGCACAGGGAGCCGGGGCTGGAGATCTTGCCCTCCCGGTTGTCGAAGAAGATGTAGTCGTTGCCGCAGCCCTGCATCTTGGCGAAGGGCAGGAGCTGACGCTCCTTCCGCATGTTGTTCAGGTTCACCAGCTCGGTGTTGTTCAGGTGGAACTTGCTGGCCATCATGTCGGCCATGGCGTTGGCGGTGTCCAGGGAGGTGATGGAGGCGATGGAGTGGCGGATGGCCTCCCGGTGGAGCTCGATGTAGTCGGACAGGGTGTCGTCATACAGGGCGCCGGTGTAGATGATGAGACCGATCTTGCCCTCCTCCATGAGCTGGAAGGCGTCGGTGCCGGGCAGGATGTGGGGGATCTCGGTGACCTGGATGCCCAGGCTGCGGATGGTCTCAGCGGTGTCGTGGGTGGCGTACATGGGCATGCCCATGTCGTCGAACTTCTTGGCCAGGCCCACCACCTCGGGCAGCTCGTGGTTCTCCACGCTGATGAGAACGCCCTTGCCGTTGTAGTGCCGGTACCCGGCGGCGGCCAGCCCCTTGAAGATGGCCTCGTTGAAGGTGCGGCCCAGGCCCAGAACCTCGCCAGTGGACTTCATCTCGGGGCCCAGCATGGAGTTGGCGTCGGTGATCTTCTCGAAGGAGAAGACGGGGACCTTGACGGCGTAGTAGGGGGGGATCTTCCACAGGCCGCTCTCGTAGCCCAGCTCCTTCAGGGTGGAGCCCATCATGATCTTGGTGGCCAGATCCACCATGGGGATGCCCGTGACCTTGGACAGGTAGGGGATGGTACGGGAGGCTCTGGGGTTGACCTCGATGACGAAGAGCTCGCCGTTGTAGATCAGGTACTGGATGTTCACCAGACCCTTGGTACCCAGGGCCAGGGCCAGCTTCTGGGAGCACTCCACCACCACCTGCATCATCTTGTCGGTGAGGGTGTAGGGAGGATAGACGGCAATGGAGTCGCCGGAGTGGACGCCGGCCCGCTCGATGTGCTCCATGATGCCGGGCATCAGCACGTCCACGCCGTCGGAGATCACGTCCACCTCGATCTCGGTGCCGGGCATGTACTTGTCCACCAGCACGTCGTTGCGGAAGCCGCCGGAGAGGATGACGTTCATGTACTTCTCCACGTCGCCCCGGTCGTGGGCGATGACCATGTTCTGGCCGCCGATGACGTAGGAGGGACGGAGCAGGACGGGATAGGTCAGCTCCTCAGCGGCGCTGAGGGCCTCCTCCAGCGTGGTGACGCTCATGCCCTTGGGGCGGCGGAAGTTCATAGACTCCAGCAGGGCGTCGAAGCGGCCCCGGTCCTCGGCCATGTCGATGCCGTCGGCAGAGGTGCCCAGGATGGGGATGCCCTGCTTGTCCAGGAAGTCGGTGAGGGAGATGGCAGTCTGGCCGCCGAAGGCCACCACCACGCCGATGGGCTTCTCCACTGCGATGACCCCCATGACGTCCTCGGGGGACAGGGGCTCGAAGTACAGGCGGTCGGCGGTGTCGTAGTCGGTGGAGACGGTCTC
>JAEDLP010000152.1 GCA_016295225.1 Oscillospiraceae bacterium | reverse complement strand
CGCCGCCGATGCCGTCCCGGCCGGTGCGGCCGCCCAGCAGGATGACCACGTCACCGGGGGCAGGGCACTCCCGGCGGACATTGCCCGCGGGAGCGGCAGCAACCACCGCGCCGCACTCCAGGCGCTTGGCAACATACCCCTCGTGGTACAGCTCGGCAACGTGGCCGGTGGCCAGACCGATCTGGTTGCCGTAGGAGGAGTAGCCCGCGGCGGCGGTCTGGCAGAGCTTTCGCTGGGGGAGCTTACCGGGGAGGGTGTCCTTCAAAGAGGTGCGGGGATCTCCCGCGCCGGTGACCCGCATGGCCTGATGCACATAGGCCCGGCCGGACAGGGGGTCCCGGATGCAGCCGCCGATGCAGGTGGCCGCGCCGCCGAAGGGCTCGATCTCCGTGGGATGGTTGTGGGTTTCGTTCTTGAACATCAGCAGCCAGTCCTGGTCTTCCCCGTTGACCCTGGCGGTGACATGGATGGAGCAGGCGTTGATCTCCTCGCTCTCGTCCAGTTCGGGTAAGACCCCCCGCTTTTTCAGGGTCTTGGCGCCGATGGTGGCAATGTCCATCAGGGTCTGGGGCCGCTTGGCGGCCTTCTCCTCCCCATAGACCTCCACCCGGGCATCCAGGTACTGCTGATAGGCCTTCTGCACCTGCGCATCGTGGATAACCACGTTGTCCAGGTGTGTGGAGAAGGTGGTGTGGCGGCAGTGGTCAGACCAGTAGGTATCCACCACCCGGATCTCGGTGATGGTGGGATCCCGGTGCTCCTCCTCCCGGAAGTAGTTCTGCAGGAACCGAAGGTCGTCCAGATCCATGGCAAGGCCCAGCTTGTCCAGAAGCTCGAAAAGGGCAACCTCGTCCATGGCGGTGAAGCCGGTGACGGTGGCCACGGTCTCGGGCGCGGCGTAGGCCATGGCCAGGGTCTCGGGCTTTTCCAGAGAGGCCTCCCGGCTTTCCACGGCGTTGATTACATATTTCTTGATGGCCGCCACGTCCGCCTCACTGAGGGAGCCGGACAGCACATACACCTTAGCAGTGCGCACTGTGGGGCGATTCCCCTGGGAGATAATCTGGATGCACTGGGCTGCGGAATCTGCCCGCTGGTCGTACTGGCCGGGCAGGGGCTCCACGGCGAAGACCACATCCCCCTGGGGCACCTCATAGCTGACGGTATCCACCTGGGGCTCGGAGAAGACGGTGTTCACGGCGTAGGCGAACAGGCCCTCGTCCATGTTTTCCGCGTCATAGCGGTTCAGCACCCGCAGGCCGGTCAGGCCCTTGATCTGCAAAAAGTCCCGGATTTCCCGCAGCAGACCCTGGGCTTCATGGGTCTGGCCTTCCTTTTTTTCTACGTATACACGATATACCATCTGGCAAGTCCTCCCTTTTATTTCAGCGCCTGCATGGCACGGCGGCCAATGTCGCTTCTTCGGTAAGCGCCCTCAAACCGGACGCCGTCGGAGAGCCGATAGGCCTCCCGGATCGCTTCTTCCAGGGTATCCGCCACGGCGGTGGTGCCGGTGACCCGGCCGCCAGAGGTGAGCAGCTCCCCATTTTCCCCCAGCTTGGCCCCGGCAACAAACGTGTGGGCAGCAGCCTCGGGTGTCATGGTGATGGGGAAGCCCTTTTTGTAGGAAACAGGATAGCCCTGGGAGGCAAGGATCACGCAGCAGGCGTGCCTGTGATCGAATTTGACCTCCGTCTCGGAGAGCGTCCCGTTGGTGGTTGCCTGCATGATGGTCAGCAGATCGCTTTCCAGCAGGGGCAGCACCACCTGGGTCTCCGGATCGCCGAACCGGCAGTTGTACTCAATGACCTTGGGGCCATTGGGCGTGAGCATCAGGCCGAAGTACAGACAGCCCCGGAAGGTTCTGCCCTCGGCATTCATGGCCGCAATGGTGGGCAGGAAGATTTTTTCCATGCACTCCCGGGCAACTTCCGGTGTATAGTAGGGGTTGGGCGCCACGGTGCCCATACCGCCGGTGTTGAGGCCCGTGTCGTTATCCCCGATGCGCTTGTGGTCCATGGAGGACACCATGGGCTTTACCACCTTGCCGTCAGTGAAGGCCAGCACACTGACCTCCGGTCCGGTGAGGAATTCCTCAATAACCACGCGGCTGCCCGAGGCTCCAAACATTCCGTTTGCCATCATGTCGGTCACCGCCCGGTTTGCCTCCTCCCGGGTCTGGGCGATGATCACGCCCTTGCCCAGAGCCAGGCCGTCGGCCTTGATGACTGTGGGGATCGGCGCCGTTTCCAGATACTTGAGGGCGGCGTCCAGTTCCTCAAAAACCTCATACCGTGCCGTGGGGATGCCGTATTTCTTCATCAGGTTCTTGGAAAAGACCTTGCTGCCCTCGATGATGGCCGCGTTGGCGCTGGGTCCGAAGCAGGGAATCCCCTTTTCCGTCAGTGCGTCCACAGCGCCGAGAACCAGAGGATCGTCCGGCGCGACCACCGCGTAATCGATGCCGTTCTGCACGGCAAATTCCACAATCCTGGGAATATCCGTGGCGCCGATGGGGACGCAGACCGCATCGGCGGCAATGCCGCCGTTTCCGGGCAGGGCGTAAATCGTTTCCACGGAAGGATTCTCTTTCAGCTTTTTAATGATGGCGTGTTCTCGGCCGCCGCCGCCGACTACTAACAATTTCATAAATCAATACCCCTTTGTATAGATGCAAGATAGTAGATATAAGATATTCGGCTGTTCCCGTATGCGCTTGCCTGTCTCGTATCCGGCATCTTGTATCTTCGTATCTGAAATCAGTGGTGGAACAGGCGCATACCGGTAAAGGCCATGACAATGTTGTCCTTGTCGCACTCGGCAATCACCAGGTCATCCCGGATAGAGCCGCCGG
>JAEDLP010000151.1 GCA_016295225.1 Oscillospiraceae bacterium | reverse complement strand
TAGAAAATGGCCTCTTTTCCTTTTAAATATTCTTTTTAATGGTATTGATGGCGCCTTTTTCCAAACGGGATACCTGGGCCTGGGAAATACCTACCTCGGCGGAGACCTCCATCTGCGTTTTTCCCTCATAGAACCGCAGAGATAAAATGCGCCGCTCCCGCTCATCCAGCCGTGCCATGGCGTCCTTCAGGGCAATGCGGTCCGTCCAGATCTCGTCGGTATTGCGGGTGTCGCTGACCTGGTCCATGACGCAGATGGCATCGCCGCCGTCGGAGTACACCGGCTCGTAGAGCGACACTGGGTCCACAATGGCGTCCATGGCGAACACCACCTCCTCCCGGGGAATATCCAGCTCCCTGGCGATTTGCTCCACAGTGGGCTCCCGCTGATTCTCCGAGATCAGGCGGTCCCGGACCTGCAGGACCCGGTAGGCGGTATCCCGCATGGAGCGGGACACCCGGATGGCACTGTTGTCCCGGAGGTAGCGGCGGATCTCACCGATGATCATGGGCACGCCGTAGGTGGAGAACTTCACAGGCTGGGAGATGTCAAAATTATCGATGGCCTTGATGAGGCCCACGCAGCCCACCTGGAACAGATCATCGGCGTTTTCGCCCCGGCTGGCGAACCGCTGGATCACGGAGAGCACCAGCCGCAGGTTCCCCTCGATCAGCTGACGGCGGGCCTCCTGGTCGCCCTCTTTGGTCTTCCGGAGCAGCTCCATGGTCTCGGCGTTTTTCAGGACCTTCAATTTGGCGGTGTTGACCCCCGCGATCTCCACTTTTCCCTGCATGGCTGCCGCCCCCTTGTTAGCTTCTGGGGACAGTATTTCCGCTGCCGATTTTTCCTATACTGGGAGCTTTTGTCGCTTTCTGGGCGCATAGGACAGCCGGGAGCGCGCATAGGCTTTCCTGACAAGGAGGGATGGATGATGCAGTGCAGGATCCGGGATCTGCGGTGTAAGGAGGTCATCAATATTTGTGACGGCTGCCGGCTGGGCTTTGTGGCGGATGTGGACATCCGTGTTCCGGAGGGACAGGTGATCGCCATTGTGGTCTACGGCCCCTGCCGGTTCTTCGGGCTGTTCGGCAGGGGGGAGGAGTTTTACATCCCCTGGGAGTGCATCCAGCGCATCGGGGATGACATCATCCTCATTGACAAGCCCTTCCAGCGGCGGGACCCCAATCTGGAGCAGAAACGACGGCGGAAATTCAAGTAAAGCCATGATAAAAGCCTGATTTTTTAGCGTTTTTTTGGAAAAAATACTTGCATTGACGCGGTGGACGTGGTATTATATTTCAGCATTCCGCACGGTGCGTCGACTTCCTGTTCGTGCCCGGCATGAAAAAGCCGGGTCAGCAGGGGGGATGAAGCCGCCGGAGGTAAAAACGAAATTTGATTTGGAGGAACTCAACACTATGGCATCTAACGTCGTATCCATGAAAGCCCTGCTGGAGGCAGGCGTCCACTTCGGTCACCAGACCCGCCGCTGGAACCCCAAGATGGCTCCCTATATCTACACCGAGCGCAACGGCATCTATATCGTTGACCTGCAGAAGACCGTCCGCAAGCTGGAGGAGGCTTACAGCTTCGTCCGTCAGCTGAGCGAGAGCGGCCAGTCCCTGCTGTTCGTCGGCACCAAGAAGCAGGCTCAGGAGGCCATCCGCGAGGAGGCTACCCGCTGCGGCCAGTACTATGTCAACGCCCGTTGGCTGGGCGGCATGATGACCAACTTCAAGACCATGCGTACCCGCGTGGACCGTCTGAACCAGCTGAAGACCATGCAGGAGGACGGCACCTTCGATATGCTGCCCAAGAAGGAAGTCATGAAGCACATGGGCGAGATCGCCAAGCTGGAGAAGTACCTGGGCGGCGTGAAGGACATGAAGAAGCTGCCCGGCGCCCTGTTCATCGTGGACACCCGCAAGGAGCGCAACGCCATCGCCGAGGCTCACAAGCTGGGCATTCCCGTTGTGGCCATCGCCGATACCAACTGCGATCCCGATGAGATCGATTACGTCATCCCCGGCAACGACGACGCTATCCGCGCCATCAAGCTGATCTCTTCCATCATGGCCAACGCCGTGCTGGAGGGCAAGCAGGGCGAGCAGACCGAGGCCGTCGAGGAGAAGGCTGAGGACGCTCAGTAATCTGCATGTTCAGATGCTGACTGTGTTTGATACCATATAAATTGGAGGAAAGTAAAAATGGCTTTTACCGCAGCTGATGTGAAGACCCTGCGCGAGATGACCGGCGTGGGCATGATGGATTGCAAGAAGGCTCTGGCCGCCTCCGACGGCGACATGGACAAGGCCGTGGAGTACCTGCGCGAGAAGGGCCTGGCCGCTTCCGCCAAGAAGGCCGGCCGTATCGCTGCCGAGGGCATGGCTTTCGCCACTGTCATCGACGGTGTGGGCGTGGTGGTCGAGGTCAACGCCGAGACCGACTTCGTTGGCAAGAACGAGAAGTTCGTGGACTTCGTCAAGGGCGTGGCCGCCACCGTGGCCAAGGAGGCTCCCGCCGACATGGACGCCCTGATGGCCTGCAAGTACAATGGCACCGACCTGACTGTTGAGCAGCAGCAGCAGGAGATGGTCCTGGTCATCGGCGAGAACATCAAGGTCCGCCGCTTCGCCCGTTTCGCTGACGGCGTTTCCGTGGCTTACGTCCACGCCGGCGGCAAGATCGGCGTGCTGGTGAACCTGGAGACCGACCTGCCCGCCGAGAAGGTGGAAGAGGCCGGCAAGGACGCCGCCATGCAGATCGCCGCTCTGAATCCCCGTTTCTGGGACAAGTCCCAGGTCACCCAGGACGTCCTGGACGAGGAGAAGAAGATCATGATGGTCCAGATGGCCAACGATCCCAAGA
>JAEDLP010000150.1 GCA_016295225.1 Oscillospiraceae bacterium | reverse complement strand
ATCATCCCCGGCCTCGGCGGTCAAACGGGCCTGAATATTGCCATGCAGCTGGAAAAGAAGGGCATTTTGAAGGAGTGCCACACCCATCTTTTGGGCACTCCAAGCCGTAGCATTGAGCTGGCGGAGGATCGGGAACTGTTCAAGGAGCTCTGCCAGCGCCTGGGGGAACCGGTACTCCCCTCCTCCATTGCCTGTTCCATGGAAGAAGGTCTGAAAGCAGCGGAAGAAATCGGCTACCCCGTAGTGCTTCGCCCCGCTTTCACTCTTGGCGGCACCGGCGGCGGCTTTGCGGACAACGAGGAAGAGTTTCGGGTAATCATGAAAAATGCCCTGGTGCTCTCTCCCGTCCATCAGGTGCTTGTAGAAAAGAGTATCAAGGGCTACAAGGAAATCGAATATGAGGTCATGCGCGATGCCAACGATACCGCTATCGCCATCTGCAACATGGAGAATCTGGACCCCGTGGGCATTCATACCGGTGACTCCATTGTGGTCTGTCCCTCCCAGACCCTGACCAACAAGGAATACCAGATGCTCCGGGACTCAGCGCTGAAGCTGATTCGGGCGCTGGGTATTCAGGGCGGCTGCAATGTCCAGTTTGCCCTGGACCCCCATTCCTTCCGGTATTATCTGATCGAGGTCAACCCAAGAGTCTCCCGCTCCTCGGCCCTGGCCTCCAAGGCCAGCGGATACCCCATTGCCCGGGTATCCGCGAAAATCTGTGTCGGCATGACCCTGGATGAAATCCGCCTTGCCAATACCTGCGCCGCCTTCGAACCGGCCCTTGACTATGTGGTCACCAAGATGCCCCGTTTCCCCTTCGACAAGTTCTCCGATGCCAACAACACCCTGGGTACCCAGATGAAGGCCACCGGCGAGACCATGAGCGTGGGCAGAACCTTTGAAGAGAGCCTGCTCAAGGGCATCCGTTCCCTTGAAATCGGGGTCAACCATCTCTATATGGCCAAGTTCGATCCCATAACCCGGGAGGAACTGCTGGATTACATCCGTACCGGCACCGACGACCGGATCTATGCCATCGCTCAGCTTCTCCGCCTGGGCACCGGCATTCAGGAGATTGCCGCCGCCACCCAAATTGACCCCTTCTTCCTGCGCAAGCTGCGAAACATCGTGGAAATGGAGCGCCTGCTCCGGGAGCATCCCGGTGACATCGGCATTCTGCGGGAAGCCAAGAAAATGGGCTTCTCCGACAAGGCTATCGCCGGTTTCCAGTCCCTGACGGAAGCTCAGGTCTATACCTTTCGCAAAGAGAATGGCATCCTCCCCGGCTATCGGATGATCGACTCCTGCGCCGGAGAATTTGACAGCTATATCCCCTATTTCTACTCCACCTATGAGCCCGGAAACGAATCCCGGGTTTCCGGAAAAAAGAAGATCGTGGTTTTGGGTTCCGGCCCCATCCGCATCGGCCAGGGCGTGGAGTTTGACTATTCCACCGTCCACGCCATCCAGACCATCCGCAAGGCCGGGTACGAAGCCATCATCATCAACAACAACCCCGAAACCGTGTCCACCGACTACACCACCTCCGACAAGCTGTACTTTGAGCCTCTGACCGCGGAGGATGTAATGAACGTGGTGGCTCTGGAGCAGCCGGAGGGTGTCATCGCCTCTCTGGGCGGACAGACTGCCATCAACCTGGCCAAGCCCCTGACGGATCTGGGCGTGAACATCATCGGCACCGACTGTGCGGCAATTGAAAAAGCGGAAAACCGGTATGCCTTTGAAAAACTGCTGAAGCAGCTGCAAATCCCCCAGCCTCAGGGCTGTGCCGTGACCCGGATTGAGGACGGTGTCCAGGCCGCCCGGGAGATCGGCTATCCGGTGCTGGTCCGTCCCAGCTTCGTTTTGGGCGGTCGGGCCATGCAGATTGTTTCGGACGAAGCCCATCTGCGCCATTACCTGCGCACTGCCGTGGAAATCGATGAGAAAAAGCCGGTTCTTGTTGACCACTATATCCGGGGCAAGGAAGTGGAAATCGATGCCGTTTGTGACGGAGTGGACGTCTTTGTCCCCGGTATTATGGAACTGGTGGAGCGTACCGGTGTCCATTCCGGTGACTCCATCTCGGTTTACCCCTCCTTCTCCATATCCAATAAGATCAAAGGCCTTATTTTGCAGTACGCGAAAAAGCTGGGCCCCGCCATCGGCATCAAGGGACTCTTTAACATCCAGTTCATTGTGGATCCTAAGGATCGGGTGTATATTATCGAGGTGAATCCCCGTTCCTCCCGGACGGTTCCCTTCCTCAGCAAGGCAACCGGCTATCCCCTGGCGGATATTGCCACACTGGTTTCTCTGGGAAAGAGCCTCCGGGATCAGGGCATATACGATCTGTACCCCCAGGAGAAAAAGCGATATTATGTCAAAGCGCCCGCTTTCTCCTTCTCCAAGCTTCGGGGCCTGGATGCCTACCTGTCCCCGGAAATGAAGTCCACCGGCGAGGCCATCGGTTACGACAACTCCCTGACCCGGGCCCTGTATAAGGCCCTCCAAGCCTCCGGCATACGCCTGCAGAACTACGGCACGGTATTTGCCACCATCTCCGACGAGGACAAGGAGGAAGCCCTGCCCCTGTTGAGAAGGTTCTATCAGCTGGGCTTCAATCTGGAAGCAACCCCCGGCACCGCTGCCTTCCTGAAGGAGCACGGCATCCGTACCCGGGTGCTGCCCAAGGTGAGCGACGAATCCACGGATATTCTGGATGCCATCCGTTCCGGGTATATCACCTATGTGATCAACACCATGGATGTACGCAGCGAGGACATCCATTCCGGCTCCAGCCGCATTCGCCGCAGCGCAGTGGAAAACGGTGTCACCACGCTCACCGCACTGGACACGGTGCGGG
>JAEDLP010000036.1 GCA_016295225.1 Oscillospiraceae bacterium | reverse complement strand
CCCGGTTGGCCATCTGGATGGCGTCCAGGGTCTCGGTCAGGGTGCCGATCTGGTTAACCTTGATGAGGATGGCGTTGGCCACGCCCTTCTCAATGCCGGTCTTCAGACGCTGGGTGTTGGTGACGAAGAGGTCATCGCCCACCAGCTGGACGCGGTCGCCGATGGCCTTGGTCAGCATGGCCCAGCCTTCCCAGTCGTTCTCGCCCATGCCGTCTTCCAGGGAGATGATGGGATAGTTGTCGGCGAACTTCTTCCACATGTTCACCAGCTGCTGCTTGGTCATGGTCTTCTTGGCCTTGGGCAGGTCATAGCAGCCGGTCTCCTCGTTGTACCACTCGGAGGTGGCGGCGTCAATGGCGATCATAAAGTCCTCGCCGGGCTTGTAGCCGGCCTTTTCGATGGCCCGGACGATGACCTTCAGAGCGTCCTCGTCCTTCTTCAGGTTGGGGGCGTAGCCGCCCTCGTCGCCCACGCCGGCGGCGGGGGTACCGTTCTCCTTCAGGACGGTCTTCAGGGTGTGGAAGACCTCGGCGCACATCCGCAGGGCTTCCTTCCAGCTCTTGGCGCCCACGGGCATGACCATGAACTCCTGGATATCCACGTTGTTGGTGGCGTGTGCGCCGCCGTTGAGGATGTTCATCATGGGGACGGGCAGGGTCTTGGCGTTGAAGCCGCCCAGATAGGTGTACAGAGGCACGCCCAGGCTCTCGCTGGCAGCCCGAGCGCAGGCCAGAGATGCGCCCAGGATGGCGTTGGCGCCCAGATTGCTCTTGTTGGGGGTGCCGTCCAGCTCGATGAGGAGCTTATCGATAGCAGTCTGGTCCAGAACGTTCAGACCGATGAGAGCTTCTGCAATCTCCTTGTTCACATGTTCCACAGCCTTGGACACGCCCTTGCCCAGGTAACGGGACTTATCGCCGTCCCGGAGCTCGCAGGCTTCATAGATACCGGTGGAGGCCCCGGAGGGGACACAGGCCCGGCCCATGGTGCCGTCGTCCAGATAGACCTCCACTTCCACAGTGGGGTTACCGCGGGAGTCCAGGATCTCACGGCCAAGAACATCAACAATTTCAATCATCTGCTTCATTTTCCATGCTCCTTTGCATTAAGATGCTAACTCAAAACGGGCAGCCGAAGCCGGTCCCGTCAGTTGACGATCAGGGTTTTGCCGTCCATCTCCTCGGGTTGGTTGAGGCCCATGAGGTCCAGCATGGTGGGGGCGATGTCAGCCAGGCGGCCGTCCCGGAGACGAACGTCTGCCCCCACGATGCAGAAGGGGACGGGGTTGGTGGTGTGGGCGGTGAAGGGCTTTCCCTCTGCGTCCAGCATTTGCTCGGCGTTGCCGTGGTCGGCGGTGATGAGGGCCACGCCCCCCATGTCGGTGGTGGCGGCCACCACCTGGGCCACGCAGCTGTCCACGGTCTCCACGGCCTTCACGGCGGCGTCGAAGCTGCCGGTGTGGCCCACCATGTCGCAGTTGGCGAAGTTCAGGATGATCACATCATACTTTCCGCTCTGGATGCGGCGGATTGCCTCCTCGGTGACGGCCGGGGCGCTCATCTCCGGCTGCAGGTCATAGGTGGCCACCTTGGGAGAGGGGATCAGGCACCGGTCCTCCCCGGGGAAGACGGCCTCCTGGCCGCCGTTGAAGAAGAAGGTCACATGGGCATACTTCTCGGTCTCGGCGATGCGCAGCTGGGTCATGTTCAGCTGGCTGAGATAGGAGCCGAAGATGTTCTCCAGCTTCTCATGGGGGAAGGCCACCGTCACATTGGGGAGGGAGGCGTCATACTCGGTGGTGCAGACGAAGTGCAGGGGGAAATATCCCTTTTTGCGCACCAGGCTGCCGAAGGCGGGATCGGTGAGGGCGCGGGTGATCTCCCGGGCCCGGTCGGGCCGGAAATTATAGAAGATCACCGAGTCCCCCGCCTGAATGCAGCCGCCCTTGCTGCAGACCACAGGTTCCATAAACTCGTCGGTGACGCCGGCGTCGTAGGAGGCCTGGACGGCTTCTGCGGGATTTTCCCAGAAGGGACCTTCCCCGCAGACCATGGCGTCGTAAGCCCGCTGGAGACGCTCCCAGCGGCTGTCCCGGTCCATGGCATAGTAGCGGCCGGAGATGGTGGCGATCTGGCCCAGGCCAAGCTCGTTCATCTTGGCCTGGAGCTGCTCCACAAAGCCCTTGCCGGAGGTGGGGGACACGTCGCGGCCGTCCAGGAAGACATGGACGAACACCTGGCCCAAGTCATGGCGTTTAGCCAGCTCCAGCAGGGCGAAGAGGTGGGTGATGTGGCTGTGAACGCCGCCGTCGGACAGCAGGCCCATCAGGTGGAGGGCGCTGCCCCTTGCCTTGCAGGCGTCGATTGCCTCCAGGTAGGCGGGGTTCTCGAAGAAAGAACCGTTTTCCACAGCCAGGCTGATCTTGGGCAGGTCCTGGAAGACCACGCGGCCGGCGCCGATATTGGTGTGGCCGACCTCGCTGTTGCCCATCTGACCGTCGGGCAGGCCCACGTCCAGGCCGGAGGCTTCCAGCTGGCAGAAGGGATACTGGGAAAAGAGGTACTCCAGCTGGGGGGTGGCAGCGGCCTTGACAGCGTTGCCGGGAATGTCCTCGCCCAGGGCGAAGCCATCCATAATGATAAGGGTAGTGGGTGTTTTCATAAATCATTCTCCCGGTGTTGCAGGGCCTGGGGGCAGGTCAGCAAGGAACCAAATTCAGTCTTGGTTGGCGGCCTGGATGATCTGCAGGAAGGTCTCAGGGTTCAGGGAGGCCGAGCCGATGAGGCCGCCGTCCACATCTTCCTGGGCCAGCAGATCCGCTGCGTTCTTCTCATTCATGGAGCCGCCGTATTGGATGGTGGTGGAGCGGGCGATCCGCGCGCCATAGAGCTTGCGCAGGACCCCGCGGATGGCGGAGCAGACCTGGCCAGCCTGCTCCGGGGTGGCGGTGTTGCCGGTGCCGATGGCCCAGATGGGCTCATAGGCGATGACGATATGCCGCATGTCTTCGGGGGAGACCCCGGCCAGTGCGGTCTTGATCTGATAGGCGATGAGTTCCAGGGTCACGCCCAGCTCCCGCTGGTCCTGGTCCTCGCCCACGCAGATGATGGGGTGCAGACCGGCCTTCAGGGCGGCGTGGACCTTTTTGTTCACCGTCAGATCGGATTCGAAAAAGAGGTTGCGCCGTTCGCTGTGGCCGATGATGACGTATTTCACGTCCAGGTCGGCCAGCATGGCGGCGGAGATCTCACCGGTAAAGGGACCGGCTTCCTCCCAGTGGAGGTTCTGGGCGCCCACGGCGATGCGGCTGTCTTTCAGCAGCTTCACGGCCACGGGGATATCGACATAAGGCACGCACAGGACAATGCTGCATCGCTTAGCCCGGGGCAGAGAGCTCTTGAGCTGCTCTGCGAAGACCTTGGCTTCGGAAGGGGTTTTGTGCATCTTCCAGTTGCCGGCGATGATGGTTTTGCGATACTTTCTGTTCATAAATGCCTACTCCTGATCAGCTTAGCGATCGGCCAGGCAGGCGATGCCGGGAAGGACCAGACCTTCCAGGAACTCCAGGGAGGCGCCGCCGCCAGTGGAGATGTGAGAGATCTTGCTGGAAAAACCAGTCTTTTCTACGGCGGAGACGGAGTCGCCGCCGCCCACAATGGTGACGGCGTTTTCCAGGCCGGCCAGAGCTTCGGCCACGGCGTTGGTGCCCTTGGCGAAAGCGGGGAACTCAAAGACACCCATGGGGCCGTTCCAGATAACGGTGCCTGCGCCCCGGATGGCGTCGCTGAAGAGCTGGATGGTTTCGGGGCCGATGTCCATGCCCATCCGGTCGTCGGGGATGGCCTTGGCGGGAACCAGGGAGGACTCTGCGTCGGCGGCGAATTCCTTGGTGACCACGGTGTCCACGGGCAGCAGCAGCTTGACGCCCAGCTCCTTGGCCTTGGCGATCATGTCCCGGGCATAGTCAATGTGCTCCTCGTCCAGCAGGGAGGTGCCGATTTTGCCGCCCATGGCCACCTGGAAGGTGTATGCCATGCCGCCGCCGATGATGATGGTGTCAGCCTTCTGGAGGAGACTGTTGATGACGCCGATCTTGTCGGAGACCTTGGCGCCGCCCAGAATGGCTACCAGGGGACGCTGGGGCGCCTCCAGAGCCTTACCCATAAAGGCCAGCTCCTTTTCCACCAGGAAGCCTGCCACGGCGGGCAGGTAATCGGCCACGCCGGCGGTGGAGGCGTGGGCCCGGTGGGCGCAGCCAAAGGCGTCAAAGACGAAAATGTCGGCCAGGGATGCCAGTTCCTTGGCAAAGTCGGGGTCGTTCTTCTCTTCCTCCACACGGAAGCGGAGGTTTTCGATCAGCAGAACCTGACCGGGCTGGAGGGCGGCGCATTTTGCCTTGGTGTCGGGGCCCAGCACGTCGGTGGTCATGGGCACTGGGATGCCCAGCAGCTTTTCCAGATGATCCCGGGCGGAGAAAAGGGAGTTCTCCTGCTTCCAGACGCCGTGGGGACGGCCCATGTGGGAGGTGAGGATCACAGCGGCCCCGTGCTCCAGCAGGTAGCGGATGGTGGGCAGGGTGGCCACGATGCGGGTGTCATCATGGATCACGCCGGTCTTCTTGTCGTGAGGAACGTTGAAATCGCAGCGCAGGAGGATCTTCTTGCCGGACACGTCAATGTCGCGGATGGTCTTCTTGTCATAATTCATAGGAAAAAAGCCCCTTCTCTTTTTCTTCATTCGTTGGCTACGGTTCCCTCCCGTGACGGGGGAAACGCACCCTTCATGTCTCCTTCTCCGCTCAGTTGGGGAAACGCCAGCTGGCGGAGCGCTTCGTAGGTGATGACGGCGACCGAATTGGCCAGGTTCAGGCTGCGGGCGTCGGGCCGCATAGGGATGCGGATGCATCGGTCTGCGTGAGCCTCCCGGAACCACTGAGGCAGTCCGGCTGTCTCCTTCCCAAAAAACAGCCAGCTGTTCTCCCCAAACTGTGCCTTGGAATAATCCTGGGGAGCCTTGGTGGTGGCCAACCACAGATCATCGATCTGGTTCTGCCGGAAGAGATCGTCCAAATTATCATAGACCCGAAGATCCACCATGTGCCAATAATCCAGGCCGGCGCGCTTGACAGCCTTGTCGCTGATGTCAAACCCCAAAGGACGCACCAGATGCAGTCGGCTGCGGGTAGCGGCGCAGGTCCGGGCGATGTTGCCGGTGTTCATCGGGATCTCCGGCTCCACAAGAACGATATTCAGCATGATATCCGTCGCCTCGATCCTGGTTGATTGTCGGTATAATACAGCTTGGATTTTACTTCAAATGCGTTTGGAATTCAACAAAAAAGAAGCATAAATGCGGAAAAGTGGAAAAATTAAGCTTTTTCATCAAAAAAAGAGAGGTTTTTTTGGACAATTCGGCTCCTCTGCCCAAGAAAGTACCCGGAAGAAATGAAAGGAATCTGTCACTTTTACGGGGAAACCATCCACCCGCTTTCCGGTCTTGTGTTTTTCTCCGGTTTCAACTATAATGTATCCGAAAAAGTGTGCCTATCTGCAGCACGAAGGAAAAAATTTTTTAGAGGGGCGTTTTTCTGACGCTCTAAAAAAATGTCGACAAGCTGAATGGTCATCCATTGAGCGGTGATTTTTGTCCGTTTTGGAAAGTCTGCACGAAAGTACGGTGCGGTGAGGAAGAAGTTCCGATAAATTATAAAAATAATACCACGTTGGTCAAGTAGAGAAAAAGTCATTTCAGGACCTCGCCTGCCAGGTGATCCTGGCCAAGCAAACCAATTGTATTGACGCCTCAGCGCCCTGTAAAGGAGAGTGACCCTATGAAACACTGGAAAACCGTTCTTCCCCTTCTTCTCCTGGCGGCCCTGCTCCTGACCTGTTCCGGCTGCGGCAAGGCGGAAGGAGAGCAGCCGGTGAGCATCACCATCTGGCATGTGTACGGGGCGCAGACCGATTCCCCCCTGAACGATCTGATCGACGAGTTCAACGGTACCGTAGGGAAGGAAGAGGGAATCCGGGTGGAGGTCACCATGGTCTCCAACAACAAAAACATCTACGAGGACATCCTGGCTGCCGCCAACCAGGACCCCGGAGCGCCGGAACTGCCGGATATCTTCGTGGCCTACCCCAAAACTGTGCTGAACCTGCCGGATGAGAACATTCTGGTGGACTACACGGATTATTTCACCCAGGAGGAGCTGGACGCCTTTGTGCCCGCCTTCCTGGAGGACGGCATGGTGAACGGCCGCCTGGTGGTGCTCCCTGTGGCCAAGTCCACGGAGCTGCTCTATGTAAACAAGACGGCCTTTGACCGGTTCTCTGCCGCCACCGGCGCTCAGCTCTCCGACCTGGAAACCTGGGACGGCTTGTTTGAAACTGCCTGCGACTACGCCGCCTGGACTGACAGCCAGACCCCTGATGCTGCCGGAGACAGCACGGCCCTTTTTGTCCACGACTTCCACTTTAACTACTTCCAGGTGGGGGTGGAGTCCCTGGGCGAGTCCTTTTTCGACGGGGAGAAGCTGGCCTTTGGTCCCATGTTCCAGCGGGTCTGGGAACCCTATGCCAAAGCTGCCATCTCCGGCGGCCTGTGGCTCCAGGGGGGGTATGCCACGGAACCCCTTCGTACCGGGGAGAGTATTGTGAGCGTGGCATCTTCCGCCAGTGTGCTGTATTTCTCCGACCAGGTGACCTATGCGGACAACACCTCGGAGAATGTGGAGCTGCTGGTGAAGCCTTGCCCGGTGTTCCGGGAGGGAAGCCAGACCGTGATGCAGCGGGGAGCCGGCATGTGCACGGTGCGCTCCACCCCGGAGCGGGAGCAGGCAGCCGTCACCTTCCTGAAGTGGCTCACCGAACCGGCCTGTAACGCCCGTTTTGCGGTCAGCGCCGGGTACATGCCCACCACCCAGGAGGCCTTTGACCAGTATCTGCCCCAGGAGATTCAGTCCCTTACCGATCCCAAGTACACGGCGCTGTATGACGCTTACGCAAAGACCCAGCCTGCCTATGAATTTTATGTGCCCCCTCAGATGGAGAGCTACCAGGACCTGGAGGCCAGTTTTGAAAAAAATATCCGCCTGTGCCTGCTGGACGCCAGAGAGGCGTATCTCCAGGCCGGCGGAAACGACCAGGCGCTGCTGGAGCAGCTGGTGCAGGAGAGTCTGGTCCAGTTCCAGCAGATTATGAGCCGGTGAGGACGTGGGCCCGCCGCAGAAGGGAGGAGACGCCATGTGGAAAAAGCTGACCGGCCTGAAAGACCAGTTCCGTGCCGCCCGGGGGCAGAGCGTGGGGATGCAGAGACGGCTGATGCTCTACTGGGTCTCCATGATCCTGGCGGTGTTTGCCGCTCTGCTCCTGGTGCTCAGCGTGGCCGGGGTCTTCTCTGGTTCCGACCAGAAGCTGAACCAGGCCCTCATCACCGAGCAGAACAATGTGTCCATCCAGCTGGCCCAGCAGCTGGGGACCCTTACGGCCCAGGGGGTGGCCCTCTCCGGCCAGATCACCAACATTCTGGACGATGACCTGTACACCGGGGCGATTTCTTCCCTCAATGATCAGGGGGACCGGTTGATCGCCCTGGAAAGGCAGCTGTTTACCCCCTTGAACGCCGCGATCCAGTCCAGCCCCTGCAACGGGGTGTTTGTGATCCTGGACGCCACCACCAACACATCCGCGCCCATGGCGGGGACCTCACGGGCTGGGCTGTATCTCCGGTTTATGAACCTGAGCAACAAGAGCGCGGTGAACCAGGATATTGTCTGCTTCCGGGGCGTGCCGGAAGTAGCCCGTGAGAACCAGCTGGAGCTTCACAACCGCTGGAACCTGGAGTTTGACACCAGCCGCCTTCCCGGTTACACCCGGCTGATGGGCCAGACGGTGACTCGGCTGGCAGACAGCGCCCATTGGACCGGCCGGGTCCATTTGACGGACACCTGGGAGGACGCCCTTTTTCTGCTGGTGCCCATCCAGGCCAGTGACGGCACGGTCCAGGGAGTCTGCGGGATTGAGCTGGGCGACCTGTACTTCCGTCTGTCATATCCCGCCTATCAAAGCGAGTTCGGCAGCATGGTTACCGTTCTGGCGCCTATGTCGGAGGGGAAGCTCCGCCTGTCCCAGGGAATGACCGGGGGGCTGGAGAGGACCTACCTCAGCAACACCGACACCCTGGCGGTGAAGGAAGGGAAGTATTTCAACACCTATGGGGGGGAGAGCGGCACCTTCCTGGGGGTTCACACCAAGCTGAACCTGGAGATCAACGAGGCCCCTGTGTATGCGGTTACCCTCATTGCCCAGGACAGCTGGGCCGCTGCGTCGGCTGCCGGTCGGACGGTCTGGATGCTCAGCTCCCTGTGCTTCCTGCTGCTGATGCTGGGGCTTTCCTTCTACCTCTCCCGGCGGTTTGTGAAGCCGATCTTCCAGAGCTTCCGGGCCATTCAGGAGGAGAACGCCCTGGAGAGTGAGTCCTCCGGCATTTCAGAGCTCGACGCCCTCATGGACTTTATCCGCTCCAAAAGTCAGAACCAAGCCATTGGAGAGGGCGGCCTGCCGCCGGACATTGCGGAGCTGTTCAACACCTTTGCCCAGCGGGCAGAGAGTCTCACCGCCACCGAGCGGAACATCCTCCGGTATTACGCCGATGGCCGG
This sequence comes from Oscillospiraceae bacterium, assembly GCA_016295225.1. GTDB lineage: Bacteria > Bacillota > Clostridia > Oscillospirales > Oscillospiraceae > Evtepia. Next base: position 7,046 of record JAEDLP010000036.1, on the reverse strand, counting down.
GAGATCAGCGAGGTGGCGGAGCTGGCCTATATCAGCATCCACACCGTCCGTAAGCACAACGCCAATATGTACCAGAAGCTGGGGGTCGGCTCCCGGGACGAGCTGATGCTCTACCTGGAATTGTTCCGCCGCTGCGGCCGGCTGGATGAACTGTTTTGACCCATACTTTTTCAGGAACCGCGGGAAAACTTAGCATTTCCCGCGGTTTCTTCTTTGTCATCGATGTGGCGATATGCACAAAAACAAAGATTAAAAACTGTGCAGGTCAAACTAATTCAATGGAGTATTTTGGGGAAATTCGTCTGAAAATACTCAATGAGCTACTGGTAATCAGAAAGGTATACCTGTTATAAATTGAATAAAGAATTCAGAAATAAAAACTTTGGGGAGGTGAGCCAGGGAATGAAGCGGATCATTGCCGGGTATCTGCAAGACGATTCCGACGAGAGGCAGTTTCGGTTTTCGCTGACTTGTGTGGAGTGCGGGACGGTATGGAAGAGCACCCCAATTCGGTTTTCCAAGGCAGGGGTTCCGTCCCCCACGGAAGCAAAGCAGGTCGTGTTCCGCGCCCTCTATCAGCGGGAGCGGGAATGGGCCAGAGCGTTGGCCGTGGAAGAGGCCGTCCATGAGTTTAACCGGTGTCCCCTCTGCGGCCGGCTGGTGTGTAACCGGTGCTTCCTGATTTGTGACGACCTGGACATGTGCCGCACCTGTGCCGAGGACCTTCATGAGCGAGGTGACCCGGTGGCGTAGCATGGGGATTCTCCCTGAGCACCTTGTGTCCCTGCTTTGACAGGGGAGTGGAACGATAAAGAAATTGTACATGGAAAGGAGAACAATTATGGGACTGATTAAAGCTGCATTGGGTTCTGCGGGCGGCGTGCTGGCCGACCAGTGGAAGGAGTATTTTTACTGTGAGGCCATCCCCGCGGACGTGCTGGCGGTGAAGGGGCAGAAGCGCACCTCCGGCCGCTCCAGCAACACCAAGGGAAGCGACAACATCATCTCCAACGGCTCGGTTATCGCCATTGCCGTCGGCCAGTGCATGATGATCGTGGAGCAGGGCAAGGTGGTGGACGTTTGCGCCGAACCCGGCGAGTATACGTACGACATGTCTACCGAGCCCTCCATTTTTGCTGGTGACCTGGGGGAGAGCATCAGAGCATCCTTCCAGACCATGGGCAAGCGATTTACCTTTGGCGGTGAGCCCCCCAAGGACCAGCGGATCTATTACTTCAACACCAAGGAACTCATTGGAAACAAGTATGGTACGCCCTCTCCCGTCCCCTTCCGGGTGGTAGACCAGCGGGCCAATATCGATATTGATATTGCCATCCGCTGCTTTGGCGAATACAGCTACAAGCTGGTAAACCCCCTGCTGTTCTACACCCATGTCTGCGGCAACATATCCGATGCCTACAGACGGGAGGATCTGGATGGTCAGCTCAAGAGCGAACTTCTTACCGCTCTTCAGCCCGCCTTCGCACGAATTTCTGAACAGGGGATCCGCTATTCCGCTCTTCCCGGTCATGCCCAGGAGTTGGCTGCTGCCCTGAAGGAAGAACTCTCCGCCCAATGGCGGGACTTCCGCGGCATTGAGATCCAACGGGTGGGCGTCTCCTCGGTGAAGGCCAACGAGGAAGACGAGAAGATGATTAAGGAGATGCAGCGAAGCGTAGCCTTTATGAATCCCACCCGGGCGGCGGCCTATCTGGTTGGCGCTCAGGGCGCATCCATGCAGGATGCGGCTTCCAACCCCAACGCAGGCCCCGCCATGGCCTTTATGGGCATGGAGATGGCCAGCCAGGTCGGCGGCGCGAACGCCCAGGACCTCTTCCAATTAGGGCAGCAGGCAGCCCAGCAGCCCGCTCCCACCCCTGCGGCGCCTGCCCCTGACAGCTGGACCTGCACCTGCGGCCAGGGAGGCAACACCGGCAAGTTCTGCCAGGACTGCGGTTCTCCCAAGCCCGTGCCCTTCCCGGCCGGAGGCTGGAAATGCACCTGCGGTGCAACGCCCACCGGAAAATTCTGTCCCGAGTGCGGTTCTCCCAGACCTGCAGAGGATGCGGGCTGGACCTGCACCTGCGGCGCGGTGAACAAGGGCAAGTTCTGCCCTGAGTGCGGCGCGAAAAAGCCCGCCGAGATTCCCCAGTACAAGTGCGACAAGTGCGGATGGGAACCGGAAGATCCCGCCCATCCCCCGAAATTCTGCCCTGAGTGCGGCGACCCCTTTGACGATGGCGACCTGAAGTGAAGCGGGTCGTGACAGGGGGCCTGATCCTGACGGGGGATACCGGGCGCTGAGACAGAGGAAAAACGCCCAACCAACCACTGGGGAACAAAGGCCCCGAAACGTGTGAAACCAACGGGAAAAGGAGATAATTATGGGATTCTTTGGTAAGCTTTTTGAAAAGAAGGAATGCGCCATCTGCGGCGGTGAGATCGGCCTGCTGGGCAACCGAAAGCTGGAGGACGGCAACATGTGCAAGGCCTGCGCGTCCAAGCTCTCCCCTTGGTTTGACGACCGCCGGCACTCCACCGTGGAGCAGATTCAGGAGCAGCTGGAATACCGGGAGGCCAACAAGGAGAAGGTGGCGGCCTTCCGTACCACCCGGACCCTGGGGGAGAAGACCAAGGTCCTGCTGGACGAGGACGCCGGGAACTTTATGGTGACCTCCGCCCGGGATCTGGCCGAGGCCAACCCGGATGTGCTGGCCTTTGCTGATGTCACCGGCTGTGACCTGGACATCGACGAGAGCCGGACCGAGATCAAGCGGGAGGGGAAGGACGGCGAAGAGGTGAGCTACAATCCTCCCCGCTACCAGTATTCCTATGATTTTTACATCAAGATCTATGTTCGCAACCCCTATTTCGACGGCATCCGCTTTAAGCTGAACAATCGAGACGTGGAGGTCGAAACTGACAAGGTGGGCGGCGGTCTGGGCCGGATGTTCGGCAGCCTGAACCCGGAACGAGACGTGGAGTACCGCCGCTACAAGGAGATGGGTCAGGAGATCAAGGATGCCTTGACGCAAGCTCGGCAGCAGGTTCGCGACGAGGCAGCGGCGGCCGCTGCCTCCAAGGCGGCCGTTACCTGCCCCTGGTGCGGCGCCACTACTACTCCCGACGCCAGCGGTTGCTGTGAATACTGCGGCGGTTCTCTCAACGGATAAAAAAGGAACTGCCGCCAGAAGGCAGTCGGGATTCTGACAGCGATGAAACAGAGAGAAGGGGGCATAGCTATGCCAGCACAGATCACCAACTATCAATGCCCGGCCTGTACCGGTCCCCTCCATTTTGTGGGGGCCTCCGGCAAGCTGGAGTGCGACTACTGCGGCAGCAAGTTTGACGTAGCTGAGATCGAGGCCATGTATGCGGAGCAGGAGCAGAAGGCCCAGGAGGCCCACGCTGCCGCGGAGGAAAAGGAGGCACGGGAAGAAGCAGGGCAGGCGGATTCCGCCTGGGACGACTCCCAGCTCAACAGTGACTGGGGAGAGGACGGCGCCAAGATGAAGGCTTACAGCTGCCCCTCCTGCGGGGCGGAGCTCATCTGCGATGAGACCACGGCAGCCACCTCCTGTCCCTACTGCGGCAACCCCACCGTGGTGCCCGGGCAGTTTGCCGGCACCCTGAAGCCGGACTACATCCTGCCCTTCAAGCTGGACCAGAAGGCCGCCCAGGAGGCCCTGAAGAACCATTACAAGGGGAAGCGGCTTCTGCCAAAGGCATTTTCCAGCGGCAACAAGATCCGCGAGATCAAGGGGGTCTACGTCCCCTTTTGGATGTTCGACGGTGAGGCCGAAGCCCAGGCGGACTTTGAGGGCACCATCAGCCGGGAGTATACCGACGGGGACTATGAGGTCACCGAGACCGACCACTTCCTGGCCAAGCGGGCGGGCAATATCACCTTCGAGCGCATCCCCGTGGACGCCTCCTCCAAGATGCCGGATGCCCACATGGACGCCATCGAGCCCTTCGACTACGATGAACTCAAGCCCTTCTCCACCGCCTATCTGCCGGGGTACCTGGCAGACAAGTACGATGTCTCCATAGAGGAGTGTGCGGGACGGGCGGACCGGCGGGCGGAGAACACCGCCCTGGGCGTGCTGGAGCATGACGTGACCCGATACCAGACCCGGGTCTGTATCAGCCATACTGTGAAGCTGCACCGGGGCAAGGTGCAATACGCCCTGCTGCCGGTATATATGCTCAGCACAAAATGGGACGGGAAGGACTTCCTCTTCGCCATGAACGGCCAGACCGGCAAGCTCATCGGCGATCTGCCGGTGAGCAAAGGAAAGTTCTGGGCCTGGTTCGGCGGAATCACTGCGTCGGTGACGGCGGTGTTGGGTACCATCCTGCTGTTCATACTGTGAAAGGGGAGTGGCATCGATGAAAAAGAAACTTATGACCACATTGATGGCCCTGGTGCTGAGCCTGTCCCTTGCCATGCCGGCGTTTGCCTATTCGGAGTACGGCTTGCTGTACGACGCCACGGATCTGCTGAACGCGGACTATGCCTCCACCATGGGGGAGAACACCATGTACGCCTTCACCGAACGGAACGCCGTGGAGATCCGGGTGGATGTGGTGGACGATCTGGAGGACGAAACCATCGAGGACTACGCCCGAATCTTCTACGATCAGTATGAGTACGGCTACTCCGGCACGGGCAACGGCTATCTGCTGATGCTCTACCTGACCGAGGACGATACCGGCCTGGACTACCACGATTATTGCGTGATCTGCGGCGGCGATGACCAGGAATTCCTCTCGGGTTCTCTGCCCAGCCTGGAGACCGCCCTGGATCAGTGGCTCAACGAGGCGGCCTGGAGCGGTGATCTGAACCAGGACAACGTGTCCTTCCAGGCGGCGATCCAGCTCTATGTGGCGCTGACCGACGAATACCTGTCCGGCGGAACGGGCGGGGAGCCGGCGGCGGAAACCGAGCTGGGCGCGCCCATTGGGGAAGAATCTAACCTGAGCACGCCCTGTGTCCAGGATACCGCCGGTCTGCTCACCGCCCAGGAGCGGGAGGAGCTGGAGCAGAAGGCCCGGGAGATCGGCCAGCAGTACCAGTGCGGCGTGTACATCACCACGGTGGACGACTACCAGGATTACGCCGGCACCATCCGGGACTGTGCCAAGGGGATCTATCAACAGCTTGCACTGGGCTACGGCAGCGGAAAGGACGGCATCATGCTCACCCTGAGCATGGCCGACCGGGACTACTGGCTGCTGGCCTATGGCGACTTTGGCAACACGGCCCTCACCGACTACGGCCGGGACGCCATGTCGGAAGAGTTTTTGGATGATTTCGCTGAGGACGACTGGTACGGCGGTTTCTCCGACTATCTGGAGGAGTGCGCTGTCTACCTCCAGGCTGCCCAGGACGGGAACCCTGTGGATGTGGGGAGCGACAGCAAGCCCCTCACCATGGGCCAGAAGGTCCTGGTATCTTACGGGATTGCTCTGGCAGTCGGTCTCATCCTTGCTTTCATCGTGTGCATGGTCTTCAAGGCCAAGATGAAGACCGCTGTTGAGGCTGCGGAGGCGGAGGAATACGTCCCGGCCGGCGGTGTGGATATTTACGTTCGGCAGGACCACTTCCTTCACACCACCACCAGCCGTCGGAAGATATCCAAGGACAGCGACAGCGGCGGCACCACCGTGGACAGCGACGGCTTCTCCGGCAGCGGCGGTAAATTCTGACGAAGCAACGCAATATGGAGAAAGGAAGGTACCCATGAAAAAGAAATTGCTCTCTCTGGTCATGGCTCTGCTTTTGAGTCTGTCCCTTCTTCCCCTATCCACCCTGGCAGCGGGGATGCCTTTCACCGACGTACCCACCGGACAGTGGTATTACAACGACATAAAGCAGGCGGTGGAATCCGGCCTGATCAACGGCAAGACGGCCACCACCTATTGCCCCAATGACAACCTGACCTATGCCGAGGCGGTGAAGCTGGCTGCCTGTATGCACCAGAAGTACACCACCGGCTCTGTCACCCTCCAGAACGGCAGCCCCTGGTATCAGAGCTATGTGGACTACGCCAAGGCAAACGGCATCATCAGCAAGGACTACAGCTGGAACACCAAGGCCACCCGGGCGGGCTATATGGAGATCTTTGCCTCCGCCCTGCCTGCCAAGGCCCTGGCGGCGAAGAACACGGTGAACGACGGGTCCATTCCCGACGTGCCCATGACCCATCCCCAGGCGGCGGCCATCTACAAGCTCTACCGGGCGGGCATCCTCCAGGGCAGCGACAGCCAGCACAGCTGCAAGCCCTACGACAACATCAAGCGCAGCGAAGTGGCGGCCATTCTCACCCGGATGATGGACAGCAGCAAGCGCCTCTCCTTCACCATGACAGACACAGCGGCTCAGGCCTCCCTGACCGCCCTGCGCCAGTCCATGGCGGGGACCTCCGCCGCCTTTGCCGCGGCCTACCTGGGCAATGTGGGCGAGCCCCTGGAGGAGTCCATGGCCCAGTGGCTGAAGAAAAACTGCCCCCAGATGGTGAAGGACTATCCCTTCCTCACGGAAATTCCCGCAAGCCGGGTGGTGGGGGGCGACTTCGGCGATGTTTACTGCGTGGTGCCCCTGGACGGGAGCGCTTCCGTGACGGTGAGCCCCGTGATTGAGCAGGAATACGGAGACTGGGATATCGGCAGCCCCCTCTACCAGTCGAAGACCGGGGAACCCATCCTGGTCCTCTGCAACAAGGGGGAGAGCGTCCCGGACACCCAGGTGAATGTCACCACCAGCAAAACCGGCCTTGTGACCTGGTATCCCCTGCTGGACGACGGCCTGGTGTTTGTGGCCGCCATGGACAACGGAACGCCGCTGATGAAGGACTTCAGCAACTACGACGAGCTCTATGAGAACCTTGTTCTGGACCTGCTGAATTACGGCTGGGTCTGGCCCGGATCCGACGCCCTGAAGGACACCAGCTGGTATTGTGAGTGGTATGACATGGACAGAGAAGTCATGCAGTGCCACTTCCTGGAGCTGAGGGCCGGCGGGCAGGCCGAGCTGTGCTGGC
>JAEDLP010000149.1 GCA_016295225.1 Oscillospiraceae bacterium | reverse complement strand
GAAGAAAAGAAAGAACCAAAGAAAAGAAGAAAGAAGAGAAAGAAAAAACTCTCTCCATCACCAAGGCCTTCGACGCGTTCTGGGCGGCGTATCCCAGAAAGGTCTGCAAGAAAGCGGCCTTCCAGAAGTTCCAGGCCGTCTTCCCCAAAAAGGTCTCTCTGGAAACGCTGCTCTCCGCCCTGGAGGCCCACAAGGGTTCCGAGCAGTGGATGGACGTGAAGTTCATCCCCCACCCCTCCGCCTGGCTGAATCAGGAGCGCTGGGAGGACGAGCTTCCCAACCAGGATCACTCCACTCCCCCACCTCCCCCCAAGAAATACGAAACCCGCCTCATCGACGGCGAGTGGATGGATGTGGAGGTGAGGCCCGATGCCTGAACCCCGCTTCTCCTCCGACGTCTCCCTGGAGAGCGAGACCGCCGTGGCCGGTTCCATCCTCATTGACCCCCGCTGTCTGGACGAGATCCGCCGCCACGTCACCGCCGACGCCTTCCTCTTTGAGAACTGCCGGGAGATCTTCACCATCGCCTGCCAGCTGGCGGACAACGGAGAGAAGATCGACCCCCTGACCATCCTGGCCAAAGGGACCACCTTCGACCGGAAGTTCCTCTTCCATGCCATGGAGATCACCCCCACGGCGGCCAACGCCGGTATGTACGCCAAGCTGGTCACCAGGGAAGCCCTCCGACGGGAGTTAATATCCATTCTGGAGCAGGCGGTGGAGAACCTGTCCGCAGGCCACGACCCCGTCCACGTGGCCGCCGACATCCAGGGGGAGTCAAACCGGATCGCCAAAGAGGAGGCAGAGGGTCAGTTGGTGAACGCCGCCGACGCCGCCCTGGAGCTGTACGACGACATGCAGCGGGTGGAGTCCGGCTACCAGCCCTTCCTCCCCACCGGCTACCGGGGGCTGGACGCCATTCTGGGGGGCGGCATGATCCGGGAGGGTATGTACATCCTGGCCGCCCGGCCCGGCTGCGGCAAGACCACCTTTGCCGTGAACATCGCCATGCGGATGCTGAAGAAGGGGACAAGGACGCTGTTTGTCTCCCTGGAAATGAGCCGCCAGCAGCTCACCGCCCGGTTCATGGCCGCCGACTTCGGTCAGGTCACCGCCACCCAGATTTTGACCAACGCCTACCCCAAGACCGACGAGCTGGTAGACGGCGTGACCAACGCCCTCCAGGCGGTCTCCCGCTATCCCCTGCACTTCAACCGGCGCAGCGCCCTGAACATCAGGGAGATCCAGTTCCTGGCCAAGCAGGCCGGGGCAGAGGCGGTCATCATCGACTACCTGGGCCTGATGCAGCACGGGGAGGGCAGGAGCCTATACGAACGGGTGACGGCCACCTCCAACCAGATCAAGGGCATGGCCCGGAACCTTGGGATTCCCGTCCTGTGTCTCTGCCAGCTCAACCGGGAGGTGGAGGGAAGAAAAAACGACCCGCCCCGGCTCTCCGACCTGCGGGACTCCGGGGCCATCGAGCAGGACGCCGACGCCGTTCTGCTCATTCAAAAATACCAGCTGGAAGGCCCCCAGGAATACGACGCCATCCCCGTGGAGCTCCACATTGCCAAGAACCGCCACGGCAAAACCGGCAAGGTGGCGTTCAACTGGTACATACGAAACGGCAGAATATTAGAACGAAGATAAGGAGTGATTCCATGAGCGAACCTGTTATCCTGGCCCCCGTCAGAGTCCATGACCTGCGCAAGGGCGATGTGATTTACACCCGGAAATACCACGACATGGGCGGCGACAAGGGCCGGCCCGCCGTGGTTCTGGCCGCTTACGACGGCAGCGTGGTGGTGGCATACCTGACGGCGGGGAACCCGGACGCCTCCCCCTTTCACATCCGAACGAAGGCCCTTCCCAAGCCCTCCACCATCCTCCTGCACCGGTCGGCGTCCATCAGCCCGGACCGGGTCATGGAGCGCCGGGGTTCTCTGACTCCCGCGGAAATGGAACAGCTCAACAACGGCCTGTCTCTTCTGTACGGTCTGGCATGAGGGAGGAGGACAGGTCTTGAGTCTTTGCCAAATTTGCGCCCAAACAATCGGAACCTGCAGCTGGGAGCGGGATTTCACCCCCGTTCCCGGCTGGGAGGCTAAGCCCACCACGGTTCTGATCCAGTCCGGCGTGAGAGAGCCATCCTACCGCGTCCTGGACTGCCCCCTCTATGTTCCGCCCGGAAAGGGGCGGGTGGCGGAGGGCGGGAAGGACGCGCCCAGGCCCATCCTCGCCATCCACATGGAGACCGGGAATATCACCCGATACCCCAGCATCAAACAGGCGGAGAAGCAGGGCGGTTTCCAGTCATCGGCCATCTACCGGTGCTTACGCGGGGAGGCCAAATACCATAAGCAGCACTATTTCAGGGAATCCAAAGCCCTTTGATCTCTGCAAAATAGAACCATACAAAAAGAGTACCGTTTGACACGGTACTCTTTTTTCTTCGTTATGCTTTGTTCAGCCGTTTACCTCCTCCACATAGATCCCCATCAGCTCACGCAGCGGGTGATACACGGGGCTGCCGGTGTCCCGGCTGCACAGGTAGGTCACCCCATCCTGGATGTAATACTTCCCGTTCTCCAGGGCCATGTTCCCGTGGTAGGGAATGGGGTCATAGCGGGAGCCGTCGTGGGTCTCACAGAGTTCCTCCCACAGCGCCGGAACATTCTCCGGTTCCCACCCAGCCTGGGATGTGTGGGCCTGGAGGCAGCGCCACAGCCTGACGTTGTCCTGCACCTTGTAGCCTGCGGTGTAGGCAATGCCCACCGCCCACGCCGGATAAAACTCCTTCATCCGGCAGGCCGTCTGGTCGTCCACCTCCAGGGTGTTGACCTGCTGCTTCAGGAGCAGGGACAGCGCCTCCGATTCCGTGAG
>JAEDLP010000035.1 GCA_016295225.1 Oscillospiraceae bacterium | reverse complement strand
TTCAGCCTTATGGGACGTCCCACGCAGTTGAACGACCCTATTGGCACTCTTTATGTTGAAAGGAGCACCTGCCATGAAAATAGGATACGTGCGAGTCAGCACAGAGGATCAGAACACCGCCCGACAAGAGGCGCTGATGGAGAGTCTTGCGGTTGATGAACTCTTCCTTGACAGAATGAGCGGAAAGAGCTGTCATCGGCCTGAGCTGCAGCGGATGATGACCTTCGTCCGCAAGGGAGATACGGTTATCGTGGAATCCATGGATCAGCGTTGTTCCACTGTTCCGTTCTTTGGTCTAAAACAATTTTATAGTAAGCAGCAAAAAATAGTTTTAGATGTGGAACGGGGAACGTGGAACACATGATTTATAATTCGTTAGTGGAAATGCCAAAAGAGATCGCCAGTAAAAAGGTGTCCCACTATGAGATTTAATCCTATAGAGAATATCGGGTAGTCGATGTTCAGCTGTGTTCCATCCACCGTTACAAACGAACTGCAGCGTGGAACACCAGCTCGCAAGAGTAAATACCAGAGGAGAGCACCAGGTTATACCCAAAAGCTGGGAGGAACTGGCTATAGTGCCAACAAATCATCCTACCACATGCATCCAAGAGCAGCTGTTTGCAACTGATTCACTAACTAACTGGGTGGTTTAGCCGTTCCGCAACCAAAAGAGGTGTCTGGATACTTACTTCGGCTATGCCAAACTGCACAACCTACTTTAGGGGTCTGAGATAGTGTGCGCTCGTACTTTTTATAACATGGTTTGGAAGGGATGTCTTTGCACCCAACCAAAGGAGCGCCCGAGGCACGCAAATGCAAAACCAAGACCCAAAGTCTTCTTCGCCAACCCGCACCTCTCTCAGAAGTGACCTCAGAAAGAGCGACGCAATAGACTGTTCCAGGTCTTTGTTCCAAAGGGAACTTCTATCGAGGACTTTACCAATGAGGATATCCTCACCGCCGCAGACGAACTAAACGGGCGCCCTCGGAGGAACTATTCGACGCTTTCCACGACTACGTATTCGTGGCCTAATGGCTACAGTAACATTGGTCTGGGATAGATCCTGTGCCTCCATTCGGGACCAATAATTTACCAGATATATCGCTATGCTCCGCAAATCTCGAATTGGATACTTTTTCCAATATTTGGCTATATTATTATTTGCGATTTAGCGAAACTTGTGCCAGGGGCGGATAATTGGTTTCGGTCTGAATTTCAAATAATTCTCTGGGTGATAATAGTTTTAAGGGATAGCGCTGGCTGTTGTAATAATTTTTTTCTTTATAGCACTCGCAAACAGCCGCCGCTTTTACGATAAGCCAGTGTTTTTGCTTTCGTTCATTTGGGAATTCTGCCGGTGAATCTGCGATGCATTTAGAATCTCGGTATGGATCCGGAAACAAGTCTCTTTCTTTTGATATGATTTCTGTTATTAGGGCGCATGCAGTATCAAGATTTCCTTCTGCATATTCGTAGAGTGAAACTGTCAGGGCTTTTAAGTAATCATAATAAGCTCCGAGAGGTGGATAATCTGAATACTTCAATTTATCTACATGAAATGCCATCGGTATGCTACTCTCTATAGCAAATTTCATCAGTCTATCCATTATTTCTTTATCTTTGTCCCCGCCCCTGTCACTGTCATTAGTTTGACAGATATTGGTTAAATCCCACTCCAGTCGGGCTATCGCTTCCGAATGATAAATCAATTCGCTTGCAAAACGAAGCATAATGCTCGTGCTAAAACTTTCTTCGCCGTCACCGTTTTCCCAATAGAGTTGATCGAGCAGTGCCTTATAAAAAATGTCGCATTCTCTTTTTAGCCTACTTTTATGCGCTCTAAAGTTCACATCAGCATTTTTTCCATAAGGACTTTGATACGCGTCGAGACAATCATTATTTTGCTTGTAGAGACCCAAGATATGATTGTCAAATACATCTTCGATATTGTAACTTGACCCATTCTCGTCAGGGGTAATGATATCTCCTGCGATTTTTTGATACAGAGGTAATAACAATTTGTTTGTTTCAAATGATTCTTCCTGTCCTCTTCTATAATCGGCGGGTAGATATGTATAAGGGCATACTAAGTAAACTATATTGTTTTCAATTAATCTATCTCGCCTTTGAAAGTATGTGCTAGTTAGCTCTCTACTCCAGACACTTGCAGAAATAAAACGTTTATCTTTTGAATTCCATTCATTACAAAGGTTAACTTTTTCGATGGCTTCGCCTTGTAGGTAGCTTAACGAAAGAATAGCACATGCAAGTCCGTTACTGTATAACACTGCATAAGCGTCCCGTGGGTCCTCTACATTGCTAAAAAACAACGGGTAACAGTCAGTGTATCCAATCAAATTCTTCATATGTCTGCGGATATCAAATCCGTATTGTTCTTTCGCATATTCAATCGAATCCTTCATATGGCTAAGGATATCAAAATTCAAATCAGAGACAACATTACTGAACTCAAATTTGTATTGTTCTTCCAATCGTTCTTTTTCTCTTCTCAACATTTCAATTGAATCAAATAATACAAGTCTCTTCATATAGTGTTACCCCCCCTAAACCAACAGTATTGTGCTGTTGGCTTGATTTATGGTGCGGCAATCAGTCGCGTCTATTTCCATCTCAAAGCCAAGTACGATTCATACCTTGGGAAAAAATTCCCGTTAAGGAGTCCGTCAGCCGTCTTTTTCATTCTCAGCATTCGATTTGTACAGGTAGCGTCACTATGCGGTATTCGCATTACCCAAGAGTTTGAACAGAACAAGAGGAAAGAATTGGAAAATATGCGGCATTTTTGTTATTTATTATAGATACGAAGCAGGGGGCTGCCCAGAGTTAATTCAATGTGCAACGCCATCCTGGCTGGCGTTGTACATCCTCTCCTACCTGCTTTGTTGTTTCCCTTTTCAGTCTCGAAAACTTTGTGGGAGTTTTGCATTTCAGCTTTTAATGCTAAAAGGGGCACGTCACATCATAGACAAGTAAGGGCTACAGCCTTTCTGAAATTGACGTAGATGTGAATCCCTTGCTTCTCAGGATGGAACTCAGTGCCCTCCATATACCACGGTTCACTTAGATTGGGGAACCTATAGTCATCGTTGTAAGGTTGCTTTTGCCTTGACCTTACCCCATGACAAATATATCACAAAAGGTGCTTATCTGATACTTTCGGAGTAAAGTAAATCTTTGTCACGATAATAAATTATCGTGACAGGGCAAATATATCCTTAAAAATTGCCATGTGGTATAATAGCCTTGTTCTCCCGATGAATCGTAGCTACGAGAACAGGCGGGCGAGACATGTACCTTGACAATCACATCTAAGCAAGTTGTGAGGCTTCTGGGGCAACCCGGATCATCACTTATCATCGTTTGCATGGACCTCTGAAAGACGAGAATTTAATACGGAAGTTGTTCCGATGAAAAATCACATTAAAGTAGAGAAAACGGCTCCTATATGACGACTCATGGATAATCCGGGGATCATCTCGGTCACGGTACAATGTATAAACACCATAGGAAAAGAGGTTACTGAAAATGAGCAATGGAAAATTCAAAAAAAATCTTATACCTGCTGTAACATTTGGGTCTGAGACAGGTCAAGATGGGAAGCCCCTTATACCTGCAGTCACATTTTTTCCTGGGCCAAGTCAGACTATGAAGGTTCTTATTCCTGCAGTCACATTCGGTCCTGAGGAAGAATTTGAATCAGAGAGCGGAGAAGACCGTACCGAGGTAAAAGCTCTCAATATAATGTATCAGAGAGATGATCAACTTTCCCTTCCTCCTGTTCCATCCTCTCGTCCGCATCTAGCTCCCCCCCCTTCTGATGTCGTCACTGACGTAGTCACGCAAGTTACGCAGGCAGAGGATACTATACACTCCGATCAAACAGGTCGTTTGGGTACCTGTGTTTATTCTGACTTGGAATTGGCGCAACTCTTCATGTATAGAGTTTGCATTAGACGAAGAGGTCAACAGCTTTATGTCTTCAACGGAAAATATTACCAGGCGCTCACTGAAAATGAGCTTTATACTATGATTCTACAGTATTTGCGTCAAGAAATCAATACAGCTGGCCGTGCTAGTACAATCCGCTCTGTTGCTAAGGCTATTCATGCTGAGCCGGATATTATAGTCAAAGAAAGCGAGGTTGACACCAGCAAAATATGTCTACTCGATGGAATCTTGGATACAAAGACACTCCAACTCGAACCTCATACTTCAAGGTACTTCATCGACTGGCAGCTTAATTCCTCGTGGGTCAGTAATGGCTTAGACTCCGGCTGTCCTTTCTTTGACCGTTATCTACAGGACGTGACGGGCGGAGATCCAGTTCTTCTGCTTCGCTTCTGGCAGGCCACCGGGTATCTTCTTATAGGAGAGGGAAATATAGCAAAACGTGTGTTCATTCTGACAGGACCCAGTGACGCCGGAAAATCTGTTTATGGCTCACTGCTCCGGGAATTCCATCACCCGGAACAGATTTCCAGCATCGATGCTTTCAAGTTAGGGGATCGTTTTTCTGCATCCTCACTGGTGAATGCCCGTTTGAATCTATCTATGGACCTACCACATGGTTCTCTCCCAGAACAGGCGGTTGGAATGATCAAGAAAATAAGTGGATCTGATTCAGTGACTGTGGAAGTGAAGTATCGAACTCCGTACACAGCAAAGCTGGACTGCAAACTTGTCTTCGCCACCAACCATCCTATAAGAGCTTCGGTAGCTGACAGGGCACTGGCCAGACGTTTGATGATCCTTCCCTTTCAATATTCCGTCCCTAAGTCCCAGCAAGATCGATATCTGCTGAACAAGCTTCTTGAAGAGCGCCCAGCCATCTTGCAACGCGCCGTCATGGCCTACTACAAGCTGAAGGCGAACAACTATGTTTTCGCAGGGGATGATCAATTCAACAACGACGTCATTATGGGAATCACAGACGATTCTACTATGACGGCGGACGTGGTGGAGCAGTTTTTGAATGCACGCTGTATCAAAGCCCCCGGACAGTTCATATCGACCGAACAGCTACATGAAGCCTATAAGGCATTTTGCCAGAGAATAGGCAGCAGTTGTATCCAAGACCGCCAACAATTTTCCGCCCGGGTTCATCCCATCCTGGAGACAAAGTTTCAGGCGACGCGAAAAAAGAACCGTGTTGAAGGGATACCCCGCAATGGCTATTTGGGAGTGCAGCTTGTCCCGGGAGAGCCGTGATTTTCAACTGAGTGGCAGTTTCACAATGCTGCGTGGGATGATCGTGCGGGATCACTGGAGGGCTGCCCTCTACGCCCATCTCTCCCGGGAGGACGGCGACAAGGGGGAGAGCAACAGCATCGCCACCCAGAAGACCATCCTGGAGGAGTACATCGCCCGGGACCCCACCCTGTCCTGCGCCGGGGTCTACGTGGACGACGGCTGCACCGGCACCAACTTTGACCGTCCCGGCTTCCAGAGGATTACAGAAAATTCCAATTTTGAATAATCCTTGAACATATCGACACAATAATAACAACCCATAGAATGAAGGAGGTCACCAATCATGCAAATCCAACGCAATGACGAACTGCGCTACATTGACATCTGGCTCAGGGCGGAGGAACCCACCCCTGACCTTACCAGTATCCGTCAGCGATTCCCTAACTACGACATCGTCGTGTGGCACTCGGGACACTGCGATCTCGCCGAACTGACCGGTCAGCTTCTCAAGGTAAACTGTTAAGCCGACAGAGCCGGGTGCCTTTGTGTGCCCGGCTCTTACTGGTTTTCATCCCCTTCTTGCTTTTTTCTTTTTTCTAAGTTACAATGTTACTACAATACATCTAACGGAGGAAAACAACATTGAAGATCGCCGGCTACACTCGAATCTCCGTAGATATCGAGAAAGATCAGGACAACACCTCCATCGAGAACCAGAAAAACGTAATCCGTGATTTTGTCTTCCAGCAATTTCCGGACGCCCAGCTGGACTTCTTTGAAGATCGTGACCGCTCGGGCTATACCTTCTCCCAGCGAGAGGATTACAGCCGGATGCGGCCAAAGCTCCTGTCCGGAGAGTATACCATCCTGGTGGTCAAGGACTTCTCCCGGTTCTCCCGCCGGAACAGCCTGGGGCTTCTGGAACTGGAAACCCTGCGGGACGCCCATGTCCGCATCATCTCCGTGGGGGATGCCATCGATTATCCCACCAAGGATGACTGGATGCTCATCCAGTTCAAGTTCCTGATGAACGAGTTTCCCGTCACGGATACCAGCAAAAAGATCAAGCAGATCATCGCCAACCGGCAACGGGATGGCAGGTGGGTTTGCGCCGTTCCCTATGGCTACCGCCTCATCAATACAAAGGAAATGACCTACGAGATCGACCCGCCTGCGGCAGAAGTGGTTCGGGAGGTTTTTCGCCTGTACAACAACGGATGGGGCTACCGCAAGATCTCCAATCACCTGACGGAAAAGGGTGTTCCCACCCCCAGGGCCAACGAGATCGCCCAGAAGGAGGCTGCCGGGCTGACCACCAAACTGGTCAGCAAAAATGCCTGGAGTATTATCACGGTGCAGAAAATTCTCAGCAATGACTTTTACATCGGAACCCTTCGTCAGCACAAATTTAAGCGGAGAAACATCAACGGGACCGACGAGCGGGTGGATGACCCCGACCAGATCGTCATCGAAAATGCACACACACCCATCATTGAGGCGAGCACCTTCGCCTACACCCAGGAGCTGTTGAAGCAGCGCACCAGAAGCCACTATCGGGGCGAGAAGAAATACGCCACCGATTACAGCGGGTTTCTTTTTTGCGGAGACTGTGGAAGCCCCATGTTCTCCCGGTCCAACCCCCGGTTGCCCCCCCAATATGTGTGTGGCGCCTACCAGCGCAGAGGGCTGAAAGCCTGTACCTCCCATCAGATTCGCGTGGACAAGCTGGATGAGCTTTTGAAGCGGTATATCAAACGGGTCGCAGACAACGCTGCCGGGATCATGGATGAGCTGACTGCTGCCATTCAGACCCAGCCTCAGCGGGAGCAGGAGGTCGGAAACGCCATTGATACCCTCCATCAACAGCTGGAAACTGCCCAAACCCAACTCAAAACCCTGCTGAAACGCAAGCTGGTGGACACCATTGGAAAGACGCCGGAGCAGGCCGAAATCATCAGCGAGGCCTACGCCGATCTGGAAGCCGAGCTGACCGAGCGGATTGCGGGCCTGACCCATCAAATCGACGACAGCATCGACCTGCGCAACACCCTCATTCAGGCCAATCGAAAGGCCAAGACCGTCATGGAGGTCTTTCAAAGTATTCTGGAAAAGCCCAGCTTAAACAAGCAGGATATCAGCCTTATCGCAGAGCGCATCACAGTCTGCAACGACCATTTGGACATCAGACTGAAAGCAGACATCAGCGCACTGCTCCAGATAGAAGAGGAGGACACCTGCGAAAATTTTTCCCGGGGCAGTAAAGATATCGAACTCCTCATCCAGTCCGCGGCAAAGCGCCCGGACAAGGTCTTTACTGTCAATGTTATCAACAGCGGGGACCCGCTGGAGATCTTCACCAACAGCGACGGCGGCGTAGTCTTTAAAAAATACTCTCTCATGGGAGGTCTGGGGGATTTTTCCGCCCAGCTCTGCGAGTCCCTCCACAAAACCACCGGCCGCATCGTCACCATCACCGACCGGGACGCCTGTCTCTCGGTCTTCGGCGGTGGACGGAAGGAACTCACAGACAAAAACATCTCCCCCGCCCTGTCCCAGATCATGGAAGGCCGTCAGATCTATCAGTACCAGGAGGGCGGACCCGCCCTGTCGGTGAGCGACTACACCGACCACTACGTCATCACCACCGCTGCTCCCATCCTCTCCGAAGGAGATGTGCTGGGCTGCGTGGTCTTTCTGGCCGAGCGGGACAAAATCTCCGTCGGCAGCGAAGAATACAAGCTGGCCCAAACCATCGCCGGTTTTTTAGGCAAGCACATGGAGGGCTGACTGCCCTGACCACAAGAGCCATGACCGGGAGAAAAATCCCTGCCATGGCTCTTCTATTTCTCCCCGCCCCCACATACTATGTGTCACGGACAATGTTGGGAGTGGTAGAGCATGCGGACTGACATCGAAGAACGGGCCTGCGACCTGGCTCTTTATATTATCGAACATCAAGCCACCGTCCGGACCGCCGCAAAGCAGTTCGGCATAAGCAAATCGACGGTACATAAAGACCTGTCCCAGCGGCTCCCGGCCTTTAACAAACCCCTGTATCTTCAGGTAAAAAAAGTGCTGGAGGTAAACAAGGCCGAGCGCCACATCCGGGGCGGCATCGCCACCAGGAAAAAATACAAAGGGGACTGACTCCAAAATCAACAGGGCGCGGGAGATCCCGCGCCCTGTTTAGTCATTTACTTATTCCACAGAAATCAGGTAGTGGTACACCGGCTGACCACCCTGGAGCAGAGTGATCTCTGCGTCAGGACAGATGGCCTGGAACCGGGCCATGGCAGCCTCGGCGTCGGCCTCCTCCACACCCTCACCGTAGAAGATGTTGATGAACTCACCGCCCCGGTCGCCGGCCTCCCCGGCCAGCTTATCCAGAATGGCATTCAGATCCTTCTCGGTGTCGAAGAGCTGATTGTCCACCAGAGCCAGGTAGTCGCCCTCCTTGATGGCGGCGCCGTCGAACTCGGAGTCCCGGGCGGCATAGGTGATCTCCATGGTGGTCACCATGCCCATGGCCTCTTCCATGGCCTCGGTGTTGTCGGCTTCCTCCCCGTCGGGGTCCACCGCGATCATGGCAGAGATGCCCTGGGGGACGGTCTTGGCCTGGAGGACGATGACCTTCTTGTCCTCCACCAGATCCACGCACTGCTGGGCTGCCATGATGATGTTCTTGTTGTTGGGCAGGACGTAGACAATCTCTGCCGGGGTCTTCTTGATCTGCCGTAAAATGTCCTCGGTGGAGGGGTTCATGGTTTGGCCGCCGGAAATGACCCCGTCCACCCCCAGATCATAGAAGACCTTGGCCAAACCCTCGCCGGCCGCCACAGCCACGAAGCCGTACTTCTTCTCGGGATCTGCGTTCTGGCTCTCCATGGTCTCCAGCTCCTCTTCCACAGCGTCCAGATCGTCGATGCTCTGGGCCTGCTTGCCGGCGGCCAGCTCCTCGGCCTGGGTGCGCATGTTCTCGATCTTGGCCAGCTCCAGGGTGCCGTACTTCTGGGCCTCGGTGAGGGCCTCGCCGGGGATATCGGTATGGACATGGACCTTGAACTCCTCGTCGCTCTCTCCGATGACCAGGCTGTCGCCGATGGTCTCCAGATAGGCCCGGAACTCCTCCAGAGGCCGTTCAGAAGTCCGGCGGACGATGAAGACCGTATCATAGGTAAAGGTGATCTCCTCATCCCCCAGGGCGGCGAAATCCGCCTTTTCCTTCTGGGAAGCCGTATCCTCGCCGCCCTCGGGCATGGCCACGCCCCGCAGCTCGTCCAGCATACCCTTCAGGATGATCACGAAGCCCATGCCGCCGGCGTCCACCACCCCGGCCTTCTTCAGAACGGGGTTCATCTCGGTGGTGGCTGCCAGGGTCTCCTCCGCCTGGAGAATGGCGGACTCCAGCACGTATTCCAGGGCGGTGTTCTCCCCGGCGGCCTGAGCGGCCCGCTCACCGGCCAGACGGGACACGGTGAGGACGGTGCCCTCGGCGGGCTTCATAACCGCCCGATAAGCGGCGGCCACGCCTGCGTTCAGGCCCTCGGCCAGGTCGATGCCGTCCATGGTCTCCTTCTCCTTCAGGGCCTTAGAAAAGCCCCGGAAGATCAGGGAGAGGATGACGCCGGAGTTGCCCCGGGCGCCCCGCAGCATGGCGGAGGCATTCACGGAGGCAACCTGCCCCACGGAGGCGGGCTTCTTCTGCTGGAGCTCGGCGGCGGCGGTGCCGATGGTCAGGCTCATGTTGGTGCCGGTGTCGCCATCGGGCACGGGAAACACGTTGAGCTCGTTGATTCTCTGTTTCTCTGTATTCAGGGAGGCAGATGCATGGACGATCATCCGTGCCAGCGTTCCTCCGTCAATGAACTGTACCATAGTTTCTCTCCTTCTTACTCCGCATCCATAGCGTCCACATAGACGTCCACAGCGCGCACCTGTGCGCCGGTCATCCGGCTCACTGCATAGCGGACTTCACTCATAATCGAATTGCTCACGGCAGTGAGGTTCACGCCGGCGTCGACGATGATATGCAGTTCGATGGACAGAGCGTCATCCTCATGGAAGACCACCCGCACGCCCTTGGCCATGGACTCGCTCCGGAGCAGGTGAACTAGGCCGTCCTTCTTGGACCGGGCAGCCATGCCCTTCACGCCAAAGCAGCTGGTGGCTACCGCGCCGGTGATGGTGGTAAAGACCTCGCTGCTGATCTGGATCTCGCCTTTATCGTTCTGAAACCGCATAATGATTCCATCCTTTCTGTGTCAGGCCAGGTAGGCCTTAGTTCGGAAAGCTCTTTAAAAAATTGCAGGGGTGCATTGTATTTTCCCACGTTATCATGTAGAATACTACCATACACACGGGAAACAACGCAACTGTGTATAGGAGGTTTTTATATGAAAATTACGGATTTGGTCTTGAAAATCACCGCTTGCGTCCTGACTGCCGCTGCTGTCATCTGCCTGGTCATGGCCAACATGGAAAAGATTTCCGCCTGCCTGGACGGCCTGTTTGCCAAGCTCCAGGAAAAGAAATCCTCCCTGTGCAAATGCTGCTGCCAGACCGAGTGCTATGATGACGAGTTTGAGGACTGGGACGTCTGACAGAATCATACAGAACCGACGGAGCGGAGCCATCCGCTCCGTTTTTTGTTTTCTCAATCAAAAGGTCAGGTTAGGATATTTGGGCTCCACCAGAATGGGCTCGATGTCCTCCACCACCGCAAAGGTGAAGAGGGCGGTGGTCACCAGCTCGTCCTTGTCGTTGCGCTGCTCCACGGAGACCACGCAGATCCGCTTGCCCACCTTCACCGGGATGGCCCGGCAGAAGAGGTAGGCCCCAGCTGCCGGCCGCAGGAAGTTGACGGTGCTGCCCTGGGTGACGCACATCTTGCCGTGAGGGGTCAGGCTGTGGCCGGCGATGGTGTCGGCAAAGGCCACCAGCATCCCCCCGTGGACGGTGCCGTACTGCTGCTGGTTCTGGTCGGTGATCATCATGATCCCCTCGGTCTTGTCCGGCTCCATGGAGATCAGGTGGATTCCGTTATCCACAGCCCAGGGGTCCAGGCCGCGAATCTGACCCAGCTGGGGGTCCTGGCCCACGTAGAAGATCCCTTCTTTAACGCAGGAAGCCATTCAGGATCTCCTCCTCCGCCTCTTCCGCCGTGAGTCCCAGGGTCATCAGCTTCAGCAGCTGATCGCCGGCAATGCGGCCGATGGCTGCCTCGTGGACCAGCTGGGCGTCGGGATGGTTGGCAATGATGGCAGGAATGGACTGGATCTTGGCCCGGCCCATGAGGATGGAGTCGCACTGGACGTGGCCGAAGCCCGCGTCGTCGCCGATCATCCGGGGATAGAAGACCTGCTCGGAGT
Source organism: Oscillospiraceae bacterium (assembly GCA_016295225.1). Lineage (GTDB taxonomy): Bacteria > Bacillota > Clostridia > Oscillospirales > Oscillospiraceae > Evtepia. The sequence goes on along the minus strand of JAEDLP010000035.1, from coordinate 4,305 downwards.
CGTCCTGCGCCACAGAGCGGGAGATGACCCGGCTGCTAGCGTCGGGACCGGCCAGAATGATATCCATCTCGGAGGTGGCCTTCTGCTTGTCGTGGGTGAGAAGCTTCTCGGTAACGATGGCCTCGGCCCCCTCCTTCACCACAATCTTGGTGTAGCGCTTGGTGGAGTCCACACCCCGAAGCTGGGTGGTATCCAGGGTGATGGAGGCGTTCTTCTCCAGGTAGACCACTGTCTGGGGATTCATGATCCGCTCGCCGGTACCCTCGCCCTCGCCGTAGTGCTTCTCCACATACTGAACCTTGGAGTTCTCCCCCACGTAGAAGGTATGGACGCCGTCGTGCTCGGATTTCTTGTCGCCGGCGTTGTGGATGCCGCAACCGGCCACGATGACCACGTCGCAGTCCGCGCCGATATAGAAGTCGTTGTAAACCAGCTCGTCCAGGCCGGTCTCGGTGATGATGACGGGGATGTGGACGGACTGGTGCTTGGTGCCTTCCTTAATATAAATGTCGATGCCGGGCTTTTCGGGGTCCTCTTTGGTAACGATCTCAATGTTTTCTGTGCGGCCCCGGGCCTCCAGCTTGCCGTTCTTCCGAATGTTGTAAGCTCCCTTGGGCGTGCCCTCCAGGTCAGCGATCTCCCGGAGGAGGTTGATGTCTACTTTATTCTGTGCCATGTCTTAACCCTCCTTGGTGTGGCAGGTCACGGCCTGCAGAAAGTTGCAGGAGCCGGCGGTATCCGCCAGAATGTGGGCCATCAGCTCCTCCTTGGGGCCATGGCGGACCACCTTGCCGCCGGAAACCATGACGATCTCGTCGGCCAGGTCGATGATGCGCTCCTGGTGGGAGATGACGATGATGGTGCTCTCCCGCTTGGCGTGGAGAATTCGGAAGGTCTCGGTGAGTTTGGCGAAGGACCACAGGTCGATGCCGGCCTCAGGCTCGTCCAGGATCAGCAGGCCGCTGGGACGGGCCAGGATGGAGGCGATCTCAATGCGCTTGACCTCGCCGCCGGAGAGGGATGCGTCCAGTTCCCGGTCCACGTAGTCGGCGGCGCACAGGCCCACCCGGTTGAGGTAAGAGCAGCACTCGTCCCGGGTCAGATTTCGGTTACCCGCCGCCAGGCCCAGCATATCCCGGATGCGCATGCCCTTGAACCGGGGCGGCTGCTGGAAGCCATAGCTGATGCCCAGCTTGGCTCGCTCGGTGATGGTCAGGTTGGTGATGTCGGTCCCGTTCCAGAGGATCTGGCCGCCAGTGGGCTGGTTGATGCCCATAATGGTCTTGGCCAGAGTGGTCTTGCCGCCGCCGTTGGGGCCGGTAATGACAATAAACTTATTGTCGGAAACAGTCAGGTCGATGCCCTTGAGGATCTCGGTGGCGGCGCCGCCGTCTTCGACCTGATAGGAAAGTCCTTTCAGTTCCAGCATATTGCATAGCTCCTTGTCGCTATCGTTATCATAATATATGGTCCAGCAGGGATTTTGTCCCTTTCTGAATCATGGAATTATACCACAAAACGGTTCGACAGGCAATAGATTCCTGCAGGGTTGCCCAGCAGGGTGCACATAGAAATTATTTCACTCAGCAACATCTCCCCAACTTTTCCGTCATCCTTACCAATATTTTTGGACATATATTGACTTTTCATACAATTACGGTACAATGGAGACTAGTTTATCCCGAATTATTCGTCAACCGACAGTTCGTGAAAGAAACCAGAGATAAAGGGAGAGAGGAAGGGACTATTATGATCGAACGACTTGGCTTCGACAACGAGAAATACCTAGAGATGCAGTCCGAGCATATTCGCTCCCGAATCAACCAGTTCGGCGGCAAGCTGTACCTGGAGTTCGGCGGCAAGCTCTTTGACGACCATCACGCCTCCCGGGTGCTGCCCGGGTTCCACCCGGACTCCAAGATCCGCATGCTCATGCAGCTGAAGGATCAGGTAGAGATCGTGGTGGCAGTCTCCGCCATGGATCTGGAGAAAAGCAAGGTCCGCGGGGATCTTGGCATCACCTATGGCTCTGACACCCTCCGCCTCATCGACACCTTCCGGGGCTTCGGCTTCCACGTTGGCAGCGTGGTACTCACCCGCTTCAACGGCCAGACCGCCGCAGAGATCTTCCAGTCCCAGCTGGAAAACCTGGGCATCCAGGTCTACCGGCACTATTCCATTGAAGGTTACCCCTATAATATCCCCCACATCGTCAGCGACGAGGGCTTTGGCCGAAACGAATACGTAGAAACCACCAAATCCCTGGTGGTGGTCACCGCCCCCGGCCCCGGCAGCGGCAAGATGGCCGTCTGCCTGAGCCAGCTCTACCATGAGTACAAGCGGGGCATCCAGGCGGGCTATGCCAAGTACGAAACCTTCCCCATCTGGAATCTGCCCCTGCGCCACCCCGTGAACCTGGCCTACGAAGCCGCCACCGCCGACCTGAACGACGTGAACATGATCGACCCCTTCCATCTGGAGGCCTACGGGGTCACCACCGTCAACTACAACCGGGACGTGGAGGTCTTCCCCGTGCTGAAAACCATGTTCGAGCACATTTCCGGCTCCTGCCCCTACCAGTCCCCCACGGACATGGGAGTCAACATGGCGGGCTACTGCATCGTCGACGATGAGGTCGTCTGTCAGGCCTCCAAGGAGGAGATTCTCCGCCGGTTCTACACCGAGCAGTGCCGCCACCGCCGGGGTCTCACCGACGGCAGCGCCGTGTATAAGATCGAACTGCTCATGAAGCAGCTGGGCCTCACCGGTGAGAGCCGGGCCGTGGTCCGGCCCGCCCTGGAGGTGGCTGAGCGCACCGGCGCACCCGCCGCCGCCATGGAAATGCCCGACGGCAAGATCCTCACCGGCAAGACCTCCTCCCTGCTGGGCTCCTCCTCCGCCCTGCTCCTCAACGCCTTGAAATATCTGGGCGGCATCCCCGACGAGGTCCACCTGATCGCCCCCGAGGTCATCGAACCCGTTCAGAACCTAAAGGTCAACGTTCTGGGCAACAAGAACCCCCTCCTCCACATCGACGAGCTGCTGGTGGCCCTGTCCATCTGCGCGGTCAACGATCCCAACGCCAAGCAGGCCGTCCGCCAGCTCCAGAAGCTGCGGGGCTGTGAGGTTCACACCACGGTCATCCTGTCCCAGTCCGACGAGGACAGCTTCCGCCGTCTGGGCGTGCGCCTGACCAGCGAACCCACCTACCAGACCTCCAAGCTCTACCACAAATAAACAGAAGGGAGTTTTTCCTATGTCTAAAACCTATATCCCCGCCGACTATGCCCCCCTGCTGAACCTCTACGACACCCAGAAGGCAATCGCTCTGCTCAAGCGGGTCTTTGAGGATACCCTCTGCGGCAACCTCCACCTGCGCCGGGTCTCCGCCCCCCTCTTCGTGGAGGCCGCCTCCGGTCTGAACGACAACCTCAACGGCGTGGAACGTCCTGTTTCCTTCGACGTGCCCGCCGCCCAGCGGGACGCCCAGGTGGTCCACTCCCTGGCTAAGTGGAAGCGACTGGCCCTCCACAACTACCACTTCCCCGTGGGCGAAGGCCTGGTCACCGACATGAACGCCATCCGCCGGGATGAGATCCCCGACAACCTCCACTCCATCTACGTGGACCAGTGGGACTGGGAAAAGGTCATCGCACCCCGGGACCGCAGCATGGACTACCTGATCAAAACCGTCCAGCTCATCGTCAACGCCATGTCCGACACCCAGCGGACCCTCCAGTCGGTCTTCCCCCAGCTCTGCGTCCTGCCCCAGATCAGCACCGAGCTCAGTGTGGTCACCACTCAGGAGCTGGAGGACAAGTACCCCAACCTGGACGGCAAGGGCCGGGAGAACGCCTGGGTCAAGGAGCACCCCACCACCCTCCTCACCCAGATCGGCGGCGCTCTGAAGTCCGGGGCACCCCACGACGGCCGGGCCCCCGACTACGACGACTGGCAGCTCAACGGCGATATCCTCCTGTGGGACGCCACCCTGGACCGGGCCATCGAGCTCTCCTCCATGGGCATCCGTGTGGACGCCGAAGCGCTGGACCGTCAGCTGACCATCGCCGGCTGCGACGACCGCCGGGAACTGACCTTCCACAAAATGCTGCTGAACAACGAGCTGCCCTTGACCATCGGCGGCGGTATCGGCCAGTCCCGCCTGTCCATGCTCCTGCTGGGCAAGGCCCACATCGGCGAAGTCCAGGCCTCCATCTGGGATGACGAAACCATGGACACCTGCCGCAACGCCGGCATCATCCTGCTGTAACGCCCCGTATATTGCAAAACCGCGCTGGAAAAATC
>JAEDLP010000034.1 GCA_016295225.1 Oscillospiraceae bacterium | reverse complement strand
TGGTGAGGACGATGCCGGTGATGCCGGCGCTCTCGCCGAACTGCTTGGCCTGGATCAGGCCGTTCTGGCCGGTGGTGGCGTCCAGCACCAGCAAGACCTCCTTGGTGCTGGTTTCCCCTTCCCGGTCGATGACCCGGCGGATCTTATTCAGCTCGTTCATCAGGTTCTGCTTGTTGTGGAGCCGGCCGGCGGTGTCCACCAGAACCACGTCGGCCTTTCTGGCCCGGGCGGCGTTCATGGCGTCGAAAACCACGGCGGCGGGGTCGGAACCCTCTCCGTGCTTGATGATGTCCACCTTGGCCCGGTCGGCCCAGATGCTCAGCTGGTCGGAAGCGGCGGCCCGGAAGGTGTCCCCGGCGGCCAGCAGGACCCGGTTCCCGTCGTTTTTCAGGCGGTTGGCCAGCTTACCAATGGTGGTGGTCTTGCCCACGCCGTTGACGCCGATCATCAGGATCACGGCGGGCTTGCCGGACAGATCCAGACCGGTGTCGCCCACGTCCAGCATCTCCACCAAGATTTCCCGCAGGCAGGACTTCACCTCCTCGGGTTCCTTGATCTTACGCTCCTTCACCCGGCTCCGCAGCTCCTCCACGGCCTCCATGGTGGTGTCCATGCCCATGTCGGACAGGATCAGGTTCTCCTCCAGTTCTTCAAAAAAGTCCTCGTCCACGGAGAACAGGCCGGAGAAAACGCTTAACTTCTTGATTTTATCGAACAGTCCCATAGGGTGTTCCTCCTGTTGTTCCTGTTTTATGTATGTAGCAGGGCTTCCGCCTGCTTGAAATCCAATTTCAGTACCTTGCTGACCCCCTGCCGCTCCATGGTGACCCCGTAGAGCAGGTCGGCAGCCTCCATGGTCTCCCGGCGGTGGGTAATGAAAATAAACTGGGTTTCCCGGCCCATGTCCCGCAGATAGCGGATGAACCGGGCGCCGTTGGCCTCGTCCAGGGCGGCCTCGATCTCGTCCACCACGCAGAAGGGGGTGGGATGGACCTTGAGAATGGCGAAATACAGGGCGATGGCCACCAGGGACCGCTCGCCGCCGGAGAGAAGGCTGAGGGTCCGCAGGGTCTTACCCGGGGGCTGGACCCGAATTTCAATGCCGCAATTCAGCACGTCCTTCTCATCCTCCAGAGACAGAGACCCCTGGCCGCCCCCGAAGAGGTCGGCGAAGGTCTGGGCAAAGGCCCCCTGAATCCTGGTAAACTCCCGGAGGAAGATCTCCTCCATCTCGTCGGTGATGCCGTCGATGACCCCTTCCAGCTCCCGCCGGGCGGTCTCCACGTCGGTCTTTTGATCGTTCAGATAGGTGTAGCGCTCCTCCACCCGCTGGAACTCCTCCTCGGCCCCCAGGTTCACGGAACCCAAGGCCCGGATAGTGTCGCCCAGCTGGCCCACCCGGCGGGTGGCTTTGGACAGGCTCTCGATGGGAATCCGCACCGCCTGGGCCCCCTGATGGGTCATGGCGTAGGTATCCCACAGCTTGTCCAGCAGGCGGGACTCCTCCATGGATGCCTGGAGCCGCTTCTGTTCCAGGGCGTCGGAGGCCCGCTGGAGCCGGAGCTGGAGGTCGTTCTGCCCTCTGGCCTGGCGGTCCAGTTGGGTGCGCTCCCGCTCCAACCGGAGCTTTTCCGTGGTGAGGCGGCGCAGTTGGCTGTCCAGCGCGGCCTTTTCCTCCGCCAAACGGCTGTCTTCGGTTTCCAGGTCGGCGATCTCCTGTTCCAGAGTCTCGTTTTCCCGGTCATAGCCGGCCAGCAGGGCTTCCTGCCGGGCCTTGTCCGCCTCAGCCTCGGTCCGCTGGCTGGTAAGTTGGGCCAGCAGGGGTTCAAAGGCCCGAAGCTCGGCCTCCAGGGCGGCCAGTTTCTCCCGGAGGGCGGCCACGGCCCCCTCCTGTCGGCTCTGGGTCTCGTCCAGGTTGTGGGACGCCGCCTGGGTTTGGAGGGCTTCCAACTCCGCCGCTGCTTTCCGGGTGGCCGACCGGGCCTGTTCCAAGGCCTCCTCCCGGCGGCACAGCTCGGCGCGGGCCTGGGCGAGTTTCTCCCTGGCCTCCTTCCCTTCGGCTGCCCGGGAGAGGATGCCCCCCCTGCGGTTCACGGAACCGCCGGTCATGGAGCCGCCGGGGCGCAAAATTTCCCCGTCCAGGGTGACCACCGGGAATCGGTAGTTTCGGCTCTTGGCCAGGCGAACACCGTGGTCCAAGTGATCCACCACCACAGTCCGCCCCAGCAGGGATTGAACCGCCGGACGGCACTGCTCGCCGCAGTCCACCAGATCGGCTGCCACGGCCAGAACCCCCGGTTCCTTCTCAAGGCCCTCTTCCCGCAGGATGCTGGGCCGCAGGGCAGTCAGGGGCAGACAGGTGATCCGTCCGCCGTCCCGCCGTTTCACCAACTGCAAAACGGCTTTGCCCGCCTGCTCGTCCTCCACCAGAAGGTTCTGCATGGCGCCGCCCAGGGCGGTCTCCAGGGCCAGGGCGTACCGGGCCGGCACGTGAAACAGCTCGCCCACGGGGCCGAGAACCCCGGTGAGGGTTCCTTGCCGGGCTGCTCCCATGGCGGTCTTGACCCCCTTGGTGTAGCCCTCGTAGACGTCAGCCATTTCCGCCAGCAGCCTAACCCGGGAACCCAAAGCGTGTTCCTCCATGCGCTGGGCCATCCAGGCCTCTTCGGCCTGCTTTTCCTGCTGGCGGCAGCGGGAAAGGTCGTCTTTCCCCCGGCGGAGGGCCTCCTCCCGGCTGGTCTGAGCCTGCCGTCTCTGGGCCTGGATCCGGTCCAGTTCCTCCTTGGCCTGGGCCAGTTTCTCCCGGCAGGCTGCGGCCTGCGCCCGGAGTTCGGCGTGACGGGCCTTCTGGCTGACCAGATGTGCCTCGGCTCCCGCCTGGCGGGCGCTTTTCTCTGCCAGCTCCCCCCGCAGGCGGTGGGAGCTGGACTGGTTATGTTGGATGCGTCCCCGGAGCAGGGCCATGCGCTGCTGCCCGGCACGCAGATCGGATTCGGTTTGACTGAGCTGGGTCCGAAGGGTCTCCCCCTGGGCTTCCAGATCCTGGAGCTGAAGCAGGTGTTTCTCCGACTGGGCGTACAGTTCGTCGGCCTCCCGGGTGCACCGATCCAGATCCCGGAGGGAGGCCTCGTGATCTCGCCGGAGCTGGTGGGTCTTGGCCCGCTGCTCCTCCAGCTGATCCATCCACAGGGAGATCTCCAGCACCTGCAGTTCCTCCCGGAGTTTCCGATATGTCCGGGCCTTTTCCGCCTGGGCTTTCAGAGGGGTGCGCTGGAGCTCCAGCTCCTCCAGTTTATCGGCGATGCGCAGGAGGTTTTCCTGGGTGCGCTCCAGCTTCCGCTGGGTCTCCTCCTTCTGGTGGCGGCAGTGGGAGATCCCGGCCGCCTCCTCGAAAATTTCCCGCCGCTGGGTGCTCTTGGCCGACAGGATCTCGTCGATCCTGCCCTGACCGATGAGGGCGTAGCCCTCCTGGCCCAGACCGGTGTCCATGAAGAGCTCGTTCACATCCCGCAGGCGGACCTGCCGCCGGTTCAGGTAGTATTCGCTCTCCCCGGACCGATAATACCGGCGGGTGACGGTGACCTCCTCCTCCCCATCGGGCAGGAGACCGGCGCAGCCGTCCAGGGTCAGGGAGACCTGGGCAAAGCCCTGGCGCTGCCGCCCCTGGGCGCCCCCGAAGATCACGTCCTCCATCCTGCCGCCCCGGAGCTGCCGGACTGACTGCTCCCCCAGGACCCAGCGGATGGCGTCGGAGATGTTGGACTTGCCGCTGCCGTTGGGCCCCACGATGGCGGTGAGGGGGTGGTCAAAGGAGAGCACGGTCTTGTCCGGAAAGGACTTGAACCCCTGGAGTTCCAGTGATTTCAACCGCAAGCCGCTCTCCCCCTTATAAAAGAATATAATTCAATTTATTATAGCAATTCCATGGCGGTTTTGCAACGGGTAATTGAAACAGGGCGGCAGGGACGACAGAAAAGGGCCGCCGGTCTCCCGGCGGCCCTTGCAGCACATGTTGTCAAGATTTTTATTCTTCCAGAATGAAGTCGTCCTCGTCGCCGTAGGTGTCCTCCTTGGTGCCGAAGAGACCCAGGATGGCGCCGCAGATCCGTCCCAGAACCAGGCCCACCACCACGGTGCACACCACAGCCCCCACCTGGACGCCCACGTTGCCGGTGATGGCGATGGCGAACAGGCCGCCCAGCAGGCCGGGCATGCCGTGGAGGTTATGGACGCCGCAGGTATCGGTGCCCCGGATGAGCCTACAGACCTTGGGGGCGATGACCGCGAAGCCCAGGGTGCTCAGGATACCGGCGCAGATGCCGATGACCATGGAGAAGCCGGGGTTGGCGGTGGAGCAGGTGGAACCGATGCAGACGCCGCCAGCCAGAGCCGCGTTGGCGATGTCCTCAATCTCCACCTTGCCGCGGATGAGCTTACTAAAGATAAAGGTGGCCAAGGTGGAGCCGCACAGGGCCAGCACAGTGTTCAGCACGGTGGAGTAGCCCAGTTCAGGGGCCACCACGGAGCTGGTGAAGGAGGGCCAGAAAACCCACAGGACCATGCTGCCCAGCAGGCAGAACTCGTTGCTGATCTTGTCCATCTGGGGCGCGGGCTTGCCTGCGAACTTCTTATCGGTCATGGCCACAACGCCCAGGCCGAAGTAGGCGCCGAAGGCGTGGATGGCCACGGAGCCGCCGGTGTCCAGGAAACCCTGGAAAATCCCGCTCTCCAGCAGGAGCCACTCATTGAAGATATAGGCGATGGTGAAGAGGATGCCCAGCACGAAGTACTGGTCCATCTTCAGACGGCCCAGCACGGCACCCATGCAGATGAGCAGGCTGGCCGCAGCGAACTCAGCAAAGAGGAAGCCGTTGATGTGCATAACTTCGAACTCCCCGGGGAGGAAGCTCTTCACAATCATATACACGGGGATGGAAATGCTCACCGCCAGGAAGGTGGCAGTCAGGGAGGTGAACTCATGCCCCCGCAGGAAGGTCATCAGGAATCCGAAGCCCAGCAGGAGCATGGCCAGAATATGGATGGATCTGGCGTAGGTAATGGAGTCAAAAATGGTTCTCGTTGCGCCGTCAAGACTATCCATGTCAATGGCGGTGATGGAGGCCATACCCTCCGCTACATTGTGGTTGACCGACGGGAAGAAGGCTGCTGCCATCGCAATCGTGATGAGCAGAAAGACGATCAGCATCCCGACATTTCTGTTGGTTTTCATTTGCTTACACTGTCCTCTCTCAAAAAATAACGCAAGGGACCGGGGCAATCGGTCCCTTGCGTGGATTTATGGTAGCACTAGTTCATTTCACTGTCAATTATTTCTTTAGAAAATTTTGACGAAAACATCATTTTTTTTGCAAAATCCGAGAGGACATTGGGCGCTTTAGACATCCAACAGGGTCTGGGCGTAGTGGACGGTCTCCATGGCGTCGTGGGCGTAGTGGTCGGCTCCGATGCTGTCGGCGTAATCCTGGGTGATGACCGCGCCCCCCACCACGATTTTGCAGGGCAGCCCGGCGGCCCGAATCTGTCGGATGGTCTCCTCCATGTAGGGGGCCGTGGTGGTCATCAGGGCGGACAGGCCCACCAGGGGGATCTGCTTCTCCCGGGCGGTCTCCACAATGGTCTCAGGGGCCACATCCTTGCCCAGGTCCAGAACCCGGAAGCGGTAGCTCTCCAGCAGGACTTTTACGATGTTCTTGCCGATGTCGTGGATGTCCCCCTTGACGGTGGCCAGGATGATCTGGGGCTCCCCGGCGTTCTCCGCCGGAGGCAGGTAGTCCTTCAGCACCTGGAAGGCCTCCTTGGCGGCCTCGGCGCTCATAAGGAGCTGGGGCAGGAAGAGAGTCCCCTTTTCAAAGCCCTTGCCCACCTCGTCCAGGGCGGGGACCAGCTCCCCGTTGATGATGTCCAGAATCTCCCGGCCAGAGTCCGCCTGGGCCTTGGCCTGGGCAGCGGCCGCCTCCTTCAGGCCTTTGCACACCGCCTGATGGAGTGTCACCTCCCCGCCGACTGCCTTGGGGGCGGGAGCGGCAGGGGCCGCATCCCGGAAGGCCTCCATATAGGTCTGGCACTGGTCATCCAGACCGGTCAGGGCGCAGTAGGCCCGATAGGCCCCCATCATGGGCTCGCTCTTGGGGTTGATGATGGCCCCGTCCAGACCGCTCTGGAGGGCCATGGTGAAGAAGGCCTGGTTCAGCAGCTCCCGCTTAGGCAGGCCGAAGGACACGTTAGAGACCCCCAGGGCAGTCTTGACCCCCATGGTCTTGGCGGCTTTGAGGGTTCCCAGGGTCACGTTGGCGTTCTCGCCCCCGGCGCTGACGGGCATGGTCAGGCCGTCCACCAGCAGTTCCCGCCGGGGGATGCCCAGCTCCTCCGCCCGTCGGATGATTTTCTCGGCGATGGCCACCCGGCCCTCCACGGTCTCGGGGATGCCGTCGTCGTCCAGGGTCAGGCAGACCAGGCCGCCGCCGTATTTTTTCACCAGGGGCAGGATGGTATTGAGGCTCTCCTCCTTACCGTTGACCGAGTTCACCAGGGCCTTGCCGTTGTACCGGCGCAAAGCCCGCTCCATGGCCTCGGGGTTGGAGGTATCCAGCTGTAAGGGCAGGGCGGTGACCTCCTGGATGGCCTCCATGGTCCGGGTGAGAACCTCCGGCTCATCCAGGCCGGGCAGGCCCACGTTCACGTCCAGAATGTGGGAACCGGCCTCTTCCTGGGTGAGGGCCTCGTTGAGCACGTAGCCGGTATCCCCCTCCCGCAGGGCGGCCTGGAGCTTCTTCTTGCCGGTGGGGTTGATCCGCTCGCCGATGACTACGGGGGTCTTGCCGTCCAGGGCCACCGCCTGGCAGTAGGAGGAGATGAGGCACACGTCCTTCCGGGTGACCTGGGGCAAAGGAACGTCCCGGGTGGCGTCGATCAGGGCCTTCAGGTGGGCGGGGGTGGTGCCGCAGCAGCCGCCCATGACCGTGGCCATGGGGGCCAGGGGGCGCATCTGCCGGGCGTAGTCGGCGGGATCCACGTCGTAGACCGCCTTGCCCCCCTCGCTCCGGGGCAGGCCGGCGTTAGGCTGCAGGAGCAGTGGGGTGGAGGAATCCGCCCAGAAGGCCTCAAAGACGGGGGCCATCTCCTTGGGACCCAGGCCGCAGTTGATGCCGAAGACGTCCACCCCCAGGCCCTCCAGCAGAGCCACGGTGGCCCGGGGAGAGCCGCCGGTGAGAAGCTTGCCGGTGGCGTCGAAGATCAGACTGGCAAAGATGGGCAGATCGCAGTTCTCCTTGGCGGCCACCACGGCGGCCTTCATCTCATACAGGTCGCTCATGGTCTCGATGAGAATGGCGTCGGCCCCGGCCTGGGCGGCCCCCCGGATACTCTCGGCAAAGAGGGAGACCGCGTCCTCAAAGTCCAGATCGCCGTAAGGCTTCAGCAGCTTGCCTGTGGGGCCGATGTCGGCCATCACGTAGCCGTCGGTCACCCCGGTCTGGTCCATGGCAGCCCGGACGTTGGCCACAGCGGCGGCCATGACCTCCCCGCAGGTGACCCCATAGGGGGCCAGCTTCTGGGGATTGGTGCCAAAGGTATTGGTGGTGATCAGGCGGCAGCCGGCCTCCAGGTACTGGCGGTGGACGTCCTGCACGGCCTCGGGATTCTGGATGCTCCACAGGTCAGGGAGCAGTCCCTCGGGCAAGCCGGCGGCCTGGAGCATACTCCCCAGCCCACCATCCAGATAGAGGCGGCGTTCTTTGATGGCTTCCAGTATGGTTTTCATGGGACAGCTCCCCTTTCAATCCTTTGATATCACTTCTCCTGCCCGGAAGGGGCAGTCTTTTTTCTGACAGCGCATGCACTTTTGGCCGCAGAGCTCCTCCTCCCGGTGGCTGATGCCCACCACGGCGGTGATGGACTTCTCCGGCACCAGCATCCCGGCGGCGGTGATGGTCAGGCCGATGCGCTTGGGGGCCTCCAGCAGAGCCAGAACCTGCCCCTGACAGGACAGATCCCAGTCCCCGTAACCGGGGCTGAACGGCGGGGTCAGGTACTCCCCCTCGCCCAGGCCCTTCTGGAGTTCCCGGCAGTGGTCGGCGCAGAGCTGATCCAGCCAGACGGCGCATACCGCCTGACCCACGGCGGCCTTGGCCATGGACTGGGCGCTCCACCGGCGCAGGAGGCGGTCGGTCTCGGCCCCCAGCGTCACAGCGTAGAGGAACCCCTCCCGGCAGTGGCGCAGGTGGTGGGCCAGATCCCGGCTTTCTCCGATCAAATGCGCAAGGGACAGCCGCCGCCCGATGATCCGGGGTACGACTGTCCGCTCCAGCTCCGACGTGCAGGTGTCGGCATAGGCCGCCACCTCCGGCGACAAGAGTGCGCCTCTATATCCTAAGTAACGGGAAATTTCCCGGCAATCCAGTTCCATCATCGTCCCAGCACCTCGGAGAGATTGTCCCGCAGCCTGGCGGCCACGTCGGGCTTGTTCATGGTGTACACGTGGATGCCCCGGATGCCGTTGGCCACCAGATCCACGATCTGCTCGGCGGCGTAGACAATCCCCGCCTGCTTCATGGCGTCGGGCCGATCCCGGAACTTGTCCAGGATCATCCGAAACCGGGTGGGCAGGGTGGTTCCCGACAGAGACAGGATGCGGGTTATCTGGGCGGCGTTGGTCACCGGCATGATGCCCGCCAGCACCGGCAGATCGATCCCCACCCGCTGGGCCCGGAACAGGAAGCTGTACAGGGCGCTGTTGTCAAAAAACATCTGGGTGGTGAGGAAATCCACCCCGCAGTCCACCTTCTCCTTCAGGTGGAGGAGATCCTCCTCCTGGCTCCGGCACTCGGTGTGCCCCTCGGGATAGCAGGCCGCACCGATGCAGAAGCCGCCGTAGGCCTTGATCTCCCTGACCAGGTCGGCCGCGTAGCGGTAGTCCCGGGGGGCGGCGGGGTCATAGCCCTCGGGGTAGTCCCCCCGGAGGGCCAGGATATTCTCGATGCCGGCAGCCTTCAAATGCTCCAGCTCCTGGTGGATGCGGTCCCGGTTGGAGGACACGCAGGTCAGATGAGCCAGGGCGGGAACCCCGTGGCCCGTCTGGACGATCCGGGCGATCTCCGCCGTATAGGCCGAGGTGCCGCCGCCGGCCCCGTAGGTCACGCTCATAAAGTCGGGTTTCAGCTCGGCAATCTGCTCCACCGCAAAGCGCACGGAATCAAAATCGCTGTCCTTTTTGGGCGGAAAGGCCTCAAAGGACAAGGTCACTGTTTTTTCTTTCCAAAGGGTGCTCAGTTTCATGGGACTCCCTCCTTAGGGCCGGTCCAGTCCTTCCGACTCCTCCCGGGCGGCCAGACGAATGCCCGCCAGGGCCAGGGCGCAGACGAACCAGAAGATCAACATGACCCGGGGATAGTTCCAGATATAGTCGGCCATGCCGCAGAGCATGGTGCCCATCAGGGCGGTGATCCCCCCCAGGATGATCATGCGGACCGAAGGGTCACATGCGGCTTTCAGAACCGCCTTGGCCCCCTTCTTGGCCGTCCAGAAGATCCCCCCCACGAAGGTAATCAGACCCAGCAGGCCGGTCTCGCACCAGACCTGGAGGTAGATGTTGTGACAGTGGACGAACTTGTCGTGGCCGTGGAAGAGGTTCAGGTCGCTGATGGCCTGCCGGACCGCGTCGGAACCCAGACCGGCTCCCAGGATGGGCCGCCGGGTCAGGAACTCACCGGCAGCGTAGTACAGGGGGAAGCGGCTGCTGGTGGAACTGTCCGAGGAGTCGAAGATGGTCAGAATCCGGTTGAAAATGCTCTCCGGCAGGAACGGAATGGCCGCAAAGACCAGAAGGATGCAGGCCGGGATGATCTTCCGGTTCCACAGCAGCACAAAGAGGGCAGCGGCAAAGAACAGGCCGATCCAGCTGGCCCGGGAGTAGGTCATAATGATGGCCACGCAGCCCACGGCGGCGGCAAAGAAGCCCAGGAACCGGCCGCCCCAGCCCTTGCTGCCCAGCATCAGGGCAACGGCCACGGGGATGAGCAGTAGGAGGACCTCGCCAAAGGCGTTGGGATTCTCAAAAAAGGAAAAGACACGGCCGGGCATGTTCTTGTTCAGCTCCAGGGTCACGTCCACGTAGGATGGGTTCACCTCGATGCCGCTGGCCCGCTGGTAAAACCCGTACGCGGACATGACGATGAGGGCCACAGAGGAGATCCCCGCCAGGCGCATCAGGTGCTCTCTCCGCTCCACGGTGCTCACAATGACGATGACGCAGAGGATGCAGGCCCCGTAATACTTCAAAAAGCGATAGGACAGGTCCGGGTAGGCCGACAGGGGCCAGGCCAGGAGGACCGCCCCGCCGAAGGCCGCCAGCCAGGGACCCAGGGCGTCCAGATCCAGCTTCCAGCCCTTTTTCCGCATGCCTGCGAAGAGAGACAGGACAAAACACAGAACGAAGCCGGCAAAGCTGTACCCGTTGCTCCACTTCTCGTAGGGGATGACCAGGAAGAGGAGCATGAGCCAGCCCACCAGGAGGGGCAGGTTTTCCAGGGCGCTGAAGGCCAGCTGGACAAAGAAACTGCCGTCAAAGGCGGCCTTGCCCTTGCTGTAGATCCACTGGAGGATCTTGGTTGGGATATTGAGGAGGAAGGTAAGGCCGCGGCAGAGGAGGCTGTCCTCCCAGGACCGGGAGAGAACCCCTTCCCGGGCCGCAAATCGGATGATCCCGCTGCCGGCACACCAGTTCTTGATGCCGGCGGCAATGCCTCGGATGACGACGGCCAGAAGGCTGTCTTCATACCAGTCCGCCAGCTTCCGCCAAAGGGGGGCAAAAAACCGGCAGAGGACGCTGCTGTTTACCGTTTCCACAGGCGATCCCTCCTTTCTTTGGGATAGGAATGGTTAATGGTTTCTGTTTTTATACCAGTAAAGCATGGAGAGCACAAAGAAACGCTTCTTGCACACCAGGTCGGCCACCATCTGCTTGTTGCGGCCCAGGCCCTGGGGCTGGATGGCCTGGATGGCCTCGGCCATTTCGGCCCGGGCGCAGAATTCCTTGACCTTCCGGCGCTTCTTGGCCAGGGGAGCCGGGTTACTGGCGGCGAACTCGTTGCCGATGGCGATAAGCAGACCGGCCCAGTTGGAGTTCTCCTTCCAGTGGGGCAGATTGTCCCCCAGGCCGTGCTTCTCCGCCAGGGCAATCTTGGCCGCCATGAACCGCTCGAAGGTGTGGATATAGTCGGGCAGATACCGGCGGGTGACCGACACAGGGTTCTGGAGATAATAGTACACCGGCTCGTCGATCATGGCCAGCTTTTTGGCATAGCAGAAGTACTCCAAGAGGAAAAGCTCGTCCTCCAGATAGGCCCCGGCGAAGGTGATGTGCTTCTCCCAAATGATATCCTTGGAGAACAGAAATCGCCAGATAAATCCGTTCAAAACCTCGCCGGGCTTGCCCATGCGCTCCCCCAGCAGGCGGTCGATGATACCCGCGCGGACTTCCTCCGGGCCGTAGATCCCGGCAGGCATGGCCCCGGGTTCGGGCTCGCTGCGGCCGTCCACCTCCACCCGGTTGTGGGAGCCGCCCACGGTGTCCGCCCCGTTCTTCACCATAGCGGCGTGCATCAGAGCCAGGGCGTCGGGGGGCAGCCAGTCGTCGGCGTCGGCGAAGGCGATGTACTTCCCCCGGGCCTGCTCCATCCCCAGGTTTCGGGCGGAGCTGACCCCACCGTTCTCCTTGTGGAAGACCCGCACCCGGGGGTCCTCCCCGGCGATGGTGTCGCAGAGGGCGCCGCTCTTGTCCGGGGAGCCGTCCTCCACCAGAAGGAGTTCCAGATCTGCAAAGGTCTGGCTCAAAATGGATTCGGTGCATTTACGCAAAAAGGCTTCTGCCCGGTACACGGGCACGATAACCGAAATTTCCGGCATGTCGAATCCTCCTTTACGTTCGTTCGTTAATCGCAATCGCTTCCGTCACCGTGCGAAAACC
Organism: Oscillospiraceae bacterium; assembly: GCA_016295225.1. GTDB lineage: Bacteria > Bacillota > Clostridia > Oscillospirales > Oscillospiraceae > Evtepia. Next base: position 3,927 of record JAEDLP010000034.1, on the reverse strand, counting down.
TTCAGCAATCATCAGCTATGGAAGCGAAATCAAAGTTCTTTTTGCCTCCTTTTTCTTTCAAGAAAAAGGAGCGCAGGCAGCTTTCAGCTGCTCAGCACGGTCGGTCTTCTCCCACAGGACCCCCAGATCCTCCCGGCCCATGTGGCCGTAGGCTGCCAGCTTCCGGTAGATGGGCTTCTGGAGCTCCAGATCCCGGATAATAGCAGTGGGACGCAGGTCGAAGGTCTTACGAACGGCCTGTTCCAAGACGTCGTCAGAGACCATACCGGTGCCGAAGGTCTCCACCAGGATGGAGACAGGCTGTGCCACGCCGATGGCGTAGGCCAGCTGGACCTGGCAGCGCTTGGCCAGGCCGGCGGCCACCACGGTCTTGGCCACCCAGCGGGCAGCGTAAGCGGCAGAGCGGTCCACCTTGGTGGGGTCCTTGCCGGAGAAGGCGCCGCCGCCGTGGGGAGCGGAACCGCCGTAGGTATCCACGATAATCTTGCGGCCGGTGAGGCCGGTATCCCCCTGAGGGCCACCGATGACAAAGCGGCCGGTGGGGTTCACATAAATCTTGGTGTTCTCGTCCATGAGCCCGGCGGGAACGGTGGGCTTGATGACCAGCTCGATCATGTCCTCGCGGATCTGATCCAGGGTCACGTCGGGGCTGTGCTGGGTGGAGAGAACCACGGTGTCCACCCGGACGGGAACCTTATTCTCGTCGTACTCCACGGTGACCTGGGTCTTGCCGTCGGGACGCAGGTAGTCCACCATGCCCTCCTTGCGGACGTCGGTAAGCCGCTTCGCCATCTTGTGGGCCAGGGAGATGGCCAGGGGCATCAGCTCAGGGGTCTCGTCGCAGGCGTAGCCAAACATCATGCCCTGGTCGCCGGCGCCGTTGTCCAGGCCGGTGTCGCCGCCCTCCTTGGCTTCCAGAGACTTGTCCACGCCCATGGCGATGTCTGCGCTCTGCTCGTCGATGTTGGAGATGATGCCGCAGGTGTCACAGTCGAAGCCATACTTGGCCCGGTCATAGCCGATCTCCCGAACCACCTGACGGGCAATCTTGGGAATATCCACGTAGCAGTTGGTGCTGATCTCACCCATGATGTGGATGAGGCCGGTGGATGCGGTGGTCTCGCAGGCTACGCGGCCGGTGGGGTCCTTCTCCAGAATGGCGTCCAGGACGGCGTCGGAGATCTGGTCGCAGATTTTATCGGGATGTCCTTCTGTAACGGACTCAGAAGTAAAAAAACGATGGCTCATTGTCGTATCCTCCAGAAATATAATATGGGTGCAGAAATGGGTGGTGTCCCGTATAGCCCCCAACCTCTCCCTCTGGGAGAGATGGATTAGACCAAAGGGCGAAGGCGGAGAGGGCAAATTGGTTAAGGGCCTAGACCACCCGTGATCCCGCATCGGTAGTGACCCGCCCTCTCAGTCAGCGCTGCGCGCTGCCAGCTCTCCCAAAGGGAGCGCCAAGGGGTACACCAGTTTTACACGCTCCAGCTGTTCAGGTAAGCTTCCTGGTCGGGGGTCAGGGTATCAATAGACAGCCCCAGGGCGGCCAGCTTGGCCCGGCCGATCTCGTCGTCGATGGAGTCGGGGATGGCGTAGACCTTCTTCTCCAGGCCGGTCTGCTTGGTCAGCCACTCAGCGGCCAGGGCCTGGACGGCGAAGGACATATCCATAATCTCGGCGGGGTGGCCGTTGCCGGCGGCCAGGTTCACCAGACGGCCCTCGGCCAGAACGTTCAGGGTGCGGCCGTCGGCCAGGGTGTAGCCGATGATGTTCTCCCGGCGGAGCTTCTGCTCCACGGACATGGCCCGCAGCTCAGCCACAGCCACCTCACAGTCGAAGTGGCCGGCGTTGGCCAGCAGGACGTTGTCCTTCATCTTCTCAAAGTGGCGGGGGGTGATCACGTCCTTGCAGCCGGTGACGGTGACGAAGATGTCCCCCAGGGGGGCCGCGTCGTCCATGGTCATCACCCGGAAGCCGTTCATGGTGGCGTCCAGAGCCTTGAAGGGGTCGATCTCGGTGACGATCACGTTAGCCCCCATGCCGGCGGCCCGCATGGCCACGCCCTTGCCGCACCAGCCGTAGCCGGCCACCACCACGGTCTTGCCGGCCACCACCAGGTTGGTGGTGTGCATGATGCCGTCCCAGGCGGACTGGCCGGTGCCGTACTTGTTGTCGTAGTAGTGCTTGGCCTTGGCGTCGTTGACGGCCATCATGGGACAGGGCAGGATGCCCTCCTTCTCCCGGGCCTTCAGGCGGAGGATGCCAGTGGTGGTCTCCTCGCAGCCCCCCATGAGGCAGTCGGCGTATTCCTTACACTTGCCCCCCAGCAGGTCGATCAGGTCGCCGCCGTCGTCGATGACGATGTGGGGGTGACACTTGAGGGTCTCGGTGAGATGGTGCTCGTACTCCTCGGCAGAGGCTCCGTAGATTCCAAAGGTCTCCACCCCCAGGGAGGCCAGGCCGGCGGCCACGTCGTCCTGGGTGGACAGGGGGTTGGAGCCGGTCAGGTAGACCTCCGCGCCGCCTTTCGACAGGACATAGCCCAGGTTGGCAGTCTTGGCCTCCAGGTGGACGGACACCGCCACCCGCAGGCCTTGAAAGGGCCGCTCCTTCTCGAAGCGGGCCTCGATCTGGGACAGGGCGGGCATGAAATCCCGGACCCACTGGATCTTTCTCCGGCCGGACTCGGCCAGGGACATATCTTTCACAATGCTCATAGGTTCGTTTCCTTTTCCTTCTAATTTAGTGGGGTAGTTTTCCAAGAAAAAAAGGCTCCCCAAGGGAACCTTGCACGCAGGACTGCGGCGCTCCCTTATCGCTGTTAGCGGAACCACCTTGCCTCACGGGGCAGGTTGGTGTGGGGTCATGGAGCTAACTCTCTCACCCACTCTTGATAACGCGCTCGTATTCATTTTTTAGATTATACGGCGATTCCCACAAAAAGGCAAGAGGAATTTTCCCCATCCCGCTGGAAATCCAAAGAATTGGAAATGTTCACAGTTTAGTGTAGACTTCCCAGCCCAAAGCGGGTAAAATATATCTTGCATTTATATATTGTTTTTTAAGGAGGTCATGTCTTTTGCGTGCCATGCAACAGTGGCTGGATCGCTTCTGCTACAAACATCCCCGTCTGGGCATCCCTGGTCTCATGCGGTATATCGTCATCGGCAACGTCCTGGTCTATCTGCTGGATATGTTCAGCATCGGTGGGGGAGCCATTGGCTCGGGTTTGTTCAGCTTCAACACGTCCGCCATCCTCTCCGGTCAGATCTGGCGTCTGGTCACCTTTATCTTTGTGCCCTACAGCAGCCAGGGCATCTTTTTCTTTGCGATCACCCTCTACTTCTATTACTTCATCGGCACTGCCCTGGAGCGGGAGTGGGGGGCCAACAAGTTCACCGTCTTCTACTTCTTCGGCGTGCTGCTGAACATCCTGATCGGCTTCCTGGCGGGGGGCGCGTCCATGTACTACGTGAACATGTCCATGTTCTTCGCCTTCGCCACCCTGTACCCCGACCTGCAGTTCCTGCTCTTCTTCATCATCCCCGTGAAGGCCAAGTGGCTGGCATGGATCGACGGGGCCTACTTCGCCATCGCCGTCATCCAGTATCTGCTGGCCGGCCGGTTCCCGCTGGCCCTCATCCCCATCGTGGCCATCCTCAACTATCTGCTCTTCTTCGCCTCCGATATCGGTAATCTCTTCTCCGGGATGAAGCGCAAGGCCCAGTGGAAGGCACAAACTCGCCGGGGACCCTCCTACGGAGGACCTAAAGTGGTAAATTTCCATGACCGCAAGACCCAGACCAAGGAAAACTATCTCCACCGGTGCGCCGTCTGCGGCAAGACCGATGTGTCCGACCCCCAGATGGAGTTCCGGTACTGCTCCCGGTGCAACGGCTACTACTGCTACTGCGCCGACCATAT
>JAEDLP010000148.1 GCA_016295225.1 Oscillospiraceae bacterium | reverse complement strand
ATGGCGTTGATGGTCTGGCGGGAGACGCCCACCGCATCGGCCAGCTGCTGCTGGCTCATGTCCAGGGCCGCCCGGGCGGATTTCAAGCGTAGGTTTTTCATTCCCCAGCCTCCTGCTTTGCCAGCAAGCAGTTCACCACATAGACCACCAGGATGACCAACGTCACCAGGCCGCAAATGCCATTTACTGCAGAGAAGGTCAGAATACCGTCCTCCACTACCCGGCCATGTTTCCAATTCATGAAGCCGATGCCCAGGTTTAAAGCGGAAACCACCGTGAGCAGCGTCATGATCGCCCGGGGCTTCTCCTTCAGGCTCAGGTAGGCATCCTTCACGATGCAGACGGAGGCAAACACCATCAGCGCCGCGGCGATGCACAGCATGACGCCGGTGATGACATCGCACCAGCGGCCCAGGACCATGTCGGAAAAGCCGTACAGCAGCAGGCAGGTCAGCAGGGTCCAGAAGCCGTATTTGTAGGCCTGTCCCCGGGCCCGCTCCTGCCGCTCGTCAAAGGTCAGATCCATGACCTTCAGCTTGAACAGCAGCGCTATGATGCCGACACCTACCAGAACGCCCACCAGCACCCCTGCCAGCATGCCAAGATTGTATCCCAAAGAATGGTTCATATATCGTTCCTCCTGTGTTTTGTTTTCTCTTGATTGCAAAGCCATTGTAATTCACAGAAGTCATTTTATCAAGTATATTTTACAAATAGTCGCAAAAAAAGACGACTACAAACTGCCCCCAAAATCTCTCCTGATGCTTCCCGGCCCGGCAAGTGGTTTTCTTTATGAAAAAACAGCGCCCCGATCTCTCGGGACGCTGTTTTGATGTGCCAAAATCAGGCCTTCTTGGCGATCTCAGTCAGCTGGGTGAAGGCGGCGGCGTCGTTGACAGCCAGCTCAGCCAGCATCTTGCGGTTGATCTCGATGCCGGCGACCTTCAGGCCGTGCATGAAGGTGGAGTAGTTCATGCCGTTCAGCTTGCAGGCAGCGGAGATGCGGGTGATCCACAGGGAGCGGAAGTCACGCTTCTTCAGGCGGCGGCCGGCATAAGCCTGGGTCAGGGCCTTCATCACTGCCTCGTTGGCAACGCGGAAGTGCTTGGAGCGGGAGCCCCAATAGCCCTTGGCCATCTTCATCACTTTATTTCTTCTCTTGCGCGTCATCATCGCGCCCTTAACTCTAGCCATTCTAATAAGCCTCCTATTCTAAACGTCTCGTATCTTACTTGTAGGGGATCATCTTGCGGACGGCGTCCATGTTGGTGACGTCGGCATAGCCGCCGGCACGCAGGCGACGGGTACGCTTGGTGTCCTTCTTGGTCAGGATGTGGCTCTTGAAGGCCTTGGCGCGCTTGACCTTGCCGGTCTTGGTGAGGTTGAATCTCTTCTTGGCACCGCTATGGGTTTTCAGCTTAGGCATCGTAGTTAGCTCCTTCCGTATAATGAAAAATCTGATTGCTGGCGTACTGCTTATTTCCCGCCCTTGGGAGAAAGGAAGATGGACATCATCCGGCCCTCCAGCTTGGCGCCCTTGTCCAGGCTGGCGGTCTCGGCACACTGCTCGGCAAACTTATCCAACAGATCCCTGCCGATGTCGGTATGAGCCATTTCACGACCGCGGAAACGGACAGAGACCTTGACACGGTTGCCGTCGGCAATGAACTTCTGCGCATTCTTCAGTTTCGTGTTGAAGTCTCCAACATCGATACCGGGAGACATGCGGATCTCCTTGATCTCCACCACATGCTGGTTCTTTCTGGCTTCCTTCTCCCGCTTGCTCTGCTCGAAACGGAACTTGCCGTAATTCATCAGCTTGCAGACCGGGGGGACAGCCTGGGGTGAGATCTTGACCAGGTCCAGACCCTGTTCGTCGGCGATCTTCAATGCCTCAGCGGGAGCCATGATGCCCAGCTGCTCGCCTTGGGAGCCGATCAGGCGGATCTCCTTGTCGCGGATGTCCTCATTCAGTTCATGCACTAACTTAGCTATGGTCGAAGCACCTCCATCCAAAAATCACAAAACGCGGATACCACCACATGGCATCCGCGCAACAACAAACCGCCGGGACCGGCAGTCTGGTAACAACGTTGTTAACCTCTTTGCCCATTGGCTGGAGGTGAGGCGGATGCAATCAGCCCTCTTTGTTTTGCTCAGTTAGTATACCAGACTGTTTTTTGCTTGTCAACAGTATTTTGCGTTTTTTCTTGTGTTTTTCCGATTCCCTCCAGGGCTTTCTTTTCCTTTTTCAGGAAAACGATTACGAAGGCCTCTGCTTTTTCGTCAGGACCATTGTTATTTTTTTTGCACCGGAAAATTTCGGGAATTGGTTGATTCTCCCGTTCCTCTGTCGTATACTGAAAGCAAGATCGAGGAAAAGGGCGACCTTTTCCCTGGCGTTGGGGATACCCACGCCCGTTCAAATACGAAAAGATGGAGGATTTTGCTATGAAATACGGTCGTACCTACAACTTCTCCGCCGGACCCGCCATGATGCCCGAGCCCGTCCTGGAGGAGATCGCAGCCGAAATGATGAACTACCGCGGCAGCGGTATGTGCGTCATGGAGATGAGCCACCGTTCCAAGGTGTTCCAGCAGATCCGTGACGAGGCCGAAGCCGACCTCCGCAAGCTGATGGGCATTCCCGACAACTACAAGGTCCTGTTCGTCCAGGGCGGCGGCACCGTCCAGTTCGCCATGGTGCCCATGAACCTGATGAAAAACGGCGTGGCCTGCTATGTGGAGACCGGCGCCTGGTCCAAGAAGGCCATCGCCGAGGCCAAGAAGTACGGCGAGGTGAAGATCGTGGCCTCCTCCGCCGACAAGAACTTCTCCTACATCCCCGACTGCTCGGATCTGGACATCCCCGACAACGCCGACTACGTCTACATCTGCGAGAACGAGACCATCAACGGCACCACCTGGAACAAGCTGCCCA